>JAUMWS010000030.1 GCA_030529525.1 Porphyromonas sp. | reverse complement strand
AATGTGGTTTGTGAGTTTGTTTCATTCTTCGTTTTCTTACGTCGAACTGACGTTATTAAAGTTCTTTCCGATGGTTTTTCTCCACTTTTGAGAAGTGTGGATATAAAACAAAACCACCGCTGTATGAAAGGTTCATACAGCGGTGGGTTCTATTTTATTCTCCTTGTAGAGGAGTTAAGCTAATTCTGCTTGTATCTTAGCAATGCTCTCTTTAGCATCTCCGAGAAGCATAAGTACTTTTTCTTTGTTGCTGTAAAGCGGATTCTCTACCCCGGCATAACCCGGTTTGAGGTCGTAGTTACAGAAGATAATATGCTTCGCTTGGTCTGCCATAAGAATAGGCATACCATAGATTGGAGTGCCTTCTGCCTCACGAGCCGCAGGGTTTACCACGTCGTTCGCTCCGACAACTACAACAAGATCGGTAGTAGCAAAGTCCGGATTGATGCGCTCCATTTCGTAGAGTTCGTCGTAATCCACATTTGCCTCAGCGAGCAGAACATTCATGTGTCCAGGCATACGACCGGCAACCGGATGGATTGCAAAACGGACATCAGCCCCTTTCTTGCGCAGAGATTGTGCCAACATCGCCACCTGTTGCTGTGCTTGTGCAAGAGCCATACCATAACCCGGCACAATGATAACGCGTTGTGCATCATTGAGAAGAGAAGCAAGAGAAAGCTCTGTGCCGATATTTCCGGAGACAAGAGCCTCAACTGCAACCTCATTAAGAGCCTTGTCAATCTTAGCAATGCTCTCTTTAGCATCGCCAAGAAGCATTGTTACTTTCTCCTTATTACTATACAATGGGTTTTCTACACCTGCATAACCCGGCTTGAGGTCGTAGTTACAGAAAATAATATGCTTGGCTTGGTCTGCAAGAAGAACCGGCATGCCGTAGATAGGAGTGCCTTCCGCTTCACGGGCTGCAGGGTTCACCACATCGTTTGCTCCGATTACGATTACAAGATCAGTTGCTGCAAACTCAGGGTTGATGCGATCCATTTCGTAAAGTTCTTCATAGTCCACATTTGCCTCAGCGAGTAGAACATTCATGTGTCCCGGCATACGACCTGCAACGGGATGGATTGCAAACTTAACATCTGCGCCTTTACCTCTGAAAGCATTTGCCAATGCTGCCACTTGTTGCTGCGCTTGTGCAAGTGCCATACCATAACCCGGTATGATGATGACACGCTTAGCCGCCTGCAATACGGTAGCAAAAGATGAAGCTTCTGCCTTAGGAGCTTCTGCAGGAGCAGACTCAATAGTTTCGTTAAGAGCCTTATCTACCTTAGCGATACTATCTTTTGCATCGCCAAGAAGCATTGTTACTTTCTCCTTATTACTATACAATGGGTTTTCTACACCTGCATAACCCGGCTTGAGGTCGTAGTTACAGAAAATAATATGCTTGGCTTGGTCTGCAAGAAGAACCGGCATGCCGTAGATAGGAGTGCCTTCCGCTTCACGGGCTGCAGGGTTCACCACATCGTTTGCTCCGATTACGATTACAAGATCAGTTGCTGCAAACTCAGGGTTGATGCGATCCATTTCGTAAAGTTCTTCATAGTCCACATTTGCCTCAGCGAGTAGAACATTCATATGTCCCGGCATACGACCGGCAACAGGGTGGATTGCAAACTTAACATCTGCGCCTTTACCTCTGAAAGCATTTGCTAATGCTGCCACTTGTTGCTGCGCTTGTGCAAGTGCCATACCATAACCCGGTACGATAATGACACGCTTGGCTCCCTGAACAATTTGACCCAAAGAAGGTGCAGTAGCCTGTGGCTTCTCTACCTTTACGGGCTCTGCCTGCTTCTTTTGAGCGACAGGAGTAGCAACATCTTTCGGGAAAAGAATATTCATAAGGCTTCTGTTCATCGCTCTACACATAATCTGTGTGAGGAAGAGACCGGAAGCCCCCACGATACCTCCCACGATAACGAGAAGAGGATCGCCCAATGCCATACCGGCAATACCGCCTGCCACACCGGAAAGAGAGTTGAGTAGAGATATGGTAATAGGCATATCAGCTCCACCTACACGGATAGCGAAAAGATGCCCGAAGAGTCCGGCACTAAGTATTGCAATGATAATCCAAACAATGGAAGATGAACCGACTAAAACATCTGCCCCTACGATAGCACTCCAAACAAGACATACTGCCATAATGGCTGCCGCTCCCATAAGTGCAGAGCGGTGTCTGGGAATAACGATAGGCCTGCCGGGGAATACGCCATGAAGCTTCGCCGCTGCCACCAAACTACCTGTAAAAGTGAGAGCACCTATAAGAATAGCAAGCATGGCCGTAATGTTTCCAAAGGTCAGAAGCTCCAATGCCGAAAGATCGTAAGCAATAGTCGCCCCGGTCATCACGACAGCACCCACAAGCATGGAGGCCAAACCTCCAACACCATTGAGAAGACCCACAAGCTGTGGCATCTGTATCATTTTAACTGCCTTGGATAACCAAATACCGATAACAGACCCGATAAGAATACAGATAAGAATGGGAACGAGCGCTTCAAAGTTGAAACGAGCAACCGTAAGCAGTACCGCCAAAAACATAGCCATGGCACTGACTCTGTTTCCATGCCTTGCCTTGGTTACCTTGGTCATCATAACAAGACCAAGTATTACAAGTATAGAGATGGCGATAGATAGGATGAGAGAGAGATTCATTCTTCCGTCCCTCCTTTCTTTTTATTAAAGAAACCGAGCATTCTTTCCGTTACTCCGAAACCACCGACAATATTGATAGTGGCAAGAATGAGTGCGGAATATGCAATGATATAAAGGATGGTTACACCAAAACTGAGAGGCAAAACCCTTAATGCCACAATAACAGATATGGATCCTAAAATGGTAATACCCGATAGAGCATTCATGCCGGACATGAGTGGCGTGTGAAGCAGACTTGGAATCTTGCTAATGATAAGGTACCCAACTATGGAAGACACCACAAAGAGGAGTACAAGAACGAGCGGACTCATAATAAGTGTGATCTGATTATCCTGTTTTATAAAAAAGAAAAAGACCACTCGCAAACCCGTCCTGTGAGGATGAACTTTCCGAGTGGTCTCTAAAAGATTTATGATTATGCAATACCCATTGCTTCTTTTGTTCCGACGTGGAGTATTTCTCCGTTATTGGTTACCAATGCACTGGATACCACTTGATCCGTCATGTCGAGATTAAGTTTGCCTCCCGGAACAAAATATTTTACCATCTGGTACATGTTCTCAGAGAACATATAGGTAGAAGCTTGAGGGATCATACCCGGAATGTTCTTGATTCCGTTGAGCACGACACCATGCTTAATCTCTTTCTTACCCGGAGGTGTTATTTCGCAGTTGCCACCTTGGTCGATAGAGATGTCTACGATACAAGATCCACGTTTCATACCCTTAACCATATCTTCGGTAATGAGTACAGGGGCGATCTTACCCGGAACGAGAGCACTTAAGAATACAATATCCATATCCTTGATGGCTTCACGGATAACCTCTCTCTCTTTAAGCAACCATTCGTTAGGCAAGTGCTTTGCATATCCACCTTCTCCAACGCCAAGCTCATCCGGAACAGAAGTTTCGATAACCTTAGCTCCAAGACTTGTAGCCTGTTCACGAGCAGCAGGGCGAATATCCATAGCGTAAGTGGTAGCACCGAGACGGCGAGCTGTTGCAAGGGCTTGAAGACCGGCTACACCCACACCAATAATCAATGCTTTAGCAGGAGGCATTGAGCCAACTGCAGAAAAGATAGGAGGTACAAACTTCACCATATCGTCCGCAGCCATGATAATACCTTTATATCCCGCACATGTACTCATGGATGTAAGGGCATCGAGCTGTTGCGCTCTGGATATACGAGGAATACCATCCAGCGTGATAGAGATGACTCCACGCTTTGCGAGATTTCGTACCATATCATGGTTCACCGGAGATGCAGGGTGAATGAAAGTGATAAGCACTTGTCCCTGCTTCATCATATCCACCTCGTGGATGTTGAGATCGTTATTGAAAAGAGGCTCTTTAACCTTCAAGATAAGGTCTGCATCGTTGTAGATGGATCTAACATCCGTACGGATTTCAGCACCCGCAGCCTTGTAGTCTTCATCGTGATAGAGAGCTCCCTCTCCGGCTTCCGCTTCAAAAAGGACACGGAAGCCATCTTGCACGAATTTACGTACAGTATCCGGAGTGGCAGAGACACGATGCTCGCCACTCATTATTTCTTTTGGAATACCTATTATCATTGTTGTCTGTGGTATTTTATGGTTTATTCTATAATAGTTACCCAGCCGTGCTTATCCTCAATGTCTCCATATTGGATGCCGCGTAGGGTTTCATACATTTTTGTGGATATAGGACCGGCTTTGCCATCTTTAGAGAAGACGTAGCTCTTATTTTCGTCAAGGTCGTCCACTCTCAAGATTGGAGAGATCACTGCAGCAGTACCGCAAGCACCTGCTTCCTCAAACGTTTCGAGCTCTTCCACCGGAATGTGGCGACGCTCAACCTTCATGCCCAAATCTTCGGCGATTTGGCAAAGACTCTTATTCGTGATAGAAGGAAGAATAGAAGGAGAGTCCGGAGTGATGTATGTATTGTTCTTGATTCCGAAGAAGTTCGCAGGACCGCATTCGTCAAGATATTTTTTCTCTTTAGCATCAAGGAAGAGTACCGCAGAGTAGCCTTTTTCGTGAGCGATATGACCGGCCTTAAGACTGGCAGCATAGTTTCCACCTACTTTGATAGTGCCTGTACCAAGAGGAGCTGCACGGTCGTAGCCACGCATTATAGCCATCGGAGTAGGCTTGAATCCGTCCTTAAAGTACGGGCCAACAGGTGTAACGAACACCAAGAACATATATTCCGATGCAGGTTTTACTCCCACCAAAGGACCAATACCGATGAGCAATGGACGAATATAAAGCGATGCACCACTCTCGTAGGGAGGCACAAAGTGTTCGTTCTTCTTGATTACCAATTTCACCGCCTCAAGGAATTTTTCTTCCGGGAACTCAGCCATCATGATGCCATGAGCCGAAGCAGCCAAGCGACGAGCATTTTCTTCCGGACGGAAAAGGCGGATCTTGCCATCTTTACCACGGAAAGCTTTCAAGCCTTCAAATGCTTCCTGACCATAGTGCAAGCATGAAGATGCCATATGGATGTTAACATTAGTATCTTGAGAGAGTATCAGCTCTCCCCATTTACCGTCTTTGTACTCGCATCTTACGTTGTAGTCTGTAGGATAATAACCAAATGTAAGTTGGCTCCAGTCTGGGTTTTTCATTGAAACTTAATAATATTAATATAAGACATAAGCTATTCAAAAGGGACAAAGGCACTAAAACACCTCTGCCCGATCTCCTCGCAAAGCTACGTATTATTTCCTGAATTAAAAAGAAGAAATGCCGATTTAATTCTCTACTACTTTCTGCCCGATACTTTTGCAGGATAGAAGCGTTCTCCTCTCCCCTGTTTTCCCCCTTTTTCAACCCCTCTTTTTATATATTCCTTCCCAACCATCCTCCTTTTTTCTCCGTCTCTCTATTTTGTTCGCTCTGCTTGTTTTTAGAGCATGAACAAAGTGTTAAAAAACCTCATTTTATTCACATCTATTCACCATAAAATCAAAGAAAAAATGGCAAAGGTGTTCTTTGTTTCCGCTTAACCTGTTTAATTTTTCAGTAAACACGTTTACCGATTTCATTAAACCCGTTTATCGAATTGCATTAACGTGTTTAGAATTTTCAATCAACACTCTAATTACCAACAAATTATATTATTTCATCATCAAAGAGAAGCTTTTTGGACCATTTTCTTTATTAAGAATTCTAAACAGAAGAATGGGATTAAATTAACTCCTATTAACTCAAAAACAGCCCACAAAACCGACCAAGAGGAAAAGATTACCAAATTCACGATTTTAGGCAATATGCTATTCCACAACAAATTAGAATAAGAAGAAAAAATTCCACAAAGAGAAAAACCAAAACGGCTCCCCTATTTATGCAGAAACTTACAGAGCCATTTTTATATAAAAGTTCCGGAGAAAGCCATTTCCAAACATCGCAAAACTCTTTCCCGGGCAGAGAGTAAAAAAGTATTATTTTCGCCCCCTAAGAACCTCATACAGATGAATAAAAATAGCTATCTTTGTGCGTTAAGATTTTAAGTTCTTTTTCTCGCTCTGCACAATCTCACCGAGGAGAAGGAAATATCAGGCTTCAACGCAAATGTTCAGTAACAAAAAACAACATATCAACTGGAAGGAAGATGGCGGTACAAAGATTTGTGTCTCCATAGGAGAGCTGGCGCGAATGTATGGTGTTACAGAGAGCGTTTTGCGTTACTGGGAAAAGTGCAAACTGGTATCCCCACGAAAGTCGCCCAATGGCACCCGATACTACCATAAAAAAGATGTAGAGCGGGTAGACAGGATATATCACCTTGTTCACGAACAAGGCTTTACGGTGGAAGCTGCCAGGAGAAAACTTGCCGAAAAACCGGATAGGGACGGCAAGAATGTCGTACAAAAACTCATCGAAATACAGGCAGACATAGATGCCCTTATAGAGCAGTGCGACTACATCATCGAAAAAGCAGAAAAAGCGGAACAACCCTAACAGACTGCAAGTGCACATCCGGATACAATGAAAAGGAAAATCACAGGGCATAGCTACCTGATCTTTTTTTACCATCTGCTACTCTCGTGGTTGATGTTTAACGTAGGGCGTTTGGTCTTCTACGTTCAGAATTTTTCATCCTACAAGCATCTCTCCGCCGGTGAGATATGGACTGCTTGGTTGGGAGGACAGCGATTCGATATTGCGGCAATGGGCTACATCAACAGCCTTTATATGCTTCTATTCATCCTCTTGGGCTATTTCCCCGGCAGGGTAAGGGAGAGCAAGGTCTCTTATCACCTGCTGAAATGGCTGTTTCTCATACCGAATATCGCAGCAATCATTCTCAATGTGGGGGATGCCGGATACTTCCCTTTTGTCCGGAAAAGGATGACATCGGCTGTTTTTCAAGAGTTTGGCGGAGATAGTCCGTTCTTTCTTGTTCTCCGTCTGGCTTGGCAAAATCCTCTTCTGACCTCCATTGCCATAATTATGGTCATATTTCTGATATGGGCTTATGGCAGGGTAAGGTATCACAGTCAGACAAGCACCTCTGCTCCTTGGCGATTTATTACCACGACCGTAAAGGCATTGGTGGTGGTATTTGTTACCATCGTCGGAATACGTGGAGGGCTGGTTCACAGCGTGCGTCCACTCTCTCCGTTCAATGCACATGCTTATGTGAAAGAGGTGAAGGATAGAGACCTCGTCTTGAATACTCCTTTCTGCATGATACGAACAGCAGACAAGAAAGTGCTCAAGCTGATAGACTATATCCCAAAAGAGGAGGCCGAAGCTCTTTTTTCTGCCAAATACAAGGCTGCGCCACTGGGAGAGAGCGACTCTCTATTCGGTTCGTACAAGGATTACAATGTGATGATCTTGATCTTGGAAAGCTTTGCAAAAGAGCATATAGGAGCATTGCAGCCGGACGGCAAAGGGTTTTCTCCATTCCTTGACAGTGTCATACGAGATTCGGCAACACTCTCTTTCTCTTATGCTTTTGCAAATGGGGTGAAGTCTATAGATGCAATGCCTTCTATAGTTGCCAGTATTCCGGCTCTGGGTCTTAACTTTGTAACAAGCAACTATTCTGGAAATGAGATAGACGGGATGGGTAGTTGCCTCATGAGACATGGATACAAAGAGGCGGTATTTATGCATGGTGCGCCAAACGGTTCTATGGGATTCGATGCTTTCTCTACCCATATGGGCTACACCGGATATCACGGTATGAAAGAGTATAATAACGATGCAGACTACGATAATGCATGGGGAATATGGGATAAGAAGTTCCTGCCGACACTTCCCTCAGTAGTGAGCAGACAAAATACTCCATGGCTTACCACGATATTTACACTATCCAGCCATCACCCTTTCAAGCTTCCCAAAGAAGACAAGGGGAAATATCCGGAGGGTAAAGTAGAGCTGCAACGGATGATCGGCTATTCGGATGATGCACTGAAACTATTCTTTAAAGAAGCATCCTCCGAACCATGGTTCGATAAAACGATATTCATAATCACGGCAGACCATACATCTCAAAGTGCAGATCCTGCATACGCTAACGTCGTGGGGCGTTTTGCCATACCTCTCATCTGGTATATCCCGGGCAAACCTCTCCCACAAGGGATTTATACCAATAAGGTAGTGCAGCAAGCAGACGTCTATCCGTCTCTTCTTTATCTGCTTGGTATTCAAGATGAGATTGTTTCGTATGGTCATAATGTATTCGATCCCAATTCGACCTCATACGCCGTAGTATTTGGAGGAGAATATAATCTGATATCAAAAGATGGAGTATTCTCTCTCAACGAACAGACAGGAGAGCGCAACAGAATAGAACTTGAGTCTTTCTTGCTGCCGAAACAAGACACGATACAATCTCCAACAATAACAGATAAAATGCTTCCGGCAGTTGTAATGGATTACAACAGGCGGCTTGTGGAAAATAGATTAAGTGCAAAAAGATAAGATATAATACCATAAAGTAACAGACAAAATATGCTCACATCAGCAGAAATAAGACAAGCTTTTTTAGACTTTTTCGTATCGAAAGAGCACCACATAGTGCCATCGGCTCCGATGGTTATTAAGGACGACCCCACGTTGATGTTTACAAACGCAGGGATGAACCAGTTTAAGGATATCATATTGGGTAATGCTCCTATCAAATATCCTCGTGTGGCAGACTCTCAAAAGTGTCTCCGTGTAAGCGGTAAACACAATGACCTTGAGGAAGTAGGACACGACACCTATCACCATACCATGTTCGAAATGCTCGGTAACTGGTCTTTCGGAAACTATTTCAAGCAGGAAGCGATAGCTTGGGCTTGGGAGTTTCTCGTAGATGTACTCGGATTGGACAAGGACAGAATATATGTTACCGTATTTGAAGGCTCGCCTGAAGAGAATCTTGAGCGAGACAATGAGGCTGCGTCATACTGGAAAGCGTTTCTTTCGGAAGATAGAATCATAGATGGCAACAAGAAAGATAACTTCTGGGAAATGGGAGATACAGGTCCTTGCGGTCCTTGCTCCGAGATTCACATAGACCTTCGTCCGGACAATGAACGCAAAGAAATAGAGGGTCGTAGCCTGGTTAATCATGACCATCCACAGGTGATAGAGATCTGGAACCTCGTCTTCATGCAGTACAATAGAAAGGCAGACGGATCTTTGGATGCTCTTCCCAATAAGGTGATAGATACCGGTATGGGCTTTGAACGTCTATGCATGGCTCTTCAAGGCAAAACATCCAACTACGATACGGATATCTTCCAACCCATCATTCAAAAGATAGCATCAGATTGCCGAATTCCATACGGAAGCAACCCTAAAACGGATGTGGCGATGCGTGTAATAGCAGACCATATTCGCACCATTGCTTTCTCCATTACGGACGGACAACTTCCTTCCAATGCAAAGGCCGGGTACGTAATCCGCCGCATTCTTCGTCGTGCCGTACGCTATGGCTATACATTCCTTGAGCGCAAAGAGGCATATATGTACTCTTTGATCCCTACACTTATAGAAGTTATGGGGAAAGCTTATCCGGAATTGTCTGCACAGCAAGATCTGGTACAGAAAGTAATGAAAGAAGAAGAGGAGTCCTTCTTAAGAACTCTCGAGACAGGTATTCACATTCTCGAAGGATACATAGAGACTCTCAAAGCAGAAAACAACAAGACTCTTCAAGGAACCAAGGTCTTTGAATTGTACGACCGTTACGGATTTCCCACCGATCTAACGGAACTTATTCTCCGTGAACATGGATTGGAAGCGGACTTGAAAGGCTTTGACGTAGAGATGGGCAAGCAGAAAGAGAGAGCCCGTAATGCTGCGGCTATAGAGGCAAAGGATTGGGTAGAACTTCTGGAAGGTACTCCCGAATTTATCGGATACGACTTCACAGAAGCTACCGACACTCGAATCCTTCGCTATCGTCAGGTTTCAAAGAAGAAGCAGAGCTACTATCAGGTTGTAATAGACAGATCTCCTTTCTATGCAGAGATGGGTGGACAAGTGGGAGATACCGGTGTAATGATAGGCGCCGAAGATGGAGAGGCTATCACCATACAAGATACGGTAAGAGAGAACAACCTGCCTATACATATAGTAGAATCGCTTCCGAAAAATCTCTCACAACCATTTACTCTAAAAGTAGATGTTACCAAACGTATCGCCACAGAGTGTAACCATACTGCCACTCACCTGCTTCATGATGCACTAAGAGAGGTATTGGGAACGCACGTAGAGCAAAAAGGTTCTTATGTATCTTCGGAAGTTTTGCGGTTCGACTTCGCTCATTTTTCCAAAATGACTCAGGAAGAGATTCGTACCGTAGAGCGTAAAGTAACAGAGAAGATACGTGAAAACATCTCGAGAGAAGAGATGCGCAATATCCCTATTGCAGAAGCAAAAGCGATGGGAGCCATGGCTCTGTTCGGCGAAAAGTACGGTGAAGAGGTACGTGTAATACGTTATGGTAAAAGCGTAGAGCTTTGTGGGGGAACACATATCTCTGCTACGGGACGCATCGGAACATTCAGAATTGTCTCCGAATCTTCTATTGCGGCAGGTATAAGACGTATTGAGGCTGTTACCGCAAAGCATGCGGAAGATTATCTTTACAGTATACAAACAACATTCCAGTCCGTACAGGAGTTGTTCCACAACGCTCCAAATGTCGTTTATGCCATACATAAGCTGATAGAAGAAGATGAAGCCCTTCGCAAAGAGATCCGTGAAGCGGCGGAAGTATCCAAGAGACAAATCATCAAAGAGCTTCTTTCACAAAATCATCCGGTAGTCAATGGCGTTAAGGTGATACAGATCAAACAAAACCTTAAGCCTGAAATCGCCAAGGATATAGCCTTTTCCGTAAAAGCGGAAATCGGCACGGACAATTTTGTTTGTCTTGCAGGGTCTTACTCCGAAGAGGAGAAGAAGTGCACCATAACACTTATGCTGGGAGATGCCGTAGTGAATCAGGGAGCCAATGCAGGGGCATTGGTAAGAGCTGCCGGTAAGTTCATTCAAGGAGGAGGCGGTGGTCAGCCTCACTTTGCGACAGCCGGAGGTAAAAATCCGCAAGGGCTCGATGAAGCATTAGACTTCATACTCGGAGAGCTCCAGCTACGATAAACAGATACACTGATATGCAACCACGCCAACCGGACACCATCATCCGCCTTGACAATAAGGCAGATCTGCTCCCGCAGATTATATCGGAGATCGGGCCGGATGGCGTGGTTGTTGTTTGTGATACACACACCCAAGAGTTCTGCCTGCCTCATCTGCTTTCTCATCTTGGCTCTTACACTCCAAAAGTAATATCCATAGAGCCGGGCGAACAGCAGAAGAGTCTGGAAACGGTAACTCTGCTGTGGGAAAAGTTTTACGACCTCAACCTTTCCCGCAAAACGCTTATCATTCTTCTTGGAGGAGGCTGTCTGCTGGATATTGGGGGCTTTGCCGCATCCACTTTTAAGCGCGGACTGCCTTGTATCAATGTTCCCACAACGATTTTAGCTGCCGTAGATGCAGCCGTCGGCGGCAAGAGGGGTTTCAACTTCAAAGGGACTAAAAATATCATAGGCTCGTTTTATCCCTCCTCCTATGTGGCTTTGGAACCACACTTTTTCCGCACTCTTCCGGAAACAGAAAAGCTTAGCGGCTGGGCTGAGATACTCAAACATGCCCTTTTGGAGCAGGGCAGAAGCTCGCTGATAGAGTTGCTCAAAGAGGAACAACAGCCCGATACGCTTTCCGTACAAGAGTGGGGAGATTTGATAGCCCGTTCCATTACAACAAAACAGCGAATAGTAGAAGAAGATCCTTACGAAAATGGAATGCGGCAGATGCTGAACTTAGGGCATACTTTCGGACACGCTCTGGAGGCTTACATCCTCCATAAAAATCGAAAAGAGCTTCCGCATGGCTTTGCCGTAGCTGCAGGCATTGTCATGGAACTTTATCTGAGCTTCAGACTGCTCGGTTTTCCTCAGGAGCTTCTCACCAAAGTCTGTTATTACATACGGGATACCTATCCGGTCGTTCCTTTCAACTGTAAAGTTTACGATACACTTATCTCTTACATGGAGCAGGACAAGAAAAACAGAGGAAACGTTATCTCTGCAGCTCTGCTCAAAGACCTTGGAGTGTATGCCTATGGGACACCTTTGTCTCCGAAACAGTGCAAGGAGGCAATGGACTTCTATCGAGACCTGTACAACACCTAAAAACACGCCATGATACTCCACAAGACATTTCCCATAGAGCCTCTTCCCCACCTTTACTCTCATAAACATCTTATACAAGTATGGGGCTCTTGCTTTGCCGACGAGATGTACAAATATCTTCTTGAAGGGGGGTATCGTGTATTCCCTTCCCCATTTGGAACGATGTACAATCCTCTTAGCATTGCATCCGGCATACTATCCGTATTGGAGGGAAAGCAGGCAGATCCGGAGCTGTTTACCGAACGAGACGGCTCTTTCTACAGCTATATGCATCACAGTCGCATATCCGGGGAAAGTTCGGAAGCCTTAGCTTCAGCCGTCAATGAACGCTCTTTTCAAAACAGCATCATCTGGAAACACACCCGTCTACTGGTTGCCACGTGGGGGACAGCCTATGTTTACTACAAAGATGGCGTGGTAGTGAACAACTGTCATAAGCAACCTGAAAAACTCTTCGAGCGACGTCTGGTTACGATAGAAGAGATTGTTGCCACTTGGGAGGAGCTACTCCAAAATTTATGGACGAAGTTCCCCGATCTCTGCGTACTGCTAACCGTAAGTCCCATACGCCACTACAGAGACGGTATACACTCCAATACGCTCAGTAAGGCTACGCTCCAACTTGCCATAGAACAGCTCCGGCTCCGATATCCGGAACGTATCTTCTACTTCCCGTCCTATGAAATTTTGTTGGACGAGCTGAGAGATTATCGCTTCTATGCCGAAGACATGGCACACCCATCATCATTGGCTATCTCCTATATCATGGAAAAAGCCAAAGCATTTATGCTTGACCCTGCAAGCTTTGCCTTTGCAGAGGAGTGGCGCAAGGCGTACAGACTTGCCAAGCATACCCCTTCAGAAAAAGGGAGAGAAGCTCATCAGAGAGAGGTCTATATGCTCTTTGAATCTTTACGAACCGAACGAGACACCCTCTATCCACCTTTTACAACGCTGCCATGAAGCTATCCCAACTGGCTACCATCCTTAATATCGGACATATCGAATACGACAGGGAGATAGAAGTGCTCCTTACAGACAGTAGACAACTCACGTTCCCCTCTTCCACTCTATTCTTTGCCCTAAGCACCCCAACAGGAGACGGACATCTTTATATAGATGAACTCTACCATGCCGGAGTGCGTGCATTTGTCGTGGAGAGGCAGTTTGGAGAAAGGGAACAATATCCCAAAGCTCAGTTTCTGACTGTTCCAAATGTCCTTGATGCCCTCCAGAAAATAGGAGCGGAAAGACGCCGGACATTCAAGGGCAAAGTGGTAGCCATAACCGGGAGCAACGGCAAGACCACGATAAAAGAGTACCTATACCAACTCCTTATAGCTGCCAGAGTAAATGCAGACCGCTCTCCTCGCAGCTACAACTCCCAGATAGGAGTGCCGCTATCCTTGTGGCAAGCCGATGCCAACGCAGATGTTTGTCTCATAGAAGTGGGTATATCGAAGCCCGGTGAGATGGATAAGCTTGCCGAGATTGTAGCTCCCGACATCGTTCTTATCACAAACATAGGAGAGGCACATCAGGAAAACTTCTCCTCCCTATCTCTGAAAGCGGAAGAGAAGTGCAAGCTTGCAACGCTCTCTCATCCCTATCTGCTTCTCTACAGCAGCAGGGATGCCGTCTTGTCGGAAGCGGTATCCAAGATAACTGCTCCACTCGTATGTCGTTCGTACACCGATCATAAGAGCAGACTTACTCCCCCATCTTCCATTTCCGATCTGCTTCTGCCGGAAAACCTGTCTGCAGTGATGGCTTTGCTGGATGAGCTTGTGCCTTCTCTCTCTGCGGATGCGCCTATATGGAATCAGCTCGAAGCCGTAGAGATGCGCCTTGAGATTTTCAATGGCATCCATGACACCATCATCATCGACGATGCCTACAACAACGATGCCTCTGCTCTTCTACTTGCACTGGAACAGCTAAAGAGGATTTCCGAAAAGAGCAATTCTCCATCCTGTCTCATACTCTCGGATATGGCAGGTATGTCTGCCCCTCATCTGCGTGAGGCTCTTCTGTCGCAAGTGGCGGATATGCTCCGAAAGATGACACCGGACAAACTGATATTTGTAGGGAAACAGCTTGCCGAACTTGTACCGGAGCTCGAGACAACGACTCAGGCTCCTGTATGCTTTGCAACTACCAACCACTTTCTCGAAACATTCGACCCTCAGAGCCTGAAAGGCTATACCATACTGCTCAAAGGGGCACGGACATTTCGGTTTGAGAAGATTTCCGCTCTCTTTCATCCCAAGCGTCATCAGAGCATTCTGGACATCAATCTCACAGCCCTGCTGGACAACTTGAAGTACTACCGCTCTCTTGTCCCTTCCGACACTCGTTTTGTCGCCATGGTAAAAGCCTTCGGGTACGGAAGCGGAGATGTAGAGATAGCACGGCTGTTGGAGTCGCACCACTGCCACTACCTTGCCGTGGCTCTCATTGACGAGGGAGTGAAACTGAGAGAAGAGGGAATAAGAATGCCAATCATGGTCATGAACCCTGAAGCTTCTGCCCTTGCTCACATGTGCAAGCACAGCCTGGAACCCGAAGTGTATAGCCTGACACTGCTGGACAAACTGATAGAGAGCTGCAAACGACTTGGTATAACGCACTATCCTATTCATATCAAGCTCGATACGGGAATGCATCGCTTAGGTTTCGACACTCACGAACAGTTTACGATGCTGTTGGAGAAGTTGAAATCCACCAACCGAGTGCGGGTAAAGAGTATCTTCACCCACCTTGCTGCGGCAGACGATATCACCGCAGACGAAAAGACATTGAACCAGCTTCATATCTTCCAAAACTGGGCTAAAGAACTCGAAGAGACACTCGGCTACAGCGTTCTCAAGCATGCTCTAAACTCTGCCGGTATCTCTCGTTTCCCGCAATACAGCATGGATATGGTTCGTTTGGGTATCGGTCTTTATGGTTACCCCCCTTACGATGAGGATGGCAAACTCAAAACCTCCCTGCGTGCCGTGGCTTCTCTCAAAAGCATCATTTTGCAGATCAAGGATATTCCGGCAGGAGACTCCGTAGGCTACGGCACTCATGCCACCTCCGACACTTCTCGTAAGATAGGTATTGTCCCCATAGGGTATGCCGATGGAATAGACCGAAGATTAGGCAACGGGAATATGTCTGTCCTCCTGCAAGATGGCACATTAGCCCCTACCGTCGGAAATATCTGTATGGATGCGATGATAATAGACCTCACCCAAGCTTGCTCCGTAGCCGAAGGAGAAGAAGTGGTAATCTTTGACGAACAGCTTCCCCTACAGCGTCTATCCTCTACACTTGGCACTATTCCGTACGAGATCATCACCTCCATATCTTCCCGCATAGCACGTCATTATTTCAGAGAATAAGGCTTTACAACCTCTTCCGAACACTTCTAAATCTTCCCATAAAAGTGTTCAGAGCTAAAAATCAAGGCTTGATTGCTACAAATCGGACTTTGAGAAGTACCAATCAAAGCACGAATGCAGCCAACCAAGCCTTAGTTTCTGTTTCTGAAAAGGTTTAAGGAAACTTTTATACCCTTTCAAAAGATCATTCAGCCACTATAAAGAGATGCTTTATTTACCCAAAGCCTCTCCTATGGTTTCGATAATCTTCACGATGTTAGCCATAAAGAACTTTACGGAAATAGCCAGAAGAATTACGCCGAAAAACTTCCGAAGCACGTATATACCACCCTTCCCAAAGAAGCGTTCGAGCCTGTCCACAAAGCGGAGCATCAAGAAGATCATGAGAGCATTCAGTAACAGCGCAATGGCAATATTGGTAACTGCATAGCCATCTGCCTGAAGAGTAAGAATGGTAGTAAACGTTGCTGCTCCTGCAAAGAGGGGAAATACGAGTGGAACGATTGTGGCACTACCCGAAGGCCCATCATCCTTAAAGATCTGCACTCCGAAAATCATCTCCACCGCCATCACGAAAAGGACTATAGCCCCTGCCACGGCAAACGAGGAGATATCCACGCCGAAAAAGTTCAGCATAGGCTCGCCTATGAACAGGAATGCCATCATCATTATTCCGGAGAAGAGGCTCACCTTTACGGTACTGAAAGTCTGTCCTTTGTCTTTCAGACTAAGCACAATGGGTATGGCGCCAATGATATCGACCGCCACAAACAGGATCACGAAAGCCCCTACGACATCTTTCAGATTGAAGTGGCTCAAGTCCTGCATCATGTTTTCTAATAGATTCATCTTGTTACAGTAGTTTTTAGTTGTTCGATATGTTAGTTTATTGATATGTCGCCATACCGGCGAGAGTCAGGTAGCTTTTTCATCTTTTACTTTCGAGGAGAGCATCAAACCTGCTGTCCTCAAAAATCAGGAGTCAAAATTAAAATAAAAATTTGAGAATTACCTCATTGGATACTCCTGTAAAAGCCGTAAATTCGCAATTATGTTCAGATTTACAACTACTATTCTTTTCGCCCTGTTTTGCACACTCAATGTGTACAGTCAGGCGCGCTGGGGCAGTCAGTACTTACGTTATGCTTTCGACCGCCCTATTGATATTGCATCGCATCAGACCGAAATCTCGTTGGCGGGATGGAGAGGAGAGACTCTCTATGCACAGCTCGTCGTGCTCAACAGCACTCAACCGGAAGCTCTTTACAAGGTTGAGCTCTCCCCTGTTCAGGGTCGAGGAGGACGTATCAATGCCAAAGACATTGAGGTCGGATGGGTCGATGAGGTTATTGCAGACCGATTTTCCAACTGCGGGAAGCACGATCTGGAAGCATACGGACGTGTTCCAAGTGCAGACAGAATCGTACCGAAACCTTATTTCCTCCTGCCCAAGGGAGAACAGAGAGGAGTGTGGCTTTCTATCCCAATCCCTTCCGATGCCAAGCCCGGTCTTTATCAAGGCTCGGTGATGGTGTACAGAGAAAACAGACAGATAGAAAGATTGCGGATTAAAATAGATGTCAAGGCTCATCTGCTGCCGGAACCAAGTCACTGGAAGTTCCACTTGGATTTTTGGCAGAACCCCTATGCCATAGCTCGTGTACACAAGGTTACGCCTTGGAGTCCCGAACACTTTTCCGCCATGCGCCCTTATATGGAACGCTTGGCACGCTCCGGACAGAAGGTTATCACGGCTACTCTCATAGATCGTCCGTGGGATGGGCAGACCTACGATGCGTTCGGAAGCATGGTGGAGTGGAAACGCACTGCATCCGGAGAGTGGATCTACGACTTTGAGATCTTCGACAAGTGGGTGGAGTTTATGCACAGCTGTGGCATCGACAGGGAGATCTCCTGCTTTTCGATGATTCCATGGAAACTTTCGTTCAGATATTGGGATGAAGGTTTCGACAGCTATCAGTACTGGAGATCTGCTCCGGGACAGAAGCTGTACAATGAGCGTTGGGGAGACTTTCTCGCTCGCTTCGAGCAGCATCTTAGAGAAAAAGGGTGGTTGGATAAGACCACTATCTCCATGGACGAGCGAAGCATGGAGCAGATGCAGGAAGCCATCAAGCTTATTCGGGACAGGGCTCCGGGGCTGAAGATATCCATGGCCGGGAACTATCACCCGGAAATCGAGCCTTATCTCTTCGACTACTGCGTGGATGAGCAGAGCCGCGAACAATACACGCCGGAAGTGATAAACAGAAGACGTGAAGAAGGAAAGATTTCGACCTACTACACCTGCTGTTCGGCTCTCTTCCCCAACACGTTTACATTCTCTCCTGTTGCCGAATCTTCCTTCATAGCGTGGTATGCTTTGCGTAGAAATCTGGATGGTTATCTGCGATGGGCGTACAACAGCTGGACGATAGATCCGGACTACGACTCCCGCTTTACGGCTTGGTCTTCGGGAGACACTTACATCGTTTACCCGAACAACTATGCGTCCGTGCGCTGGATGTGTCTGACGGAAGGCATCCAACAGTTTGAAAAGTACCACATTCTGATGGACGAAGCCGTGAAGAAAGGAGACACGGCAAGGATAAAGCAGTTGGAAGATATTCTCCGGATAATAGATAAAGAGAAGCTGAAAGATGGCACGAAAGAGATGGTCGAAAAGGCTCAACGTGCTCTGAACAGTCTGTAAGCCGCCTTCCCGAATGATTGATGAAGAGACACTAATTCATAAACCAACAATATGAAAAAGATAAAGATACTGTTTGCCACTCTTCTGCTGTTGTGCTGCGCACTTCCAATCCATGGGCAACAAGGCTATAATGTTTTGATAGAACAAGCTTCCGAACTGATGTACGACAATGCAGACTCCGCCAAATACAGAAAGGCGATGCAACTCTTCGATGATGCTTTCCGCCTATATCCCGATAGTGTAAATGTAAAAGGACTGTATCACGCTTCCGTTCTTGCCGGCAGACTCAATCTGAAAGATCGGGCTTTCTCGCTCATCAATCGTATGAACGCTTGCGAAAAAGATGATTTCGGCCTACCCGGTTGGACTACCATTTATTGGGACAAAGAGATAGAAAAGGAGTATCCGAACCTAATTGGAGACACCAGATGGAGCGAAATGCTGAAGGATGTAGAGCGAAGAAAAGCTCTGTTCGATAAACGGCTTGCTCTCTCGCAAAAAGAGTTTTTCGCATCCGAATATACAGCTCCGAACCTCTCTGTCTCCTCTCAAGAGCTGTACAAATACCTGCAGGACGGTAAAGGATATCTACCCAAAAAGGAGAGGAACTACTCCATAAAATTCCGAATAAACGACTCCACACTCACCTCTTACTATGTTCACTTGCCGGCGGACTACTCTCCAAAGCAAAGCTATCCGCTACTTGTCGTCCTGCACGGAGCTGTAAGAAATAACTCGCTTTTGGAGTTTCTCACTTCGGAAATCTGTCTTGAAGGATTCAACCGATTCTACACGAAGTATGCGAATCAGCACGGCGTCATTCTGCTCATTCCGCAGGGAAGCAAGGAGTACAACTGGATGATGCCGGACAAAGGATTCTTCATGGTTCCGTCCATGGTACGGGAAGTAAAGAAGGCATTAAACGTAGACGACGACAGAGTATTCGTATCGGGACACTCCAACGGAGCCACGGGATCGTTCTCTTACCTGATGAAGCAGCCCACGATATTTGCGGGCTTCTATGGGTTTAACACCTTACCGAAAGTTCGCACCGGCGGTACGTTTGCAGAAAACATTCTCAACCGCTCTTTCCTCTCCTTCTCCACGGATCAAGACTACTACTATCCACCTAATGCGAACGACAGCATGAACGAACTGATGAGCAAGCTCGGGGCGGACTATAAAGATGTCCGAACAAAAGGTTTCCCTCACTGGTTCCCGATGTTTGACGAGTCCGAACCCTGCTTTCGCCTTCTGTTCGAAGACCTTATACAGAGACAGCGTAACCCCTATCCCTCCAAGCTGACATGGGAGTACGATGATGAGCAGTACAACGAAGTGGATTGGTTGTCCGATATCCGGATGGATACCATAGCTCCGAGAGCAGACTGGCACAAAGACCTCAACTTCGATATAACAGAGTGGCAGAAGTACGATGATAACGAGGTACTACAGACTATAAAAGTAGAAGAGAAGGCTTTTCAATTTCCTCGCAAGTCTGCAAAGATCAGAGCCGAGTACGAGAAGAACACCTTCCGCATTGAGACTTCTTGTGTAAAATCTTTTCGAATAAACATCTCCCCGAAGATGATAGACACGAAAAAGCCGGTTACAGTCGTTGTGAACGGGAAGCGGGTATTTCGTAGAAAAGTAGGATACGACAAAAATTATCTTCTCCGACAGATAGAAAAACAGGATAGAAAGCAGGTCTGGATATCCGGCATAGATATACGAATAATCTAATAAGAAAGGCGGAAATAGAAACGCAGAAGGTCTCCGAAGAAAGCCGAGCAAGCTTCTTCGGAGACCTTTTTGTTGTTTTCTCCCAACCTGGTTTGTGCTTTTGTCCGATGATGCACAAAAAAGTGGGCGAATACGGCTTCTGATCTCAGTTTTCGCTATTATCTTCTTCGTTGTTCGGAGTCCCTTATTTTTTAGTACCTACGAAAATATTTTTTCTTACCT
>JAUMWS010000029.1 GCA_030529525.1 Porphyromonas sp. | reverse complement strand
ATTAACGGGTTAAACTTTTTCATCTATTTTGTTGATAAATAGTGTTTTAGCTGTTTTGTCCTTTCAAGAGCGGTTTTGGGGTGGATTTTTCTGTTAGGATATGTTTGCATTTAATCGCCTGTATTTTGATGTTTATTAACTCGAAAATGGCGCATGAAAGCGACCGAAGGGAGAAAAGTTCTGAATTCCGAGAAATGTTTTAATCTGCTGGTCTTTAGGTTTTTATTGTTTGTTTCGGAGATGTGAATGCAATTTCAGAAGAAAATCATCTGATTGGGAAAAGTGGCTTCATGCCCCTGTTTTTATATAAAAGTACATGCCGGAAGAGGATCTTCCCCTTACAGCCTTTTCTTTTCTGAATAGTATTCACTTTGTTCTTTCCCCTAAAACGTTTTATATTTACACAAATATTTTAATCTCTTTTTAGCGAAAGAGAGCCTCAAAGAAATAGTACAACCAACTTAGTTAAAGGATTTATGAGACGATTAAATGCAATCTTGTTTGCGATTTCCGCATTACTGTTTTCAGCTTGTGCCGGACGGAATATGTGTGGCACGGATAAGACAGAGTCGGCAACCTCTATCACTATGGAACAGATACAAAAAACGACAGATTCTCTAAAAGCGACACATGGAGAAGCTCTTGCATTCAGAATCGAACGTGGCGTGTTTCAAGCTGCAGCGTTATGGCGTACGGAAGATGGAACGGAAGAGGAGTTTGATGCTTTTTGTCGGAAAATGTTTGTGGCAGATGAGGCAGAACTTTCTCGCCTGTATGATACTCTGGAGAGAAACTTAGAGACTATAACCGGACACTTTCATAAGATAGACTCTCGCTTGAAATTCCCATTGCATGTAGCAGGAGCTTCTACCACGGAGATGGATATGCTTTTCGGGTATTACGATGTATTTGCTCATTTGGACGACGATATGTTTGCAGGCAAAATAGCTTTCGTTACGGCTCTGAACTTCCCATTCTATACACTTCAAGAGAAGAGCACTTTGGGCGAGAGTTGGAGCCGTCGTGAGTGGGCTTATGCAAGGATGGGAGACCGGTTTATTTCTCGTGTCCCGGCATCCATCAAACAGGAGCAATCCAAAATTCTTACCGAGAACGACTCCTACATCGCAGAGTATAATATCGTCATGGGAAACCTGTTGGGCGAGAATGGAGAGCGCCTTTTCCCGGAGGATATGAAGCTGATATCGCACTGGGGATTGAGGGACGAACTTAAGTCCAACTATGCTAACAAAGAGCAGGGGCTTACCAAACAGCGCATGATCTATCAGGTCATGAAACGGATCATAGACCAAACACTTCCCGAAAATGTAGTGGGCAATGAAAAACTATTATGGGATCCTTATAGCAATAAGATAGTGGATGCAGGCGGAACAGAAGTGTCTCCTCAAAGTTCTGAAGATAAGCGTTACGCAGCTTTGATCAACAATTTCCGTTCCTCAAAAGCGTTAGACCCGTACTATCCTCACTATCCTACTCAGATAGATAGAGCCATAGATCGGGATATGGAGATACCTTTGGCTGAGGTTAAGTCGCTTTTCATAAGTCTGCTGACATCTCCTCAGGTCAAAGAGGTGGCTTCTTTCATTTCGGAAAGAGTCGGACGCCCTTTGGAGCCATTTGATATATGGTACGACGGATTCAAGCCTCGAGGAACGTTCTCGGAGGATGAGCTTACAAAGATGACCTCTAAACTTTATCCCAATCCGGACGCTCTCAAAGCAGATCTACCGCATATCCTTGTGAAGCTTGGCTGGACTCCCGAAGAGGCACAACGTATCTGTTCGTTGATCGTAGTAGATCCATCACGAGGAGCCGGGCACGCCATGGGCTCCATGATGCGGGGAGACGTTGCAAGACTTCGTACGAGAATCGGGGAGAAAGGAATGGACTATAAGGGATACAATATAGCCATACATGAGTTCGGACACAATGTAGAGCAAACGATCTCCATGAATGACGTAGACTACTACATGCTTAACGGTGTTCCCAATACCGGCTTTACGGAGGCTCTTGCATTCTTGTTCCAGTTGAAAGATTTACAGCTGCTCGGTCTCCAAACCGTTTCGGAGGAGGATGCACACTACTCTGCATTGGATAATTTTTGGAGTTGCTACGAAATCATGGGCGTTTCGCTCGTGGATATAGCCGTGTGGGAGTGGATGTACGATAACCCCAAAGCCACTCCGGCAGAACTTAAAGAGGCGGTACTGAATATCGCTAAAGAGATTTGGAACAGCTACTATGCAGACGTCCTTGGCGGAAAAGATGAAACCCTCTTGGGCATCTACTCGCACATGTTGGTCTATCCGCTCTATTTGCCAAACTATTCCGTAGGTCATCTCATCAACTTCCAGATAGAAAAGTATATGGGAGAGAAGAATCTGGCAAATGAGGTTCAGAGAATGTTCTCTGTAGGACGTATCCTCCCGAATCAGTGGATGAAGAGCGCCGTGGGAGCGCCTGTATCTACCGAGCCGATCCTCTCTTCTACCTCCGAAGCAATACATGCGTTGAGAAAGTAAAAGCGGTATACGACTACGCTTTTTCCTCTATCTTTGCAAGAGGATTTTAAGTGGAGCAGTGAGATGAAAACAATAGCAATAATTCCGGCACGCATCGGCTCTCAGCGTTTGCCCAGAAAGCCTTTAAGGCTATTGGGCGATTTGCCGATAGTCGTACATGTCTACAACCGTGCAAGTCGGTATGTAGATATCGCCATTGTCGCCACAGACTCGCAGGAGATAGTGGATGTGGTGGAAGCTCATGGCGGTAAAGCCGTTCTGACATCTCCGGATCACAAGAGCGGAACAGACCGCTGTCTTGAAGCGTATAAGAAGAGCGGTTTTGTTGCAGATGTTATTATAAATGTTCAGGGAGACGAGCCTTTCGTCACAAAGGAGCACTTGGAGCTTCTCAGCAGTGCCTTTCAAGAGCCCCGGACAGAGATAGCAACACTCTGCATAGATTTGGCTAAGGAGGGGAATGTCTCGGATTTGGCTCAAAATCCGAATGTGGTAAAAGTTGTGCGTGATCTCTCCGACAATGCTCTTTATTTCTCCCGTCTCCCCATTCCATATTCGAGAAATGAGGAGGGACGTATAGCTTCGGACTTATCGGGAGTCTACTATAAGCATTTGGGAATGTACGCTTATCGTCCGGAGGCATTGGAGGCAGTCTGTGGGTTGCCACAGTCTCCGTATGAGAGTATAGAGATGCTGGAGCAGCTCCGTTGGTTACAAAACGGATTCCGAATCGTATGTAGAGAGACAGATATTCCGACCATAGGCATAGATACAGAAGAGGATCTTGAGACGGCATGGAGGGTGTTGGCGGAAAGTATAGGATAGACTCCAGGACAGTAGACGAAGTTCTGGACAGAGCAGAGATAGTGGACGTGGTGAGCGACTTTGTATCTCTGCATCGTCGTGGACAGAACTATATAGGTTTGTGCCCTTTTCATCAAGACCGTAACCCCTCTTTCTATGTTTCTCCATCCAAGAATATATGCAAGTGTTTCAGCTGTGGGGAGGGAGGTTCTCCCCTTAACTTTATCATGAAGCATGAGCAACTTTCATGGGTCGATGCTATAAGATACCTTGCCAAGAAGTATGGAATAGAGATTGTAGAACGAGAACTTTCGGCGGAGGAACTTGAAGTCCGAAACGAGCGAGAAGCTCTCTTTATGGCAAACAGCTTTGCTCGAGATCTTTTCGTACGTGAACTGTTTGAAGTGCAAGAAGGGCGCATCATAGGTCTTTCCTACTTTAGAGAGAGAGGTTTTGGAGAAGATGTCTTGAAGGAGTTCCAGATAGGGTTTTCTCCCGACAAGCAAGGATATCTCCATGCAGAGGCGATGAGAAAAGGACTCAAAGAGGAGTCGCTCATCAAAGCAGGCCTTATAACCAAAGGAGAAGACGGTCGTATATGGGAGCGCTTTCAAGGTCGGATTATTTTTCCGATACACACGCTTTCCGGTGGAGTCGTCGGTTTTGGAGGTCGCATACTCAAACCTTCTCAGAAAGCAGCCAAGTATGTCAATTCGCCCGAAACGGATATCTACAGCAAGGGAGACGAATTGTATGGGCTGTTTCAGGCAAAACAGGAAATAGGAAAGCAGGATAAGTGTTTTGTCGTGGAGGGTTACATGGATGTTTTAGCTCTTCATCAGGCAGGAATAAAGCACGTCGTTGCATCTTCCGGTACGGCTCTGACGGAATCTCAGGTTCGGAAAGTCAAACGGTTTACTCACAACATAACACTCTTTTTCGATGGTGATGCGCCGGGACTAAAAGCTGCCCTTCGAGGAATAGATGTAGCTCTGGAGCAGGGAATGAACGTAAAGATTCTCACTCTTCCTCCCGAACACGACCCCGATACATTTGTTAAAGAGAAGAGCTACGAAGAGTTCTGCACTTATGTCGAAGCTAACGAACAGGATTTCGTCCGATTCAAAAGTGATGTCCTGATGCGTAATAAAGGGCAGGATGTACAGGCGCGTGTTCAGATGACCGGCAGTGTTCTCTCTTCCATAGCTCTTATCCCGGACGAACTGACACGGGAGTTTTACATTAAAGAAGCCGTTGCACATACCGGCATATCCGAGGAGGTGGCATTCTCTACCGTAAGCGAGAAGAGAAGTGAGAAGAAAAAGCATTCGGAGCATGCCCTCACAAGGGTGGAAGAAGAGGACGAAACACCAAAGCAGGAAGGACAGACCGAAAGACTTGTACAGACTCCTGCAAAAGATCATAACCTGAAACCGGGAGAGTTTGCCCTGCTGCATGCATTGCTAAAGGATCTTTTTACGGTGCTTGAGCCTATCAAGTTTGAGACCGAATCGGGAGATCTTTACTCTCCGACCGTATCCGAGCTGGTGGAGGGAGAGCTGTCCGAGCTTGAAGATACCGGCTTCTTTTCAGAAGCGTTTGTCCGTTTTTATCGTTTGCTCTACAAAGAGATGATTCCGAATCTGGATAAAGAGCAGATATATAAGCAGCTTCTCTCTCATCCGGAAGACGATATCCGCTTGTTGGGTACTCGCATCATCACGGACGAAAGACCTCTAAGTGCAATCCATGGTGAGAGCAAAGAGAAGTCAGAAGAGGATCACAAGCTTGTAACAGCGGTGTATAAGCTGATTTTGAACTTGAAGTTCAACTACGTTAAAGAGAAAATAGAGAATCTCATGAAGAGCTTGCAGGAGACCGAGGAGGAGAATATCGAAAGACGTACAGAGATTCTGAAAGAGATACAACGCTGGATCTCCATTCGTAATAATATGGCAAACCGTTTGGGTGAGCGGGTCATCATCCCCAATAACATCGTACTGAAATAAACAATCAAAACATATACAGCAGATGATTTTCATAGAAACCAAAGAGATTGTAAAGGACTTTTCCGCACATCGGGCTCTGGATCATGTGAGCATAGAGGTGCAAGAGGGAAAGGTTTACGGCTTACTTGGTCCCAACGGGGCAGGTAAGACTACTCTTATTCGCATACTCAACCGCATCGGGATATCGGATAGTGGGGAAGTATTGTTTAAGGGTAGGAAGATGGTACAGGAAGATACTCAAAACATCGGATACCTTCCGGAGGAGAGAGGACTGTTCCGTAAGATGAAAGTAGGCGAGCAGGCCATTTATCTTGCACGTCTCAAAGGGCTCTCCAGACAGGATGCCGTAAAAAAGCTGACGGACTGGTTTGAGAAGTTCGATATTATGCCTTGGTGGAATCGCAAGGTGGAGGAGCTTTCCAAAGGGATGCAGCAGAAAGTACAGTTCGTTGCAACCGTTCTGCATGAGCCGGAGCTGCTTATTTTTGACGAACCTTTCAGCGGTTTCGACCCCGTTAATGCCAAGCTCCTAAAAGATGAAATCCTTGGATTCAAAGATAAAGGACACACCATTATATTCTCCACACACAATATGCAGAGCGTGGAAGAGGTGTGCGATGATATGGGACTGATCAATAAATCCCGTCTTGTGCTTCAGGGCTCTGTAAGCGAAATCAAACAGCGTTTCAAGGGATCAAAATATGGCATCAGCTACTACGCCAACAACGGGTTGGAGATTCCGGAGCCTCTTAAGGAGCGTTATGGTGTCAGCACGCATCGCAACGAGAGAGCAGGATTTTGGGAAGTGGAAGTCCTGAACCCGAATCATGCGAGCGTGAATGAGATCATTGCGGACTTTCTTCCGCTTGGTGAGCTTGTCAAGTTTGAAGAGATCATACCATCCATACAGGATATATTCATAGAGACTGTAACCAAAACAGAACCAGCAGCAGAAGTATGAAAAAGTTAGGAGTAATAATATCTCGTGAGTATCGTGAGAAGGTACTCAAGAAGTCGTTCATTATTTTCACGATTCTCACACCGATCTTCTTTATCGCCATCAGTTTTATTCCGGCGATATTGATGAACACCAAGAGTACCACAGATGAAGAGAAGGTTGTGCTTGTTGCGGATCAACCCGGAAAGTATTTCTCTCATCTTCAAAACAAGAACGGATTCCGATTCATAAGCACCTCCAAGAGTTTGGAGCAGGAGCACGCAGATGGAACAAAGATGTACGCTTACATGCTTATTTCGGAGGACTTGTTGGAGAATCCCAAAGGGATAAAAATCTTTACGGAAAAGCAGGTTACGTCGGAGCTTGCGGATCTTGTTCATGATCAGCTCATACCGGTGCTTCAAGAAGAGAGGATCTCATCATTCGACATCCCGAACCTGAAAAGCATCATCGACGACACGAAAGTACGTCTCGATATCCAGACCGCAAAGACTGTTTCGTCCGGAGAGGATAGCGTCTCTTCTTCTGCCGGTTTGGCGTCTGCTTTGGGTATGATAACCAATTTCGTGATGTACTTCTTCATCTTCATGTACGGGATGATGGTCTTTGCTTCTGTTCGGGAAGAGAAGAAGAACCGTGTCGTGGAGGTTATCATCTCATCGGTGCAGCCTTTCCAGCTTCTTTTGGGCAAGATTATAGCTGCACTTCTTATCGGTTTCACTCAGCTGTTTATTTGGGCAGTTGTCTTTATTGCGGGAGTTGTTCTGCTTCAGTTCTTCATGTTCGACACTTTCACGACCTCCATTGCGGAGATAAAGCAGATCTCTGCTGCTCAGGAGAGTGTGATGATGGATGGCTTCATCGAAGAGATCTTGATGCCGTTGCAGAGCATCAACTTCACGCTCATCTTCGTGGCATTTCTCATTTACTTCCTTGGAGGTTATCTGATTTATGCTTCTCTTTACGCTGCCGTCGGCTCGGCGATAGACAACGACGAAGATGGACAACAGCTGATGATGCCTGTAACCATCATTTCTCTTTTGGCGTTCTACTTCGGCTTCTATGCCGCGAACAATCCGGACGCTCCGCTTACTGTTTTTGGATCCATGTTCCCGCTCTCTTCACCGGTGGTGATGATGGTTCGTCTGCCTTTCGAGCCCCCGATGTGGCAGTTGGTACTATCCGTTGTGATACTTATTGCTTCAGCGCTCGGATCTATTTGGTTTGCTTCCAGAATATATCGTGTCGGGATATTGATGTATGGCAAAAAGCCTTCTTACAAGACCCTGATGCAGTGGTTGCGCTATAAATAATGGGTGAAGAAGGGAAGATAAAACATAGAGGGAGCTTTGTCCGAACATAGATAAGAGTCGGCCGCTCCTTGTCCGCAAACAGGTCTGCAATCCGGAACGCTTCAGGGCTTCCGGTTTGCAGATCTTTGTTTTTTCAGGTGGTGGAGAGAAGTGTTCGTTTCGCTTGCCGACGAGATTTTTTTATCTCCCGAACCTTCCCGATCGGGTCAGCTCATGCCGTGCAAATATCTTGCTCACCGCCTCGGAGTTTATCCCTTATCGGAAAGAAGCCGTGAGGAAAGCAATAATTCTCTTGTTTCAAATGAGTGATAAGTTCGAAACTAATGATTGAAAACTCGATTGTAAATGAATATTTCTATATTTCAAACTTTTAATCAGTATCTTTTAAGATTTGAATAATGTACAAACAGATTTGTGTCCGATAATATTCCAGACACTTCCAAGCCCTTTTCCTCCCGTTACCGTGCGTGAAGCCTCGAAGTTCGAATCAGGATGGCACTCTCTTCTTCGTTTTTCGTATTTTTGTGCCTATGATTGAGAACGTTTACGGATGGCAGGAGCGGACCCTACTTTTAATGGGTGAAGAAGCGATGCAGAGGCTTAGAGACGCCCACGTATTGGTGGTGGGCGCAGGAGGTGTGGGAGGATACGCATTGGAAATGTTGGCACGAGCCGGAATCGGACGCCTTACCATCGTGGATTCCGACGAAGTGCAGGAGAGCAACCGCAACAGGCAGATCATAGCAACATGCTCCACCGTCGGAAAGTCCAAAGTGGATCTCTGGAAAGAGCGCATAGAGGATATCGCTCCCGAATGCGTCGTCCGGACCCACCGGCTATTCCTCAAAGACGAACTGACGGAAGAGCTGCTGGACGCAGAACCTTACACTTTTGTCATAGATGCCATAGATACATTGAGCCCGAAAGTGTTCCTGATAGCTTCGCTCCAACGTCGTTCCATTCCGTTCATCTCCGCCATGGGAGCAGGTTCCAAGTACGACCCGACGAAGCTGAGAGTGGGCGACATGAAAAAAGTAGGCGGTTGTCCCCTCTCCCGAGTCGTGCGAAAGAGATTAAGAAAGCTCGGTGTCTCCGTCTCCTTTCCCGTCGTGTACTCCGAAGAGCTGCCGGACAAGGAGACACTCGAAGTAACCGACGGCGAAAACAACAAGAAATCCGTGAACGGAACAGTGGCTTATCTGCCCGCCGTGGCAGGATGTTATGCCGCCTATTATGCTGTGAAAACGATAACCCAAAAAGAAGAAAACAAATGAGTCAGACCGTTATATCCGCCAAAGGGATAGAGAAAAGCTTTGGAGCACTGCATATATTGAAAGGAGTCTCAATAGAAGTGCGAGAACGTGAAATCGTAGCAGTCATGGGAGCCAGCGGCTCCGGAAAAACAACCCTGCTACAGATACTGGGAACACTCGATAACCCCGATAGCGGTTCGGTTTATATCAACGGTACGGACGTGGTCGCACTCAAAGGAGACGAGCAGGCAAGATTCCGAAACAAACACATCGGATTCGTATTTCAGTTTCATCAGATTCTGCCCGAACTCACCGCACTTGAGAATGTCGCAATACCCGCCCTCATCGCCGGAGTATCCAAGAAAGAAGCGTATGCAAGAGCAGAAGAGCTGTTGCACTACCTCAACATGGAAGAGCGGCTGCATCACAAACCCGCAGCACTGAGTGGCGGGGAAAAACAACGTGTGGCTGTCGGGCGCGCTCTTATCAATAATCCTACCGTAATCCTTGCAGACGAACCCTCCGGAGCATTGGATAAGGCACACAAAGAGGAGTTGCACTCTCTGTTCCTTAAACTGAGAGAAGAGAAAGGACTCACCTTCGTCATCGTAACACACGATGATTCCCTTACAAAGATAGCAGACCGTACCGTCCGTCTCGCAGACGGAGTGTGCCATTAAGACATGAGCAAGAAAAGACCCGCTTGGTTTTACCTTAAACGTTCGGACGTAACCGCCACGATCGTTCTGCTTCTTTTCCTCGCCCTCTTTGGCGGTTACCTGATCTACTCCGATCCGTCAGAAGCATCGCAAGGAGCCGTTGTGGCACAAGAGAGCACGAGCAATGTCCCGGACACGATTCCGAATCTGTACACCGCAGAACCGGATACCACAGCCCGAACAAAACGTTATCCCGGACCGCCCAAGCGTGAACCGCTTCCCGAAAAGATGAAGACGGGAGAGAAGATAGATCTGAACACTGCCGACTCTGCCCGGCTCGTTCGTGTTCCCGGCGTGGGCCCCTCTTTCGCAAAAAGAATCCTGAAGTATCGGGAACTGCTCTGGGGCTATTACTATTGTACCGAACAGCTGCAAGAAGTCTACGGTATGGATAGAGAAAAATATAGCCGGATAGAGCCCTATCTCTATGTGAAAGAACTTCCCGCTCCCATTAAAATCTCATCTTTTGAAGGTGGAGAGGTGCGCAGGCATCCGTATATTTCATTTCGTCAGGCATCCGCTCTCAAGCGTATTCTTGTCCGAGGAGAGCTCCCGACATGGAAATCTCTCTACGAAACCTCGCTCTTCTCTGTGGATGATAGCCTTAGATTATCGTCTTATATCATATTAGAGTAAGGACGTCTCGTATATTATGCCTAAATTTGCAAGGTCTAAATAAAAATAGAGTAACGTATGTCAGCATACATAACATGGGAAGCAGATCCTATTATTTTCACCTTAGGAAGCGTTAAACTGAGTTGGTACGGTCTGCTCTTTGCTGTGGGACTTTTGGTTATCGGCTACTATATCCTTGATAAAATGTTTAAAAAGGAGCAGTTGCCTGAGAAATGGTTCAACCAACTTGCCATTTATACCGTGCTCGGAACATTTATCGGTGCTCGCTTGGGACACGTTCTGTTCTACAATCCATCCTACTATCTGGCAAATCCGATGGAGATTATCAAGACATGGGAAGGTGGTTTGGCGAGTCACGGAGGCGTACTTGGGATAATCATTGCTATCTACTTTTATAGTAAGAAAGTTACTCACAAGAGTATGCTGTGGGCGTTCGATCGTCTTGCCGTGCCGAGCGGATTGGTTGCGGCGATGATACGTACGGGAAACCTTATGAACCATGAGATCTACGGCAGACCTACAGATCTTCCTTGGGGATTCCGCTTTATCACCAATCTTTACGATGGGGAGATCTATGGAGGAGAGCCTGTATTCTCTGTCCCGTCCCATCCTACGCAAATCTACGAAGCTCTTGCTTATCTTATCATATTCGCAATATGTATGTATCTCTATTGGAAACGTGACGCTCATAAAAAGACCGGTCTTATCTTCGGAGTATTTATGACCCTCCTCTTTACCGCTCGTTTCTTTATAGAGTTCCTGAAGAATCCTCAGGAAGATTTCGAAGTAGACATGCTCCTGAATATGGGTCAGCTACTCAGTATTCCTTTTATCATAGTGGGGATTGCTTCCATAGTGTATAGCCAAAAGGCAAAACAGAATAATATTTAACACTAAAAACTACGATACAAAATGTATTACATTCCAAAGGTAAACGACTCTACTTACTATCTTGGCGTTAACGACAGAACAAAACATCTCTTTGAAAATTTGTGGCCTCTGCCTGCAGGTGTAGCGTACAACTCTTATCTGATAAAGGATGAAAAGAATGTACTGATAGATACCGTAGATATCTGCTATGCGGACAGATTCCTTCAAAATCTTGATAGAATACTTGGCGAAGAACCTCTTCACTATCTTATCGTGGATCACATGGAGCCGGATCACTCGGGCTCTATCCGTGTTTTAAAGCATAAGTACCCGGATATCCAGTTCGTGGTGAATAAGAAGAGTGCAGACATGCTTAGGGGTTATTTCGACATCACAGATAATGTTGTGATTGTAGACGAAAGCACTAAGCTCAACATCGGATCTCGTGAACTTCAATTCATCTTTGCGCCTATGGTGCACTGGCCCGAAGTGATGTTCACTTACGATTCTAAGGAAAAAGTGTTGTTCTCTGCCGATGCATTCGGTTCGTTCGGTACGTTGGACGGTGGTATTTTCGATGAAGAGGTAGACCGTAAAGCATTCTATAATGAAGTATATCGCTACTACTCCAACATTGTAGGAAAGTATGGTTCGTTTACACAGAAAGCGATAGCCAAATGTGCAGGTCTCGAAATCGGAACCATTTGTGCTACTCACGGACCGGTTTGGAGAAAGTATGCAGAAGAAATCATAGCTCTTTACAACAAACTCAGCAAGGATGAGTGGGAAGTGGGAGCCACCATTATCTACGGTTCTATGTACGGACACACCGAAGAGGTCGCCGAAGTAATAGGACGCTCATTGGCTCATCATGGAGTGAAGAACGTTGTTCTTTGCAATGCCTCCACGATGCATCCGTCATATATCCTTTCCAACGTTTTCCGCTATAAGGCTGTGGTACTTGGTTGCCCGACATATAACAACGGACTCTATCCGGTGGTGGAGACTGCAATGAATATGATTGAAAGCCGTGGTGTAAAGGGTAAACTTTTTGCTTGCTTCGGTTCTTATACATGGAATGGAGCAGCAGTGAAAAACCTCAAGCCGTTTGCCGAAACCATGAAGTGGCAGACACTTGAAGACAACAGCGTAGAGATACAGATGGAGATGAAAGATGCGGACATCGCAGCAGCGTGGGATCTCGGAAAACGCTTGGCTGAACAGCTATTGAACGAATAAGATACAGAAGTATATTCCATCCAATACAAAAGATTTATGAGACTTATTATCCAACCCGACTATGATCGGATGTCATGCTGGGCAGCGGAGTATGTTGCAAAACGCATCTCTGATGCTGCTTCTACTGCAGATCGACCATTTGTTTTGGGACTACCTACCGGCTCCACGCCTATGGGCTTGTATAAGAACCTTATCCGCCTTCACAAGGAGGGCAAGGTCTCTTTTCGCCATGTCGTAACGTTTAATATGGACGAGTACATCGGCCTGCCGCAAGACCATGAGCAGAGCTACCACACATTTATGTGGACTAACTTCTTTTCGCACATAGACATCCCGAAAGGGAATGTCAATATCCTCAACGGTAATGCTCCCGACATACAAGCCGAGTGTGAAGCATACGAAGCAAAGATGAAGCAGGTTGGCGGAGTAGATATTTTCCTTGGAGGTATAGGTCCGGACGGACACATCGCATTCAACGAACCGGGATCTTCACTTACCTCACGTACAAGAGTGAAGACACTGACATCGGACACGATAGCAGCAAACTCTCGTTTCTTTGGTGGTGATATCTCCAAAGTGCCTACCACAGCCGTAACAGTGGGTGTAGGTACCGTAATGGATGCAAAGGAAGTGATCATTCTTGTCAATGGCTTAGGCAAGGCACGTGCACTCTATCATGCGGTAGAGGGAAGCATCAATCAGATGTGGACTATCTCTGCACTACAGATGCACCCGAAAGGCATTATTGTCTGTGATGAAGATGCTACGGCTGAGCTGAAAGTGGGTACATATAAGTATTTCAAAGACATAGAGCGCGCAAATCTCTAAGAAGCTTTGAAAAGACTTCGGTGATAAGATAAAGCTTGCATAAGTAACGTCGGTTAGATGTAAGAAAAACCGAGTTCTCCTTAAGAGATTACTCTTATTTATAAAGCAAAAAATCACTACTAATTGGGCTTGGAAACCCTTTTAGTTGTGATTTTTTTTATGCTATCGGACGTGAATAGTCTCGAGTTTGAAAGTGCGCTCTTGCACTTATCTCTCATTTACTTTCTATGCAATGATAATCAATGATTTTACCATTACTCCTGAGAGACCGGACTCAAAGTTAATTCCTTAAGTATCTCGGCATCAGTATTAATATTCACCAAATACAAGTCGTTCTTTGTCCACTCTTTTTTTATGAACACAAACTCCTCCCACTTTTTGAGCCAAGGTTCTTTGTCTATGTCGTGATAAGTAATAATGCTTAACGCTCCATTTTGAAATCTATAGGTCCCTTTTCTTTCCCAAGTAAGTCTTTTTTTATAGGTTATATAAACAACTCCTTCCTCTACATTATCATTGGCTTTTGAATCGTTCCCAACTTTTATCGTTGTCTTAGGGTTAAGCTTAGTCAAATCGCCCGACATAAAAACGAGGGTAACATCTCCGGAGCTTTTTTCGTGTGTGGCTGTGCCTTGCCATACATAATTTCTTAAAAGGAGTTGTTCACGATCAGGCGTTTGATTATTTACATCGCACGAAACAAAAAGAATAGGTAAGATCGCCAAAACGACTAAAGAAAAGTGTTTAATAAGTTTTGTTGCATTCATAACCTCGTGGTTTTTTAGAAATTTGTATTGAAAAATAAAATTGCATCGTTGCAAATATAGGGATTATTCCTGAAACACTCCCGGTTTGACGAGTAAGTATAGCCTTGAACTTTTTGACACTATGTGCAGTGTGGTTGCGATCCCAAAAGACTTTTAATCGGCATTATGGAGGTAAGATTTTCAAGCTCATTATCTTGCACTAAGACAGAACAGATGTCCCGTACTGTTTCGGTGCGGAGGTTTTGTCTTACTCGAATGTATCAAGATGTGAACCTGTTTGCAAGAGGGTTTTAACGTGTTTACTTTTATTCCTGAACAGATTAAAAGTTCAAAATCAAGGTTTGCTATCTGCACTTCAAGGCTTGGTTTGTAGGATTCAAGGTTTGACTTCTACGATTCAAGCCTTGAAGCGTAGATCTGTTCACTTTCAGAGCAGTTTTTATTGCCTTATAAAGGAGATTTTGAAAGCGAATATTGAAAGATCTTTCTCTCCCTCTTTTTCTGTCGGAGTCTCTATTTTTGTACCTTTGGGTCTGTTAGACCTTGATGGATAGAGAGTTTATTTGTACCTTTGGGTCTGTTAGACCTTGATGGATAGAGAGTTTATTTCTTTATTGTGTAGAATAATGCAGAAACAAAATATGAAAAAAATTATCGGAATACTTCTCTTTTTTGCTCTTTCGATGAGTGTGGTGAGCCAAGAGAAAGAGGTTTTGATTATGGGAACAATGCACTCTGTGCCTGCCATCGTAAAGAACAGCTATAAGCCTTTGCTCCGCTATGCCATGAAGTATGAGCCGCAAGCGGTTTATGTAGAGTTCGTCTGCCCGGACGATACCGTTAGTCTGCAATTTTTTACACCCCAATTTCTCCGTATATCGGACTCCCTTAGAAACGTAAAGAGTGTGGATGAGAAGCGATTTGAGCAGTTGCACACTCTATCTTTGGAAGAGCTGAAAGAGGGAGATTTCAGCTTCCTTTCCGAAGCGTATCTTATCAAAAGAGACCAGGCAAACCATCTCTACTACGAATATCTCCGAAAGCATGGATTGAAAGGGGCAAAAGATGCAGCAGGAAATGAGAATGAGGATCTCTCCTTTAAGCTGGCAGCTGCGATGAATATCAGGGAGCTTTATTCAATGGATGACCATCGGAGTACGGAGAAGTATTACAAGGCGTGGTCTCAAACTCGCAAGGCAGGGGAGAAGAATGGGGATAATAAAGAGGGGGATCGACTCATAAAGAAAGACTACAACCGCTCTATCCTTCCGGCTCTATTGGGTCGTCTTGGGAAGTATACCAATAGCCCGGCCTCTCTGCACAGGAAGCATCTTATCAATTCGTTTCGATACGTAAAATCTCCCACTCCGTACAGCGATGAGGCTACAAAGTATTGGGACGAAAGGAATAGCCGTATGGCAAAAAACATTGCTTCCCGGATGAGAGACAATTCTCACCTGAGAAGCATTGTGATAGTAGGTGCAGGGCACGTTATTGGGCTGAAAGAGGCTCTTGAGGAGAGCTATCCGGAGCTGAAAGTGAGGCTGATGTGCGATTGACCGATCTGCTTTTTTCGCTCCGCTCTTGCTATTTCTTAGCCAAGTTCCATCTGAAAGAGAGCAAAATCTCACTCGGACGGAGGAAGAAGGTAGAGGAGTGGACATTGAGCCCGTTCTGGCTCTCCACACGATAGATATCGTTCTGCCCCAAGTTCCGAATAGTCAGTACCATTGTAGCCCACGGGAATACATACTGCGATTCGCCGTCAAAGAACCAAATCCCTTTGCGTTTGCCATTTTCTATGGAGGAGTTTCTGCTGTCGTACATATTGGCACTCGCTTTCAGTGTCCATAGGGATGTAGGGCGTGCATACATGGAAAAAGAGTGATACATATTGATCTGCTTCGAGCTCTCTTTACCGCCATCTTTCAGTTCGAAGAGGGAGAGAGAGTAGTTGCCACTGTACTTAAAGCTCAGTTTGCTCGATACCAGCCATTCTACCATAGGAGATGCCAAAAGGCTTTGAGTCTGATGGTTGAAAACCTTTTCCTGCTGTATGATCTTTCCTTTGGATATGGAGTGATTCAGCTCTAAGTTGGTTGTAAGCCCGATAGAGCGGAAAGACTTCTGTGCGGAGAGCGATTGTGAGAAGCTCTCGCTATGAGTCGCCCTCCAGTCCGGCTTGGATATGATGTAGACGCCATCGAGGAAATGGGATGAGCTACGAGGGAAAAAAAGATTGGCATACCTAAGGTTATACGAAGCAGAGAAGAAGTTCAGCACATCTTTATAGACGGTATAGAGCCACGCCGAAGAAGCTTTTGTCTTCCACCATGCGGGTTCTCCTATCCCGATGCTGCCTATACCACGGAAGAGATAAGGGGTGTAAAGAGAGAGAGGATAAGAGCCGTCGCTCTCGCTGCGACTGAGTCCTAAAGTGGTATAGAATCTTGAAGATGGTTCGTATTTCAGGTAGAAAGAGGGATTGAACCGAATGTCGTTCTGAGAGATCTTTATCGGCTTATCTTTCGAGCCTTGTTCATCGGAAGAGGCAAGCATCCATGTAACCGCCGGGGTAAAGGATAAACGGAGATACTTGTAGTTCCAAGCCAGAGAGGGAGTCAGGGTTGTCTTGGCTTCCTGATAGGTAATACTGCCCGAAGTGGGGTGAGTACCTGAAAACTTCAGGCCCGTCAGCGAGCTGGAAAGCTCCTCTCTATTGAGGTCTGCATTTACTCCAAGGTTCAACTCCCAACCTTTTTCCGTATAGAAATAGGAGAGAGAAGCGGCATTGCCGAAGCTCTTGGTCTCAATCTTTTGAAGTATGTCCGTAGCTCCGTCGGAGAGTCCGTTGGGGGCATGAAGCGCAAGAGAGTGCGGACGATAAGCTCCGAAAAGATTGTCCGAAAACCTTATCCGTCCTTTGCCAAACTTTTTGCTCCATTCAAAATCATTGGACAGTGTACCGGAAGGTGCTTTTGTCAGCTCGTCATAGGGGTGCCTGTTTGCAATCTTTTCCCCTTGCAACTCTTTGTGTAGAAGCGAAAACTCGGTCTTTACTCTGGTATATCTGGACTTTCCGTTGAACGTATAATTGCTCTCGACAGAGAGTTTATGGTGCTTGTGAGACAGGGTTTTCTCCTCTTCTATCTTGGTCTGTTCGGTCGGAGAAGTCCTGAAAAGAGTGGTGTACAAGGCGTGTCTGTCTGCATTATCAAAGCCATAGTTTAAGTTTACGCGCCATTGGGCATCTTCGGAAAACTTCCTTATATGGTTGGCAGAGCCGGTTGCAGATTGGTTGATTCTACCTTTGGCTCTCACGATATTGTCGCCAAGTTCGGCACTTGTAGCGAAAAGATCTCCTCCTCTACTCTGTCCACTGCTTATGGTACTCCAAGAACTTCCATCGAATCCGAAGCGATTCATCTCGGACATAATCTCTTTACCTTCGTTGTTGCCCTTGCCTATAAGCATTGTTTGAGACTTCTTTCCGAAAGAGGAAGCAGAGCCTTCTATCAGGTATTGTGGCTTTCCCTTTACGTTGATACCCGCTCCCGTCTCTAAAGAGTAGATCCAATTCAATTTTGCTTTCTCGGTAAGACGAATGTTTAGAGCCGTCTCCTTGCTTCTGGAGATCTCTTTATCCATCTTTATTGCCTCGTGATTTTCCAGCAATTCAACCGATGCAACATCGTCCGTAGTCAGGTTCTTCGTTACCTGCGAGTAGCGTCCGCCCATCAGATCCATCCCTTCAACATACAGTCTGCTAAGGTCTTTTCCCTGATATCTTATCTTTCCGGAAGTGTCTATACTCATTCCCGGTATCCGCTTTAAGACATCTTCAAGTGAACGATCGCCCAATGCTTTGAGCTGATTTACGGAATAACTGATCGTGTCTCCACGCTGACGCACAGGCTTGGAGTGTACAATCACCTCTTTCAGCTTCTCCGTGCGAGGCTCTAAAAGGAAACTTTGACCATTCAGAACAGATCCGAGATCCGTTTTGGTCAGCTTCTTATAAGAGAGGTGATTGAATAAGATCACCACTTTAACTTTGCTGACATCTTCTTTCGTCCTTACTTGGAAGTATCCCTTTTCGTCTGTAAATGTTCCGCCGAGTATTTTCCCATTATCACCGGATACGACGGATACAGAGACATGATGCACTCCCTTGTTGTTGCCTTTCTCCTTAACCCAGCCGGAGATGGTGTTTTCTGCGTGAAGTATAGCTGTAAAGCCTACAAAAAACAGGGCAAAAAGATAGAGTGGGCGAAGGTTTAGTTTGGATTTTATCATCTTTCAAGCGGTATGTAGTTCATCTTTTCCCAAGTGGGTGTAAGCATTTGTTCTCCATTGGAAACGATCTTAACATTTGGAGAGGTCTGTATTAAGAATCCGAACGGATCCTCTATAAAACTTCTGTAAAGCTCTTCTGCTTTCCGTTTTGAGACCGTTCTTCCGGAAAGGTGAGGGAGAAGAGATTGTCTGATTTTAGTGTAACTCTTCTCTTCTGTCTGCTCTTCAAAGCCGAGAAAAGAGAACTCAAATACTCCTTCCGTATCTTTCGCTTCGAGTATCAGACCCGGTAATCCCGATAGTTTCCAAGGTCCGGCAGAAGAGGGGATCTCTTGTGTGTACCACACTTGCCACTCTCGTCCCAAGTAAGAAGCCGATGCAAGCGTACAGCTGTAAGCTCCAATCTTTTTGGTACTATCTGTTAAGATCTTCCATTCAGGAGGAGCAATCTTTTCCATATAGTTGTACTCCTCATCAAGTATACGGTACGACACTTCTCGCTGTTGCTTACCAAAGATAGAGCGTATATAGATTGGTTCTCCCTCTTCTTCGATATTTTCATCACTCCACAAAGCCTCTTTTACGCTTCTTCCATCACGGACTTTGACCCAAATAGCAGAGTCCATACGAGCCAGTATCTTGCTGTAATAGTGGCTTTCATCGGGCATAATCTCCAAAATGACCTCTTCCGGATCGGGCTTTTTATCCTTAAATATTTTGTAGTGTTTCTGGAACAGATAGTGCGCTCTATAGCCATAAGTCTGCCCATAAATGGAGAGAGCGGAGCCGAAGATCAGAGTCAAAATAAGAGCAAACTTTGCTTTCATTTCATTGTATCATTTTTCGAGATAGACAAAGTCGCAACGAAAACTTTCTCCGGACACTTCTCCATCTGCATTATGAGCGGTTACCTTTGCTCCCGGATAAATAGAACGAAGATATCCCAGCTGATCACTTACATAGAAAGAGAGGCTTTCCAATACCTGTTTTCGTTTTACCACTCGCCTCTGTGCCCATACATCTTTGTATTTGGAGAAGTCTCCGTAGAGTTCGTCTCTGCTTACGGCAGAGAAAGAGGTCAGACGAAACGAGAAAAGATTCTCACTATCCTTTGCTTCAACAATAAGTCCGGGTAGTCCCCAAAGCTTCCACGGTCCTGTCGGAGTGGGGATATCGCGCGTGTACCACACTATCCACTCTCTCCCGAGATAGTTCGTTTTAGCCATGATACAGTTATAGCTGTTCTTTACTGCCGTACTGTCTTGTACGATTTCCCACGACGGACGGGTAAGCTTTTCCTTATAGGAGTACAAATCGAATGCAAAAATAGCATTAATGGCATGAAATGTTTCTCTGCTGTTAGTCGAAAAATCTGTTTTGACACCCATGAGTAACTCTCCCTTTCCTGCTGCATCAACTCTTGCGTTGATGGCATCTATCACATTTTTACTCCTGCTATATGTGTTCTGATAAGCAGAGTCCCCCAACTCGAACCAGCGGTCAAGGAAAAAGCTTTTGTCGGCCGAAATCTCCAAAACAGTCTCGAAAACAGGGGCACTATTAGCCGTAGTGTCGAGAACGTACGAGCCTCTGGTCTGATAGATAGCCTTATAAGTCTCATCATTCTGTGCCAGCAGATTTCCCGACTTACAGAACAATAGGGCAGAGGACACGGCTAAAAGAGAGATCAGTTTTGCTTTCATATCGTTACTTCTCTATGTATATAAACTTGGTTCGCAGCTCTGTTCCGGAGATCTCTCTACCATCTTTATCCTCTATGCGCTTTATTCTCCCCGGCATTGCAGAGTGTAGATATCCGACCGGATCGGAGATAGAAAAAGCAAAAGATTCCAATACCTGCTTCTTCTTTCCTATTTTCCGTCTTGGCCAAGCATCTTTATACTTCGAGAAGTCGCCGTATAGCTTTTTCGGAGTAGAGGCAGCAAAAGAAGATAGAGCAAAAGAGAAAAGCCCTTCACTATCTTTCGCCTCGACAATAAGCCCCGGCAGTCCCCAAAGTTTCCACGGTCCTGTTGGAGAAGGAATATCGGGCGTATACCACACTATCCACTCTCTTCCGAGATAGTCAGCCTTAGCCATGACACAGTTGTAACCCTTTTTCACTGCGGTACTATCCTGCATCACCTCCCAAGCAGGGCGGGTTAGCTCCTCTTTGTAAGAGTATAACTCCAATCCGATTACATGGAATGTCTCTCTGCTATTATCAGAAAA
>JAUMWS010000128.1 GCA_030529525.1 Porphyromonas sp. | reverse complement strand
GCAATATATATCGGTGTTGAACTCCTCTTCGGATCTTTCATACTGTACCGGACGAGAGTGGTCTCTCTCTTTGAGCCAACGGTAAGTGGCTTGGAAGTTTACACCATTACCGGCTTCGTTACCAAGCGACCAGATAACAACAGAAGGATGATTCTTGGTTCTGTGATACATTCTCTCGGTACGTTCCAAGTGGTGAGCCATCCAACGGTCATCTTTAGCAAGAGACTCTTTTCCGTATCCCATACCATGGCTTTCGATGTTTGCTTCGTCTATGACATACAAACCATACTGATTGCAAAGGTGATACCAGTAGAGGTCGGTAGGATAGTGTGAGTTTCTCACGGTATTGATGTTATGCTCTTTCATCAGGAGTATATCCTGAAGCATCTCTTCACGAGACATTGTGCGTCCACGTTGAGAGTGTTCGTGTCGGTTTACCCCTTTTACAAGTATAGGCTTACCATTTACTCTCAACAGACCTTCCGTAACTTCCACAGTACGGAAGCCAATCTCCATTCCTGTTTTATACAGTGTTTTTCCTCCTTTATCTTTCAGTTCGAGTAATAGAGTGTAAAGATTAGGATGCTCTGCACTCCAAGCCTCGACCTCCGGAAGTATCACTTGGGGGAATGCTACCTTTTTGGTTCCTTTACCCTTTACCTTCAAAGAAGCAGAGGTAACAGTAGCACCACTCTTATCAAGGAGTGTATAAGATAGGTTAAGGACGCTGCTTTTATCCTTGAACAGATCTACATTGACATCCAACACCCCATCCTTGTACTGCTTTTTATCCAAAGAGGCATTCAGAGAGAAGTCTTGTATATAGCTCTTAGGGGTAGAATAGAGAAATACATCTCGCTCTATCCCACTGATGCGCCACATATCCTGACATTCCAAATAGGAGCCGGTGCTCCATCTGTACACCTCAAGTGCTATCGTGTTGGTCTCTTTTTCACCAAAACGCACAAGATCGGTAAGATCCCACTCTGTGGCTGTCTTGGAGTCGGTGGCGTATCCCAGTTTTTTGCCATTGACCCAGATGTAGTAGAAAGAAGAGACACCTTCGAGTCTCAACAGCACGCGCTGCCCTTTCCATGCGGAAGGAAGGGAGAATGAGCGACGATAAGAGCCCACTTCATTGGTTTCCGTAGGGACATAAGGAGGATTCTTCTTAAAAGAGAAAAGCGGCGAATCGAACTCATACGTTTCGTTCACGTAGATGGGAAGTCCGTAGCCCTGTCTTTCCCAGTTGCCCGGAACATTTATAAGATCCCATTTAGAGACATCGTACTGCTCTTTATAGAACTCCTTCGGAGCCTTTTCCGGATTGCGAACCCAAGAAAAATGCCATTTGCCATTCAAGCTCATGAAAAGAGGAGATGCGTCTCGATCATAATCTTTTACCTGCTCCACTGTAGCAAACGGAAGCACACCGGCATGAGGCTTAAGGCCTCCTTCTCCGGGCTTAAAGTTGGCTTGCCATTCAGGAAGCTTCTCATCAGTTGTCTGTTGCGCAGAGGCTACGCTGCCAAATAGGGGCAGAGCCATTAAGAGCGCCATAAGGATATACATGGTAGAACATCGTTTCATAGTTTCACAAAGTTACACTATTCGGAGCAATAGAACAAGAGGATAAATTCAAACAGAAAGTTTCTTCTTTTGCAACGACACTTTTATATAAAAATGGAGATTGAAAAATCGGAGCATTGGAGATGACTCCCGCATTTCGTTTTGAAGCAAAAGAGGATTGGCTAAAACACAATTCTCTCAAAAACAATAAGATAAACAAAATCTCGAATTTGAGAAAAATTTTTCTCTCTGCCCATTCTATCGCCTCTCTGTGGCATAATAAACTTTAAAATCAAAGAGCAAAAACAAAATAATCATTAATACACACAAATTCCCATCAATCCCCTTTCAGAGGCCAATAAAACGGCAACACCCTCATTATCAACACAGTAAATAAAAATTCTTAACACGTTTACTGATTTCGGTAAACCTGTTAAATGAAATCACTAAACCTGTTTACTGAAAAATTAAACCCGTTAAACCGATAGAATATGCTTGTTTACCATTTTCTCTGATCAGCATAACAAAATATATGTTAATAAAAAGTTCTGATTTTAACAACTAAGGAGGCTCTAAAAACGACCCGGACAAACAAAATAGAGATGGGTAATTTTGGGACGGGTACACCTGTATCGAATATAACGCCAGTTCGATTTAAGCGCAAGTAGGAAGTTTGGGGTTTCTAACGATTTC
>JAUMWS010000127.1:2036-2324 GCA_030529525.1 Porphyromonas sp. | reverse complement strand
CGCGGGGAATGATCTATGATAATAACAATAAGTTGTTGGTTTACAATAAATCAACAGCCAATATCATGGTCGTCACAAGGGAAATCAAAGAGTTTGATACCTTAGATCTTTGTAATACCCTAAAGATAGACAAGGAGTATCTCACGGAAAAAATGAGAAGCATTAAGGATAAAAAACTGAATAAAAGTTTCTCTCCTTATCTGCCACAGCTGTTTATGTCCCAAATTACTCCCGAAGAAGTAGGGCTCTTGCAGGAAAAGCTACACAAGTTTCCAGGCTTCTACGTTG
>JAUMWS010000127.1:0-2026 GCA_030529525.1 Porphyromonas sp. | reverse complement strand
CAGGGATTACAATTATCATTCGGCAGCACTTGTCTTGGGAACGACTGGAGAGGTTAATCAGAAGGACCTCGATAACGACTCATACTACGTGCCTGGAGATTACTCCGGACGGACAGGGATTGAGAAAGAATATGAAACTCTATTGAGAGGGGAGAAAGGTGTAGCGGTACTCCTAAGAGATGCTCACGGTCGGATACAGGGAAGTTATGAGAATGGTAAATACGACAAAGAAGTTGTCTCCGGACACGACCTGAAATTGGCGATCGATATTGATCTACAGAGCTATGGTGAGAAGTTAATGAGCGGAAAAAGAGGAGCGATAGTGATGATAGAACCTTCAACTGGAGAAATTCGTTGTCTGGTCTCGGCCCCAAGCTTCGATCCGTCCTTGCTCGTAGGGCGTGAAAGAGGACAAAATCATAAGATGCTCGAACAAGATCCTCATAAGCCATTATACAACAGAGCAATAATGGGAACCTACCCACCAGGATCGACCTTCAAACCTGCACAAGGTGCCATTTTTCTAAAGGAAAAAGTCGTAACTCCACAAACCTTATACTCTTGTCACCATGGTTATCCCCTTTTAGGTAATCGTCCCGCATGTCACCCTCATGGATCTCCGATAAATCTTGTGCCGGCTTTGGCGACCTCTTGTAATGCGTACTTCTGTTGGGGACTTAGAGCTCTTTTAGAAGATAATAAACGTTTTCATACCATTCAAGATGCATTTGAAAATTGGAAGAATAACATTGTCAATCTAGGGTTTGGATACAAATTGAATGTCGACTTACCCGGAGAAAGACGTGGGTATATCCCAAACTCCAAAGTTTATGACAAGGTATACGCTGGTAGGTGGAACTCCAGTAGTATTATCTCAATAGCTATCGGGCAGGGGGAAATACTCGCAACCCCCCTTCAAATAGCCAATTTGGGGGCAATAATAGCCAATAGAGGGTATTATTACACCCCTCACATCGTAAAGGAAATATCTAATTATCCTCAAGACTCTTTGAAGATAAAAAAGATGAATACACATATCCCTAAATCTGTCTTCGATGTCATAGATGAGGGTATGGCTATGGCTGTCTTGGGTGGAACCTGTAGAGGGGCTGCCATTCCAGGTATATCAGTATGTGGCAAGACTGGAACTGCAGAGAATGTCCATGGCAAAGATCACTCAGCTTTTATGGGGTATGCCCCTAGAGAAAATCCTCAAATAGCTATTTGTGTTTATGTAGAAAATGCTGGATTTGGGGCTTCATTTGGTGTCCCTATTGCAAAACTGATGATGGAATACTATCTGACTGGTACTATCTCTGCGACGAGTATCGATATTGAAAGGAGGATGATAAACAGTCTAATTCTCTGATGTTTTAATATGAATAAAGTTGAATCAACATCGCTTTTTAGGAATTTAGATTACTTTACAGTGGTATTGTATCTATTGATAGTCTTTCTCGGTTGGGTCACGATCTATGCTGCTGGCTACGACATACAAAGTGCCGGAGTATTTGATCTTCACGGACGGACAGGATCTCAGCTTATGTGGTTAGGGGTATCTTTTGTTTTCATTGTTTTAATCCTGGCTTCAGACAGCACTTTTATCAAGGCATTTACCCCATGGGTTTATGTATTTATGGTACTTCTGTTGGTTGCGACCATCTTTATCGCCCCAGACATTAAAGGGTCTCACTCATGGCTTGTGATAACGGATACTATGCGGCTTCAACCTGCAGAATTTGCCAAAGTCACAACAGCTTTGATGCTGGCACAATGGTGTTCCAGATACGAATTTAGTATTTCCAACAAACAAGATGTATTTATCGCCCTGTTTATCTTTTTGCTACCGATGTTGATCATCGTTCTTCAGAATGAAACTGGATCAGCCATTGTATTTGCAACTTTCTTCCTTGTCATGTATCGGGAGGGACTGACCGGCAGTATCATAACCTTAGGTGTTGTTATGGCACTTATATTCATACTTGCGATGAAATTCTCAGGAGTAATGTGGGAAGAGACATCTGCA
>JAUMWS010000028.1 GCA_030529525.1 Porphyromonas sp. | reverse complement strand
TCCTTACCATCTTTACCATCCTTACCACGTAAGAATTCGAAGAAGTCATCCATTGTATTCTTGTCTTTCGGCCACTTTTCGCCGGTTCTGTAGTTCTTCAATGGATTAGGGCCATCAAATCTTTTTTCCAACTCTTCCTTCCAAAGTTCATAAGCAGAAAGACCATCTGTACCGTTCTTTCCTGTAAGGAATTCCCAGAAGTGATTTTCATCAACCTTTGTATCCGGCCAGTTTTGAGTAGGATTATTAGGATCTTTTATCTGACCTTTAAGAACCATCTGCTTCCAAACTTCGTAAGCAGACAGCCCATCCTGACCATCTCCACCTTTGTCTCCTTTGTCTCCCTTAGCTCCACGGAGATATCTCCAGAAGTCATCAAGAGTATCTTTATCTTGAGGCCATGGAAGATTTGTTACAGGATCTTTTATCTTACCGGCCTTAAGGTCTTCAACCCATAGTTGATATGCACTTAGTCCATTGGTGCCATCATCTCCCTTGTCTCCTCTTGCAGGTACACCGGTATCTTTGTCGCCAATCCACCAGTTACCATTGGGACCGATATGTGGAGAGTTTCCTTCTTTACCATCCTGTCCATCTTTTCCTTTAGCAGGGACTCCGGTATCTTTGTCGCCAATCCACCAATTACCGTTCTCTCCGATGTGTGGAGTAACTCCATCCTTACCGTCCTCACCATCTTTACCCTTGGCAGGGACTCCGGTATCTTTGTCGCCAATCCACCAATTACCGTTCTCTCCAATATGCGGAGTAACGCCATCCTTGCCATTTTCACCATCTTTACCATCTTTACCCTTAGCAGGTATGCCGGTATCTTTGTCGCCGATCCACCAGTTTCCGTTTTCTCCAATGTGTGGAGTAACACCGGCAACACCATCTTTACCATCTTTACCTCTTGCAGGAACTCCGGTATCGGTATCTCCAAACCACCAGTTTCCGTTAGGACCGATGTGTGGAGTAACACCATCTTTACCGTCTTTGCCGTCCTTACCTTTCAGGTATTGGAAGAAGTGAGACATTTCTACTTTGTCTTTTGGCCACTCAATCTTGCCATTCAACACTTCATTCTTCCAAAGTTCGTAAGCAGATAGACCATTCTTACCATCTATACCATCTCTACCTCTTGCGAGAACACCGGTATCTTTTCCTCCGATCCACCAGTTACCATTTTCACCAACGTATGGAGTGTTACCGTCTCGACCTGTAATAAAATCCCAAAAGTCGGCCTCTGTATTTCTTTCTGAAGGCCACATTTCTGAAGGGTTGTGAGGGTTAGGAGTGTTACCCTTTGCTATAAGCTCTTTCCAAAGCTCATAAGCGGACTTACCATTCTCCCCCTTGTCTCCTTTTTCTCCCTTAATATAGATAAGAAAGTCCGCCATAGAAACCTTGTTCTTTGGCCAATTAACTTTCCCATTTTCAACTTGTTCTTTCCAAATCTCATAAACAGACTTGCCATCTCCTCCTTTGGGGCCCGGAGGTAAATGAAAATTCAGATCGCTACAAGAATACATTGTAAATGTAAGTAGCAACACAAAAAAACCAAATAGTGTTTTTCTTACCATAAAACGTTTATAAATTAAGTTGTAACTTTGCCACGAGGTCTCTTGCAGAATGATTCCTCACAAGATGACAGACAAAATAAAATACCTCGCAAGCGCGTTGAATTAAATTCATACTTTAAAACCTCACATCTATTTACCGCCTAAGGGGTACCTCCCCCCCTTTCCGATCCCAAACATTTAAATTGAGAACCGAGCAAAAATAGACAACTCTTTCTGCAAAGGTATGACTTATTCTGATAATAATAAAACAAGCAAATCCCTTTAATTACCATTAACAATAAATACACAAATCAAACAAAATGCACATAAAGTAATAGAAAGAGCGACAAAACGACACAAACAACTACATTTCAATAAAATACAACATAGCCATTAAAATTAAAAATAAAAGAATCGAGAAGTTTTATAAAAACAATAATTAACTATTAGAGCGAGGATTTCACAAAGGCAATTTCATCATTATTTATTACTCTTCATCTCCAATATTTGAATCTCAAGAAATATCAAAAAGCGTCGTAAAAATTCTTTCAAAGAATAAGCGTTCTCCTAGAAAAACAGAGATTTTATTTTCAAATAATATCAAAGCCCTCTTACAGCTTTATTCCTCCGGTCAATGGAGGAAAAACTTTTATAAAGCGGTCTATTCTCCTATTTTTTTTAAAGAAGACAACTCTAATTTTTAGACATATTTGAAACTCCATTCTAAGGCAAACGGGAGCAGGTCTTCTTTAGGGAAAAAACTTTATCTGTATACGTTTCCAATATCTGCTAAACAGGTTCATTTTCTCGTTCTAACCGAATAAGAACAATAAATCGAATGTGGATTTCTCCGAACCAAGCTTTGACTTCTGAAAATCGAAGCTTGATTCTTAATAAACAAGCCTTGACTTGTAACTTTTTTAAGTATCACATTACTTTCAGAAGAGGTTTACACTCTTTTCTCAACAGGTCGTTTTCAAAGAGTATTACCTATCTTTCGAATACACTACAATCTCTCCACCTTGATGCTATGGGAACAAGAAAAAACTCCTCCCGAATAGCCCTAAAGAACTACCGGGAGGAGTCGCAAGTTAAACACTAACACTTATCGCTTATTTCTTTTCTTGCTGAGCAGATTTTATCTTGGCAGTCAGGATCGGAACCACTTTATGCAGGTCCCCAACAACGCCTAAGTCCGCCACTTGGAATATCGGAGCGTATTTGTCTTTGTTTATGGCAATGATATACTCACTCTCTTCCATACCGGCCAAGTGCTGTATAGCACCGGAAACACCAATCGCCATATAAACATCGGGGCGAACAGTCTTTCCTGTCTGTCCTACTTGTCTTTCGTGTCCGACAAGACCGGCGTCTACCATGGCACGGGAAGAAGCGATCTCTCCATTGATAGTCTTGGCAAGTTCGGAGAGCTTGGAGAATCCATCATGCGTACCAACACCACGCCCTCCACACACGATAAAGTGCGCTTCGGTAATATCCACCATGTTTTTCTCTTCCTTCTCTCTCTTCAAGAGACGTACACGGAATTTTGACTCATCGAACGGAACAGAAATATTCTTAACCTCTCCCGTACGATTGTAGTCCATCGCCTTACGTCTCATAACGCCCGGACGAACGGTAGACATCTGTGGACGATGATTCTTACTGATGATCGTTGCCATAAGATTCCCGCCAAAAGCCGGACGAGTCATGAGCAGATTGCGATCGTCTCCTATTTCAAGCGAAGTACAGTCTGCTGTCAAACCTGTAAGTAGACGAGCCGATAGACGAGGACCTAAGTCTCGACCTATGGTTGTAGCACCAAGAAGTACGATTTCCGGCATCTTCTCTCTGATAACGTGTGTTATCGCTTGTGCATACGGTTCTGTTACATAATGCTCCAAGTGCTTATCGTCCACGATAAGGACAGTATCTGCACCCGCTGCTATGAGTTCCTGCGCCTGACCGGCAACATTATAACCACACAAAAGTGCTGTGACTTTCTCTCCTAAAGCCTCTGCCAATTCGCGAGCCTTACCTATCAGCTCGTAAGCAACATTCTGAATGACTCCTTCGCGTTGTTCTGCGAAGACCATTACTCCTTTATATTGTTCTTTATTCATTGTCTTTCGTATGAGGGGTTAGGAATCAGATGATAAATTTCTCTCTCAACTTATTGAATATCACATCCGCAGCTTCTTCTGCAGTGATATCTTCGTGCATAGCACCCATTGCCTTGGCTCCCTTGGTGAACGAGCGCTTCACGTTCGTAGGAGAACCGGCAAGACCGATACGGGTAGGATCTACATCTATTTCGTTCATACCCCAGACTTCAATCGGCTTATCGAAGGCTTCCATGATACCTCTTACGCGCATATAACGTGGCTTGTATGCAGAAACAAGGAATGTCAGCATACATGGAAGATCCACTTCAAGTATTTCGTGCCCCTCTTCTGTCCCTCTACGAACTGTAAGGGTCTTATTTCCGTCAAAATCTACATGCTCTACATAGGTGATCTGTGGCAGATCCATCTGCTCTGCGATCTGAGGTCCTACTTGTGCTGTATCACCGTCAATCGCCTGACGACCTGCAAATATCATATCGCACTCTATCTTTGATAGCGCTCTTGATAGCGTATAGCTGGTAGCCAAAGTATCCGCTCCACCAAACTTCTTATCGCTTACAAGTATGGCTCTGTCCGCTCCCATGGCATACGCTTCTCTCAGAATAGCTTCTGCTTGAGGAGGTCCCATGGTTACCACTGTTACGTGCGCATTGTATTTATCCTTAAATAGAAGGGCTTGTTCCAAAGCTCCCTTATCGTCAGGATTCATTATACTTACTACTCCATCACGGATAAGTGTTCCCTTTACCGGATCCAGCTTTATCTCCGTAGTATTTGGTACTTGCTTTATACAAACAACTATTTTCATGATCGGCGATTATTTTAATAGGTTAGCAGCAATAACCATGCGTTGAACTTCGCTGGTTCCTTCATATATCTCGGTAATCTTGGCATCACGCATCATACGTTCTACAGGATATTCACGTGTATAACCATATCCGCCATGGAATTGAACGGCTTTTACAGTCATATCCATTGCCGTTTCCGCAGCGTAAAGCTTAGCCTCTGCAGACTCCATACTGTACGGCATGCCCATATCTTTCTTCCAGCTTGCCAGACGGACAAGAAGTCTTGCTGCATCTATGCGACACTGCAAATCTGCCAACTGAAATTGTGTGTTCTGAAACTTTGCAAGGCTTTTCCCAAACTGCTTGCGCTCTTTGGTATACTTTACGGTCTCATCCATAGCTCCCTGAGCTATACCTAACGCTTGAGATGCGATACCTACACGTCCTCCGTCAAGGGTCTTCATGGCTACCTTAAAGCCACCACCTACACGTCCCAACAGGTTTTCTTTCGGAACGATGCAGTTTTCAAATATCAACTCACATGTTGCAGAACCACGGATACCCAGCTTCAACTCCTTCTTACCGATAGAAAAACCGGGAGTGCCTTTTTCAACAATAAAGGCAGTGATACCTTTTGTCCCTTGCGATTTATCTGTCATTGCAAATACGATATAAACATGTGCATACTCCGCATTTGTGATGAAGATTTTGTTGCCATTAAGAACATAGTGATCACCTTTGTCTTCCGCTGTTGTCTGTTGAGCTGCAGCATCCGTTCCGGCATTCGGTTCGGTAAGACCAAAAGCTCCGATCCACTCTCCCGAGCATAGTTTTGGGAGGTACTTGGCTTTCTGCTCCTCTGTTCCGTGTTCGTATATAGGAGCTACACATAGAGAAGTGTGGGCAGATAGTACTACACCTGTAGTAGCACACACACGGGATAATTCTTCCACTGCCATCGAGTACATCTGATTAGTAGCTCCTGCACCCCCATATTCTACAGGGATAGGAATACCCATCAGGCCTATTTCTCCCATCTTCTTTACCGTCTCGATGGGGAAACGCTCTTGTTCGTCAATCTCAGCCGCCAGAGGGAGAACCTCCTTCTGAGCGAACTCTCGGATCATCTCAAGAAACATTTGTTCTTGTTTGGTTTGAGAAAAGTCCATAAATCTGTTTGTATTAGTTTGTTTAACATTATGTCTTTCCGAAGTGGCCGATACATTCCTTTCTTCAAGTCGTAAAAAAGGTCCGTACCATAAGGCTGTCGGAGTGGCGTATTGCAAGAAAAAAATCTAAGACAATGGTTCTTCAGAACAAGTGTAACTCTTTTTCTCCGTCTGCAAAGCCCTATTTTGTAATAAAGCTACCCGGGGCTACTTCGACAAAGGTAGCCCCGGAACTTCACAGTATAAATATAAAACGACTATTCTATTATGCCCAAATCTCTTCGTCTGTCGGAACTTGGATTCTGGCAGAAAGAGGAGCCACACGTGTAATGTTTAGCATGTGCTTGTAGGTAAAGTTCTCTGAAATAGAGTTATTTCCCCAAGTACCGCAACCCAAAGTATTGGTTACCGCCAAACCGTTTTGAATGGATCCTCCTGCTGTAGTAGCACAAGAAGCATTTACGATAACACGAGATACAGAAATCTCAGAACCTACCTTTATAATGTTGGCTTGATTGTTAGAGTGTACTCCTGCAGTGTGTCCGCTACCTTCCATGAAAAGGTTGGCTTTCATCATCTCTATACCTTCTTCAAAGTAAGTATAACCGTAGCAACCAAGTACAGGACACATCTTCTCTTTACAAATCTCATCCTCTTGTGCTATACCATGAGCCTGAACGATAAGTACGCGAGCATCTGCAGGAACTTTTATACCGGCTTTCTTTGCTATATACTCTACGCTCTGTCCCACGATGTCCCGCTCAAGCTTACCATCTTTGAAGATTGCTCCAACAACGGCATCTCTTTCTTCTTCCGGAACGATATATCCGCCATGACGTTGGAAAGCGGCAAGCACTTCTTCTTTGTCGTTCTTTGGATAAACAAAGAACTGTTCGCCCGAACATATAATACCATTATCGAATGCTCTACCTGTAATCACCTTTTCTGCTGCATCGTCAAAGTCGATATGGCTGTCCAAAATAACTTGAACGTTACCTGCTCCAACACCAAAAGAAGGTTTACCTGAAGAGTAAGCACTATATACCATAGGCATACCTCCGGTGGCAACAACAACATCTGTGGTGGCCATAAGCTCTTGAGTCTTTTCGATAGAAGGCTCATCTATAACTTGAATAAGGTCTTCAGGCACGCCAAGAGGTTTTACCGCTTCTTTGATCAACTTCACAGCCATACCCGAACAAGCTTTACTTCTTGGGTGAGGAGCTATGATGATTGCATTCTTTGTCTTGAGAGCGAAAGCAATCTTAGACATTGGTGTTACGATCGGATTCGTCATCGGAGTAATACCCGCAATCACACCGATAGGCTTAGCAATCTCGATCAATCCTGTGCGCTCATCTATTCCAATGATGCCCATGGATTTTTTATCGTGAAGATTGTACCAAACACCCTTGGACTTGTTACGATTCTTAGCCACTTTATGTTCGTAAACACCCATTTCTGTTTCATCCACAGCCATGCGTGCGAGCATTTCTGCATTATCATAGATTGTTTTCGTAGCAGTCTTTACTGCCTTATCTGCGGCTTCTTGATTGAAATTCCGCTCATACTCCCTCTGTGCAACACGTGCGCGCTGCACCATAGTTTTAATGTCCATGTTTTTGCTTAATATGTTATTGTTTGTGATTAATCTATTATATCAATTCAAGGTCCTATTATCAGTAGAGTTTTCTGTATATCTCTTCTATCTCATCAACAGATAGCTCCACATAATTATTGGCAAGAAGACGTTGCTGAGTCTTTATGACAGCTTCCGCAAAACCTCTTACCTCTTCATCCTTCATACCATACTCACGGAGAGGTTTCTTATCTATAAGACAACCTAACAATTCGTCCAAGCAAGGATAAACCTCTTCCGGTTGACATCCAAGGATACGAGAGAGTTTCCAGTTCACTTCTACTATTGCCCCAAAAGGATTTTTCTTTTGATATGCTTTGAAGACTTCTGTAAAGAACTGGTAGTTTGCTTCTCCATGGGGTACATGATAGTTTCCGCCCAAAGGATAAGAAAGAGCATGAACAGCTCCTACACCCGCATTACCGAAAGCTATTCCCGCGAAGTTACTTGCCATGATCATCTCTCCCATCTTTTCAAAACGATATTCGGGACCATGCTCTCTTATCTTTTTGAAAACATCCAAAACGATATTCCAAGCTTCTTCACTGAAGATGCGAGTAAATGGTGTGGCTTTTGGTGAAACGTACGCCTCTATTGCATGGATAAGAGCATCTATTGCACTACATGCATAAAACTTAAATGGCAGACCACGTAAAAACTCAGGAATAATAACGGCATCATCTGCAAGAATAGCGTCGTCCGCCAATCCCATCTTGGTGTGTCTGCTCTTAATCTCTGCGATTGAGATATTGGTAACCTCGCTACCTGTACCACAAGTCGTAGGGATAATGACCAGTTTTTTCTCTTTAACCAAAGGAATAGAACGATCAAATGCTTGCAAAACATCTGTCATTCCTTTCAACACAAACAGCTTAGAGATATCTATCACAGTACCTCCACCTATTGCAATCACCCGGTCATAGTCTACGCCACGAAGGTCAGACAGGATGTTATTCATCATTTCATCCGAAGGTTCTCCGACTCCATACTTCTCCTGCATCACAAAATGGCAAGGAAGATTAGCCTCTTTCATGAATGGTTCATATAAGAACTCATTAGTAATGACCAAGTCTTTAGCTCCAAGTTCGAATGCTTGCGCAAACTCTTTGAAGGAGTCAAAGCTATGAACAGTGGTCTTCAGTTTAAAAAGTTGCATAATAGAATATAAATAAGAAATGTTAGTATCATCCAAAACGTTTGTGGTAATGGCTCCAAAGCTCCTCACGGAAATCCGGATGCGCTATACCGATAAGAGCTTCTGCCCGTTCCCGAAGAGATTTTCCTTTCAGGCGAGCTATACCATACTCGGTAACGATATAGTCTACATCATTTCTGAGAGTGGTTACTGCTGCTCCATCAGCTATACGAGGAACTATTCGAGAAGCTGTTCCCTTGCTTGCGGTGGAAGGCATTGCCATAATGCTCTTTCCGTTCTTCGACCATGTTGCACCACGTACATAATCGACCTGTCCGCCTGTACCGCTAAACTGTTTAGGGCCTAAGCACTCCGAGACCACTTGTCCCATAAGGTCTACCTCTATACAGCTATTGATACTTATCATATTATCATTTTGTGCTATGACTCTCGGGTCATTCACATAGTCTACGGAATAGAGCTCCACATCGGGATTATTATTCACAAAGTCGTACACATCTTGAGTTCCCATCAAGAAAGTGGCAACCATTTTACCGGGATGCAGACTTTTCTTTGCTCCCGTAATCACTCCTTTCCTCACCAGTTCTAAGACACCGTCAGCAAACATTTCAGTGTGGATGCCCAGGTCTTTCTTTTCCTTCAAAAACTGAAGTACGGCATCCGGTATAGCTCCGATACCCAACTGAAGCGTATCTCCGTCTTGTACGAGTTCGGCACAGTTTTTCCCTATTGCCTCCTCGACTTCACCGATTTTTGGTTGTGGAATAGTATATAGAGGGTAATCCGCCTCCACGATATAATCTATCTTAGAAAGGTGGATGGTATTATCTCCTCCGACAAAAGGCATTTGAGGGTTTATCTCACCTATGACTATTTTTGCCTCCTCTGCTGCCGGTTTTGTATAGTCGCAAGATATGCCGAAGCTGCAATACCCCTCCTCATTAGGAGCGGAAAGCTGCACGATAGCCACATCTACGGGAAGAAGACCCTTTCTCATCATACTGGGTACTTCATAGAAGAACGCCGGAATAAAGTCTGCACGGTTTTCCGCCACTGCGGCACGGGAGTTTGCTCCCACAAAATTCGTAACGTGCCTGAAGTGCGGAGCCATTTCGGGACTCATATACTTCCCTTCACCAAGACAAAGCATGTGATAGATCTTCACATCCTTAAATCTCTCTGCATTTCTCTCCAATGCTTCCACGCACAACCGCGGCACGGCTGCCGCATGAGAAAGCACTACAAAATCTCCATTCTGAATGTGCTTAACTGCCTCGTCTGCCGTTACAATTTTAGACTTAAAAGGCGTTAGGGCTTCTTTGTTCATATTTTGCTGTTTTTTCTTAGTATTCGCTTGGCCTCATTCCAAAGATCTTCACTTACCCCACTTTCGAGATGGAGATACACATCCTCCGAGCAAAGATGTTCCCGCAAAGCAGACTGCACCACCTTCTCAAGGGTTTCGTTTGCTGCGGGACAAAACTTACACGCTCCGGTAAATCGGACATATACCGTGCGATCTTCTACTTTGACGAGCTGTAAATCTCCCCCGTGACTACGCAACAAAGGGCTAACCTTGTCGCGTAGCACGAGTTCGATCTCTTCTGCCAAAAGTGTCTTTACCATTTAATATGGATTTCTATTTACTTATCTTTAGAGACGTCTACTTTTGCTATAGCGCGAGCCATCTCTTTCTTAGCTTCCAGATCTCCCTGTCTTGCAATCATGATGCGTTGAGCTTGAGGAGAACCGGCACCGTGCATAGACTCTGTACGATATCCCACTGCAGCTGTACCGAGTGTAATGTTCTCGATCAGACGCAATATACGCATACGGTTTTCTGTATCCTTACCTGTAGCACCTACAAGATATTTCTTAACGATAGGTCCAAGTTCAGGGTGACGAAGATCTTGTTCAGAAGGCATCGTAACCATAAGACCACCTGCAATATCTTCTGCCAAACGAGCTATCTCGTACGGAAGTCTCGTAATGTTTTGCTTACATACGTTTGCAAGAAGAAGGTCTATCATATAGTTACCTGCATCCATCTGAGTACCTTCGGACGAGCAAGCTATACCGCAAGAGTAAAGTGTCTCGTTGAGGTGGATCATCTCTATAAGTTTATCTTTGATATGAGTGGCTTTAGGCACACCGTTGTAGTCTGCAGCAAGAGCAGCGGCACCGATAAGCACGTCGCCCACACCTACCTTACAACCACCGTAAGATTGTCTGTGATAGCCGGCAAATCTTTCCACCATCATACCTGCATACTGATATTCCTTGCACATGAACACACGTTCGTTCGGTACAAATACGTTATCGAATATCACGAGAGCTTCATGTCCGCCAAACTCTGAGTTACCAAGGTCTATCTCTGCACCCGGTTCCATCTTTCTGGTATCGCAAGATTGGCGACCGTATATCATTATCACGCCTTCCGCATCACTTGGCACGGCAAAAGACACTGCATAGTCTGCATCCTCTGCTTTCATTGCTATTGTAGGCATGATCAAGTGTTCGTGGGAGTTTACAGCTCCTGTTTGGTGAGCTTTGGCACCTCTTACCACGATACCATCCGGGCGTACCTCAGTGATATGAACGTATAGGTCCGGATCCGGCTGTTGAGAAGGAGAAAGGCTTCTATCTCCCTTAGGGTCTGTCATTGCGCCATCCACAACGAGGTCGTTCTCTTGAACGAACTCCATGTACTTCACAAAGCGTTTGTGGTACTCTGTTCCCAGCTCTCTATCCATCTCGAACGTTGTAGAATAGATTGCGTTGAACGCATCCATACCCACGCAACGCTGGAAGCACGAAGCTGTTTTCTGTCCCAATAGACGCTGCATCTTCACCTTATTCTTAAGGTCTTCCGTGCTTTGGTGAAGGTGGCAAAATCTGTTTACTCGCTTACCTGTGAGATTACTTGTAGCAGTCATGAGGTGTTGGTATTCCTCCATTTCTGCCAATTTGTAAGTCATCGCCACTGAGTTCATTGAAGGTCTTATCATTGGGTGATCCACAGGATTTTCTATCTTTTCTCCCATGAAATAGACCTGAAGATTCATCTTCCTCAGACTTTCTACATACTGTTCGCTGGTCATCATAAGCTGTACTGAGTTTTATAAGTGATAAAACATAGATTATCCAAAAAGAAAAGAGAGTCTTTTATCCGGAAGTCATATTCGCCTGCTAAGGTTGCCACAAAAGCAAAACTCTTCCTGTGTGGTTTTTTACGTATCGGCAGCTGTCTCATATTGGGATGGTTTCCATAAAACTTTGCCAAAATCTATCATAGGATCAAGTCTTCAAAACCTCCGTTTGGACAGGAAACTTTTTCCGGCTATCCTCCTCTCTGAATATCTTTAATAATGTTAGTAATGTTTCTGTATCTCGAATATTGATACATGCCCTCTGCAAACAGGAAGTCGGTTACCGAAAGCTATTCCAAAGGTTCAAGATCACATCTTCGTGTGAACCCGATACCAATGTTATCGTGCGGTCTTTTTCGGATACTCTACCAGCTATTCTACCAGAGCACATATACATAAATAGTTTTTTGTTATAGTGTTTGAAATCGTTATTCTATTTCGATACAAAAATATGTAATTTGTTTGAACCAACCAACTTCTTTACCTAAAATCTCCTCACAGCCACATTCTTTCCACTTTTTTCATCGGCTTACGGTCAACATACCTACTGCAAAAACCTTCTCTATACCGCCATAATTTTGGGGTTAAACGTGTATAGAAACTGCTTTAAGGCTTTCAAAAAAGTAAAATCAAAACTTGATCGGACAAAATCACACCTTGTTTCTTACCAATCAAGTCTTGATTTCTACGAAGCAGGATTTGATTCCCTACTCCGAACAGGTTTAGAACAACCTCGAAAGCTATTCAGAGCAACAAATAAAAGGGTCAAGAAAAGGAAACAGGTGTAAAAATGCCGATTTCGGAGGGAAATGGTATCTTTGTGGAGATTCTAATAACCATCGGACAACAGATGACACAGAAAAAGAGCATCAAGGCTTTTCTCCTGCAACCGGAAAGTATCTTCTTTTTCGGGCTGCTTCTCACCCTGATCTTCTCTACCACTGAGTTGGTTTCCCTTAAGGCAAACAACTTTCAGATTTTTGCTTATGGGTCTAAAGACTTTTGGGGTGGCACCAATCCGTACTCCGCATGGGAGCACACGGGAGTCGCGGGGAACAATCTGGACAGATACCTTTATGGTCCGCTCTTTTCCATCCTGTTCACTCCGTTTGCCTTCCTGCCGTGGTGGCTCGGGGCTGCTGTTTGGAATCTGACGAGCTACTCTGCTTTCTTCTATTCTCTTTATAGCTGTAAGATTTGGGACAACAAGAGATTGGCGGTAGTCTTCTTTCTGCTTGTGGGGATTATGGTCTCTTCCATTATGTCGTTCCAGTTCAATCTTCTCATTACAGCAATGTTCTTGTTCATCTACAAGTTTTTGGAAGAAGAGAGATACACTTTGGCCCTGCTTCTGTTGGTGATTGGAGCTCTGACAAAAGTCTACATCGCTTTTGCCGGAGTGCTGTTGTTCTTTTATCCTCAATTCTGGAAAAATATCGGGCGAGGCATCTTACTCTCCGCCGTGGGTCTGCTTCTTCCTGCCATAAGAGTGGGAGTGGACGGGCTGCTGCCCTACTATCGTTCGTGGTTCGATGCGGTATCCATAAGAGAAGCTCCCGAACGTTTCGAGGTGGTTTATCGTCTTATCGGAAAGATCGGATTCCCGGAAGTCTACCAGTACACTCTTCCGATACTCCTTGCAGCTACTATTCTGCCTACTCTTGTTGTGGCATACTGCGTAAGGAAGGACAAGGGCATTCCTCGCACCACTCTTGCTGCCATGCTTATCGGAACAGTGATGATGACGCTGATGGTTTGGGGCAACTCGACCGAAAGACATACATATATAATAGGCATGACGGGATACCTCCTTTGGGGCTATGCCAAAGGATACATGAGTAGAACGGATAAAATCTTTACTGCTCTCTTTTTCTTTTTTTATGTCATCTGCCCGATAGACGTGCTATGTCCCGTCAAAATCAGAAGAATAATACTTGACCACAACAATCTCGGAGTCATCTTTGCCCTGATTTTATGGGGAAGGATGAGCCTTGAGCCTTTACTTTTATGCAGAAACAGAAGTTAGACATCATTCTTCCGGCATATAAACCGAAAGGAGAATGGGTGAAAAGAGTACAAGAGCAAACCTCTGCGATAGCAGAACAATACTCTGAGCAGCTGGAGGTTTCTCTTATCATATCTCCGGACGGATCTTTTTCTTACTACAGCGAAGAGGTGAAAAAGCAGATAGAATCTCTGCCTTGGCGTGTGAGATATGTATCTTACGAGAAGAACAGAGGCAAGGGCTTTGCCCTCCGTTCCGGTGTAGAGATGTCCGATGCAGATTTTATTCTGTACACGGACTACGACTTCCCTTTCGAACCATACTCTTATGTAAATGTCATAGAAAGCCTGCTTTCAGGGTCGGATGCAGTGATAGCCATTAGAAGAAAGAGCTATCAACAACGCCTTCCGGTTATCAGAAAATTGCTCTCTTACGGCTCTCATATCATAAACAGAGTGGTACTCGGTCTGCCGTACACAGATACACAAGGAGGTCTTAAAGGGTTTAACAGACAGGGGAAAGAGGCTTTCCTGAAGACGAACATAGACTCTTTCCTATTCGATACACAGTTCATCTCCATAGCTGTTCGGAAGGGTCTCAAGGTAGATGGCGTTCCGGCAAAAGTAAGAGATGAAGTAGTTTTATCTCGCATGGGCATGAAAGTTCTGCTGAAAGAGCTTCGTGTTCTGCCTAAAGTATTCAAATCAAGATGGTTTTCTTAAGTTTCGATATAGAGGAGTTTGATGCTCCCATAGAGTTTGGTTGTCCCATTTCATTTGAAAAGCAGATAGATATTTCGGCTCGTGGTACAGAAGCTGTTCTGGATCTGCTCAAAGAGAAAGGGGTCAAAGCGACCTTCTTTTGCACTGCCACGTTTGCAATGGAACGTCCAAACCTGATACAACGCATCGTCCAAGAGGGACACGAACTTGCTTCGCACGGCTTCTACCACTCTTCTTTTAAGATAGAGGATCTTCTAAACTCTCGACTAAAACTGCAAGAGATATCGGGATACGATGTTGTGGGATTTCGTATGCCGAGGATGCAAAACGTTCCCGGCTATGCCATCAAACAGGCAGGGTACAAGTACGATTCCTCTCTCAACCCAACGTGGATGCCGGGACGATACAATAATTTGGGCAAACCGACACGCCCATTTATCTCCCCTGATCAGCTGCCCATACTCCCTGCTTCGGTTACTCCGATCCTTCGTTTTCCTCTCTTTTGGCTTTCGTTTCATAATCTTCCTATGGAGATCTTCAACGATCTTTGCCTCTATACGTACAGGAACAAAAGCTACTTCAATATCTACTTCCACCCTTGGGAGTTTGTACATCTACCATCCGAACCTTCGGTAAAGCTTCCATTCTATATGAGACAAAATACCGGAGAAGAGGCATTGTACAGACTGTCCGAACTGATAGACAGGCTCAAGCGACAACAAGCACCCTTTGGACGATGCAGGGAGATGATTGAGAATATAAACTAATCCCCGAAAAGCAACAGATATAAAAAGAACGCCCGATTTGAAATATCAAATCGGGCGTTCTTTTTTATTGTTTCAAATGTCTTGTGGTTGCTCTTAAAGCGAAGAAACCAACCAGTGCAGAGATAATGGTACCGGAGAATACTCCGATCTTTGCTTGATTGAGCAGATTCACTCCTTCTGCTGTATCGGGAGAGTAAGAAAGAGATGCGATAAAGAGCGAAACCGTAAATCCTATCCCTCCGAAGATAGATATTGCTATAAGATTTCGTGTTGTCATCCCTTCCGGATACTTCAAAACCCCAAGCTTGTTCGGGATATAGGTAAAGAGCGAAATACCGAACATCTTTCCGATGAAAAGGCCACAGAATATTGCAATAGGCAGTCCCAACAAGTCCGTCATCGTAACTCCTCCGAATGTTACACCGGCATTGACAAAGGCAAACAACGGCAAGATGATATAACTTACAACCGGACTCAAGTCATGCTCGATAAACTGAAGCGGAGAGATAGAACGCTCCACCTTTTTTTCCAAAAGGCGCAGGCGAACCAGCTGACGATGCGAAAGCTTTTGTGCTCGTTCGGCTTCTATCTCGTATTTATCGTTGAAGTCTTGAACAAAGCCCGATAAACTCTCTTTGAGTTGAGGCAGACGGACTGTACACTTGGAAGGTATGGTAAGCGCCAATAATACCCCTGAAATAGTGGTGTGAATACCGCTGTGCAAGAAGAATGTCCAGACAAAAAATCCGATTAGATAGTAGATATATGCCTTGTCCATCCCTTTACGTCCAAGGATGTAAGTAACCACTAAGAGTCCAAGCCCGATAAGCAGAGAGGTTACGTGTATCTGTCCGCTATAGAAAAGAGCTATGATGATGATACCGCCAATATCGTCCACCACCGCCAAAGACATCAAAAAGACTTTCAGACTGGGAGGAACATGCTTTCCGACTGCCGCTAAAACAGCAAGAGCAAAAGCTATATCGGTAGCCATTGGTATCGCTGCACCTCTCATCGCCATACCTCCATCGTGAACAAATGCATAGAATACCAGAACCGGTATTACCATTCCGCCTGCTGCTGCGACTACGGGCAACATCGCTTTTCGAACACTTGAAAGCTGTCCTATGAGAAGCTCCATTTTAATCTCCAGACCTATCACAAAGAAGAAAATAGCCATAAGAGCATCATTCACGAACTCTTGAAGCGTCATGGGTCTGCCGTGATGTTCAAAAAGGCCGTAATCTCCAATGTTTACTTTGATCGGATTATTCAGAAAACTGAAATACTGTGATTGCCAAGGCGAATTGGCAAAGATGATAGCAGCCAAAGCCGCCAAGAAGAGAAGTAAGGAGGGGTTGATGCTCTGCACCACCTTACTTATCCGGAATTGCGCTTGTTCTTGTTGCATTGCTATAAGCTATTTGTGTTTGTGTTTTTACTTATGTGTTACTTCTACTTTCACTGTCGGAGGCAGTGTTCTATTGCGTACTTTTATGCTCTCGACCACCTTTTCTGCCAATTCCCGAAACGCCTTGCCGACGATGCTATCGGGGTTCGTAGCGATGGGGACACCACTATCTCCTCCCTCACGTATGCTTTGCACGAGAGGTATCTGTCCAAGCAGTCGGGTTCCGACCTCTTCTGCCAATCGTTTTCCGCCCTCTTTTCCGAAGATGTAATACTTATTATCCGGCAGCTCTTCAGGAGTAAACCACGCCATATTCTCTACCAAACCCAACAGAGGAACGTTTACCTTTTCATCAAGAAACATATTCACCCCTTTGCGTGCATCTGCAAGGGCCACATCTTGTGGAGTGGTAACCACTATCGCACCCGTGATTCCGAGGGTCTGTATAAGTGTCAAATGGATATCGCTGGTACCGGGAGGAAGATCTATCAGAAAGTAATCCAACTCTCCCCAATGCGCTTCGGTGATAAGCTGATTCAAGGCATTGCATGCCATACTGCCACGCCAAAGGACGGGCGCATCCTTATTGACGAAAAATCCGATCGAAAGCAGCTTGACACCGTGACTCACTTCCGGTATTATAAGATCCTTACCATTGATATTCTCCAAGCAGGGTCTCGCCTCTTCGCAGCAGAACATCTTCGGCATACTTGGCCCAAATATATCGGCATCCAATACACCCACCTTGTATCCCGAAGCTGCAAGTGCAACAGCCAGATTGGCTGTAACCGTACTTTTCCCCACTCCTCCTTTACCGGAAGAGATGGCTACAATATTCTTCACTCCGGGAAGAAGTTGAGGCCTTTCCTCTTTCACGACTTTCGGGAATACTGCCGTTACATTTCCTCGAACCTCTACATCGGGAGAGATATAGGTGTTTATGGCAGTCTCTGCTGCTCGTACAAGAGATTTTGCAAAAGGGTCATTCTCTTTCGGGAAGTGTATTTCAAAAGAAACCTTATTGCCGGCTATGTGTATGCTCTCAGCCTGTACCATTCCTGTGCTGACAATGTCTTCGCTTTTGCCCGGATAGCGAACATTTCGCAAGGCATCCAGTATCAAATTAGGATATAATTTAAGTGTCATATGTTCGATTTTAAGTTTAGAGAGCCTCTTCTTTCGCGGTTAAAGCTGCGGTAACTGTCCGGCTCTATTTCTATATCGGGGTCTTCGGACTGTTCGGTAAGCCGTTCCGGAGAGAGAGCGATATACTTTATCGTCAGTCCCCGTTCACGCCATTGACTTTCGTAGTAAGTACGAATGCTCCTCAGCACATGCCCCTCTTCTACCTCTTTATCTATGTCTTCTATTGCTCGGATCACCTCCAAGCCGTTATGTACCGCCATTTCGGATGTAAAGGTATAGAGAAACGGACTGTCTGTTTTCAGGTGTACCACACCGTCAGACTTAAGAATGCGCTTGTACATCTGCATGAATCGGACAGAAGTGAGGCGTTTTCGCACTTTTTTCATCTGCGGATCCGGAAATGTGATCCATATCTCATCCACCTCACCGAGGGCAAAAAAAGTTTCAAGGAACTCTATCTCCGTTCTTAGGAAAGCGACATTGGCAAGCTCCTCTCTGTGTGCAGTGGTTGCCCCTGTCCACATCCGGTTTCCCTTGATATCTATTCCGATGAAATTTTTGTCCGGGAACATCCGTCCCATCTCCACTGTGTACTCTCCTCGTCCACAGCCCAACTCTAACACGACAGGCGCATCATTCCCGAACACTTCCCGTCTCCACTCTCCACGGAAAGGGAATTGCACACCCATACGAAGTACCCCGAAGGGATATTCATACACATTGGGCAGTGCCGCCATATCGGCAAACTTGGCAAGTTTGTTCTTTCCCATACTCTCTTTTTCTCTTAACAAGAAAAGACGATATCTCCCGGTTTAAGATTCAGAATCCAATATCCACCTTTACGCTTTACGGATCCTTTTCCATTCACTTGCAGTCTAAGCATTTCCAATCCCTTGTTTGCTTTAAGTTTATGCGTATAGGGGGCCGAAGCCGTCAATTTAAAAGCAACAATCTTGGCATCCTTCCACTTGGCAGAGACAAGTGCATCTCCTACCACCTTAATATTTCGGAAGCTTCCACTCTTACGCCATGAAGTAGGAAGTGCAGGTATTACCTCTATCACTCCCGACTCGCTTTGCAACAACATCTCCATAATTCCGGCGGCACCTCCGAAGTTTCCATCTATCTGGAAAGGAGGGTGAGCGCTGAAGAGATTAGGAAGCGTGCCACTGTTGTAGCCTTTATAGTCCATACCCTTTACGCTGCAAGGGCGAAGAAGTTCGGAGATCAGTTTAAAAGCTCTATCTCCTTCGTGCAGTCTTGCCCAGAAGTTTACCTTCCATGCCATAGACCAACTGGTGCTGACATCACCACGAGCATCCAAACTTTTCTTTGCAGCCGCTGCCAGCTCCGGAGTATGTTCCGAACTGATTTCGTAGCCGGGATAAAGTCCATAAAGGTGAGAGACGTGGCGATGATGCGGTTCTGCCTCTTTGTATGGCTCCAACCACTCCATTATCCTGCCATCTTCACCGATAGTCGTAGGCATAAGGCTATCGACTTTTTGAGCCATACTCTTCAGAAGAGGATCCTTGATGCCAAGTATTCGGGCTGCTTCTATGGTATTTCCGAACAGCTCTCTTATGATCTGATTGTCCATTGTGGAACCTGCGGAAATGTGTACCGCCTCACCTTGGGATGTATAGTATGAGTTCTCGGGAGAGGTTGTAGGTGCTGTAACAAGATACCCATTGCGCGGATCTTTCACCAACATATCCACAAAGAAGCGTGATGCTTCAAGCATTGCAGGGAAGACTTCATGCAGATACTCCTTGTCGGGATTATACCTGTAATGCCTGAACAGGTGCTGACAGAGCCATGCCGCAGATGTATTGGTAGCGCCCCATGAGGGGTGTTCTCCCGGAGCTGTGAACTGCCACACGTTTCCAAGAATGTGAGTAACCCATCCGCTTGCTCCGTAGAAGACTTTTGCCGTGCGTTTTCCGCTTTCTACCTGATCAAGTGTCCAGTCTGCAAGCGTGCGGTGCAACGAAGAAAGATTTCCGATCTCAGCGGGCCAATAGTTCATTTGCAAGTTGATATTGAGGTGATAGTCTCCATTCCAAGGAGTAGCTATACTGTTGGCCCAAAGTCCTTGAAGGTTAGGAGGCAAACCACCTTCACGTGTGGAAGAGACCAGCAAATAGAGACCAAATTTCTGATACAAAGCGACAAGAGGAAGGTCTTCGCGGTTTTCATGGAAAAGTCTTAGTCTTTCGGGCATAGGAAGTTTCTCGTTCGGATGTTCTCCGAGAGAGAGTTCTGCAGTCTGTCCGAACTTCTGTCTAAAAGTCTTTATGTGCGACTCTCTAAGCAGGTTAAGCGTTGCTTTTGCCACTACTTCGTCAAGTTTCTTGCCAACTCTCTCTTTTTCTTTGACACCGCCGTAAGAGGTATTCATGGCAACAAGGATAAGTACAGATGTTGCCTGACGCACTTCCAAAGCTCCGTTATTAGGAAAAATGGTTCCCCCTTCGGGCAATACGATCCGGGCTTCTCCAAAAAACTTATTACCATATCCGCCCGTACCATCGGGCAGAGCACCTTCTATTACCGCTCCATCCTTGGTAAGACGGAAAGATGCATTCTGCGGACGACTCCAAGCAAGGTCGAAAGAGATCTTCTCTCTCTCGGATGCCGTGAGCTCTATTACCGCTACATCATCGGCAAAAGAGGTGTAATATTTTCTACTGTACACGACACCACCGGAAGAGAAAGAGGTCTCTGCTATGGCGTTGTCTATATCCAAAGCTCTCTTATAGCCTGTATGCTTGGGCTCTATGCCGTAGTGATGCAGGTGCAAACGTCCAAAAAGCTGATACGAACCGTAAGGAGCGGTATCTCCTCGACCATAATTGCTCCCCTTGCCTCCACAAACAAAAGTGCGATAAACAAGATCTTCCGCCTTCTTATTCTCTCCGGCAAAAAGCAATCTGCGAATCTCTTGTAGCGACTCCAGGGCTTTCGGATTGTCCGTATTCTCTTTCGAGCCGGACCACATGGAGATTTCATTCAGCGTGATAGTCTCATGACTGAGGCGTGAATCGGTCATCAATCCAATCCGACCGTTACCCAATGGCAACTGCTCTTCCCATACTTTTGCGGGAGAAGTGAAGTAATAGTAATGCTTTGAAGATGCAACTGCAGTATTCAACGCAACAAAAAAGAAGAGCAGATATAGTGATCTTCCTCCTAATAATCTTACAATAACATTCATTTTAATACCTATAAATGGAGAGTAAAGATACTAATATTTTTCCGGATAGCCGGGAAGCAGACCTCCAACGAAAGCAAGGGAAAAAGATGATACGAACGGAAGAGGAAAGAGGGCGATTTTTATATATTCCATACCGATACGAACTCTCCGTTTTTCTCTGTCTCTATTTTGCTTCAACCTCTTGTTCCGAGAGGGTCTTCAGAGTGTTAAATTCGGACGATTGTATTAACACTAATTTTGATAGCTATTAAGCAAAAACGATAAACGAGCATATTCTTTCGGCTTAACGGGTTTAATTTTTC
>JAUMWS010000027.1 GCA_030529525.1 Porphyromonas sp. | reverse complement strand
TTCCGGGGAGCGCAGCTATCGACGACTGTCTTCTAAGCAACCGGATATTGGATATCCATTCTCTCGTTCCCAATATCAGCACACTTCATCCTCAGATACAGGAAAACCTGATGTACTACTATATCACCACGGATGAGAACATAGTAGCAATCTATCAGGAGATCATCAATAGTTATGGCTCCATAGACGAATACCTGAAGGAGATGTACGGACTCTCGTTTGAAGACAGAATAAAGTTGAGGAAGCTTCTTCTTGAATAAGGACTCCTCTTACAGAATAACCAATAATCAAAAAAAAATGAAAACATCCCGACTTTTCAGAGAGACACTTTTTGCTCTGCTCTGCTTCTTTTTACTTGGCTCAGCCACCCTTAACGCACAGACATCACTCCTTTGGCCTATTAAAGATAAAACGGCAGGGAGTGATATTCTTTTTAAGCCACAGGACAAGATAAGCGAAGAACTTAATACGGGAAGTCTCTTTATAGGTTCTCCCATAGGCACAGAGGTATTGGTTCCGGCAGATGGAGTCGTTCAATCTTCAAATTTGGTCTACTACCTCTCTCTTTCTTACGTCTTGGCTTTCAATTATGCTGGAGACTTCGATAAAGCCATCGAGCAAAACAAAAAGACAATAGAAGAGAAGTATGGCCCTGCTCGGTATCTGACGGGAGCAATTACGATAAAGCTTGCAAACGGAGATAAGATATCCATATCGGGCATAAAACCCCAAAGACTATTCCGCTCAGGAGAGAAAATTCGTAGAGGAGAAGTGTTGGGGACAGTGCTCTATTCGTACAAGAAAATAGGAGTAAGTTCTATCTCTGTCGCCATATCCAATGCCCAAGGTAGGCCAACCGATCCGATGACTCCTTTCGGACTCAAATCCACTTTCAAAGCCCCTACAATCGTAAAGCCGAAACCCATACTTACCGGAGCAGAAGCAAAAGCGGACTATCGCCAACTCGCCGATGCCGTAAAGGAGATATACCCATCTCTGACGGACTTAATGAGTATTGAGGAGTACGATGCGTTTGTCTCATCCGAAATTGCCCGCCTGCCCGAAAAGATAAGCCGTGAAGAGTTTGGCAAGAGGATTACCGCCTTTAATCAGAAGATACACGACTCTCATCTGAGCATAGACATTTACACACATGCGAAAGAGGCATACCCCATGCTTCCCGAAATATTCTATGGAAAGCTCGAAGGGAAAGTAGTGGCAATGATGTCTACGGCAAAATACCGTTCGTACCTTGGCAAAGAGATTGTCAAAATCAATGGTCAGGATGTAAACAGCTTAGAGCTTAATATCTCTCCACGCCATCTCATTTACGACGGACAGGTCTCTTCGCACCGGGATAGAGCTTTAGCCCTAAACTATCCGACATTCATCCCTAAAGCAAACAAAAGCGGCCGGAAGCCTAATACCACGACTCTTACTTTTGCAGATGGAAAAGAGGTAACCGTGCCGATGTTCAAACAGGGAGGCAGCATCCCCTACGGCGTAGAGGCAAAAGGCTTCTTTAATATCTTCGGAGCAAACAGATACAGGACACAGTTCAAACTGAAAGAACTCAACGACACCACTGCCTACATAGGTCTTTCTACTTTCTTCTTGAACGAAGTGGAGACCGACGAAGTAGTTGCTTTTATCCGAAAGATGAGAGACAAAGAGAAGCCAAGCATGATCTTCGATCTACGGAACAACCCCGGTGGTTCCATAGATGTGCTATACACCATAACAAAGGAGCTGATAGAGAGCAATAATAGTGAAAGAAATTCTTACAGCAAGGTCAATGCTCACCTCTTCAAGACGCCAACGATGAACCTTATTCCGTCGGACAGCCTCTTTACCCAATACAGACCTCTTCCCGACAAGGAGGGCCTATACCTGATGCCGAAGAGCAGCCCTGCCCCATCGGATTCTGTTAGAAATATCTACAAAGGGCGTCTTTATGTTCTGATAGACGCCGGATCTGCTTCCGCTTCCACCGAATTTGCAGGAAGTGTCAAGTATAACAGAAGAGGTACCATCATCGGTAGAGAAACATCTACGGCTTACCACTGCTTTACCGCAGTAAAATTTGCCAACATAGAACTCAAATACAGCAAATTTACTGCCACGATACCTATGGTACGTTGCGTATTCGATGAGACCGTAAACGACCGTTTCCCGAAAGGCAGAGGCGTGATTCCCGACATCAACATTCCGATCTCTCTTGAAGAAATACACAGTTCGGACGACTATCTTATCCGCCGCACGTTGGAACAGATACGGAAAGATCTATAACCAAGATTGGAAATAGGAGAAAAAAAAGATTTTGCGAAGGGATTTTACGGACTCCATTTTTATATATTCCATCCCACTCCACCCTTCTCACAATCCCTCAAATTTATTTCGATTGATCTGCTCGTTTTGAGAGCGTGATCGAGTTGTTAAAACAAGCCCCATTTGTTCAGTTTTCTTCACATCTATATTGGAAGAAAAAAGCGAATGGGGTTATTTTTTCCGCTAAACCTGTTTAATTTTTCAGTAAACAGGTTTAGCGTTTTCATTTAACAGGTTAACCGAAAACAGTAAACGTGTTTAGCGGATTGAGTTAGTATGCTGATTGCGAACAAATTAACAAATCAGACCCATTTTATTGGGGTTTTGAGGGGGCATTTTGAGTTAGGATTTATTTACAGTAGATCGGCATAAAATTCAACTATTTTAACTCAAAAACAGCCCATGAAACGGACAAAGAAAATTTTTTCTCCGAATTTGAGATTTTTCATATATCACTGGATATAAAAGTCTTAACACGGAGTTCGAGTTTATTGTTACAGAAATGGGAAAAAAGAAAGAGAGATTTGGCGAGAGAAATCACCTCCCATTTTTATATAAAAGTGCACGAGAGAGCGATAGATTTTCACCTCGGCATCACACGACTACACCATCGGAAAAGTTTATCATAAACCTCTTCCCGAACCTCTTTTTGAGAGAGGACCAAGTCGTGTATTCCATCTTTCACAGACGAAAAAGTAATATCTCCACGTAGTCTCTTCGTGTAGTCTCTGATATGTTCGACGTTTAGGATAATATCGGAGGTTTTTATTTTGTCGTCCCACTGCACGGGAGTGAAAGATTTATCCGAACACATCACCAGCATCGGCACCTTTATCTCCGTATGTTCGTCCAGATAACGGTGTGCCTGCTCCACGGCAGAGATGAATGCCAACTTGGTATCGCTCGGGACATGAGGCTTTAGATTCAAGTTGTAGTTCCACTCTCCTCGTTCGGAGATATGCAGAGCCTTTCCGTAAAAATCCGTAAACGGCACTACCGGTAGAGGCAGTTCCGGATACCGGCTTCCAAGCTTGCTGACGACAGGGAGTACCTTTTGGGCTAATGGTCCTACCTGAAAGCCATAAAACGGGCTGTTGCAAAACAGAGCATGAAACAGCTCACTATCGGGGTAGCGAAGCGAATAATAGGTAACAAGAAGCCCTCCTGTAGAGTGCCCACACAGCAATACTTTGCGATTTCCTTCCTTTTGAATCTGCCCCAATGCCCATGAGATATCTTCGTCGTACTCTCTGAGGTCTCGGACATTATTGAAGAGCTGGTGAGGCTTCCACGAACGACCGTATTTACGGAGGTCTACGGCGTAAAAATTGTACCCATGGGAGCAGAAGCGTTCTGCCATTTCGGTCTGAAAGAAGTAGTCGTTGAAGCCGTGGATGTACAAGACAGCTTTCTGAGAAGAGCCTGTACACTTTCTTCGGACAAGGGTGGTCATCACTTCTCCTTCATAGTCTTCCGGCATGGAGACTTGAAGTTGCTTGAACTTTCCGCCCAATATATCTCTTTTGTATTTGGCTTTTTGCTCCATCACTTCTGAGAGAAAAATTTCCAGAGCTGTAGCATTAAGTCGAAGAAAACCATCTTGGCACTCACATTCTGCATCAGCTCTTTTCGTGCCACATCTATGGCTTCCGATACTCGCTCGACATTCTTTTCGGAGATAACAAGAGAGAGTTGGCGTACCACTCCCAAACTTTCCTTACGTGAATACAAAAGGGTTGCCTGCTGCTGTTTGTCGGAGACCATGTGGAAGATAAATGCTTCTCGCACCACATTAGCAAGTTCTTTACAGAGGGCTGTAAGATACTCCCGGCTTTCGGTGTGTAGCTCTTCCGCCTCTTTCTTCATCTCTTTGGTACTTCCTCTCATCGAGGCTGTCAGTATCTTATATGCTCTGAGGGTCTCTTCCGCTGTCTTTTCTCCACTTTCCAACAGCATCTTCGCCGTAACGATGCTCCCCGACGAAAGATGTGCAATGCGTGCTGCAGCGTCTTCCGCTATACCATACTGCTCCACAAGGAAGCGGGACATGACATCGGGCATTATGGGATGCACCGGAATCCGCTGTACTCTACTTATAATGGTAGGCAGGAGCAGCTCCGGAGCTGTAGAGACAAATATGAAATGTACACCCTTCGGAGGCTCCTCCAAGAGCTTAAGAAGCTTATTGGCACAAGAGATATTCATCTTCTCCGGTAACCAACAAAGCACCACCCGATAGTCTGCCTCATAGGGTCGAAAAGAGAGTTTTTCCTCAATATATTCTGCCTCTTTTACAGATATGGAGAGCTGCGTATTCTGTAAAGAGAGTGCATCGCCCCACTCTTTGTATGTCATTCGTGGCTCTTTGGCGAACAACTCTCGAAAGAGCGGCAGATAGTCTTCGGACGTATCGAGTTTATCCTTCTTGACAACGGGATAAAGCAACAGTAAATCCGGATGCGACAGTGTGCCCACTCTGGCATAGACAGCAGGCTTTTCATCTTCTTCTCTCCCTTGTGCCAGCAAGGCCTTAGCCGTAGCTATGGCAAGAGGAAGACCTTCGCCCCCATCTCTGTCATAAAAAAGAAGGGCATGAGGAAGGGTGCCCGAAGCAATATTTTGCTTCAAATAGGCGACACTTTTCTCTTGCCCTATAATATCCTGAAACGGATCTACCATAAAAATGTGTGAGGTATCCGACCCGAATTAGCTTGGTTTGTGATTGGAGTAGTATTTCATAAACTGTGTACGAAGATACATAGCGGACAACTCTTCGTCCTTGGCAGACAGATGTCCCACAAACTCCTTGATGTTGTAATATTTGTGCCTGTCCATCCAGCGGATAAGTTCGCCCAAGACGTGGGAGATAAGCCCCTCACCATCCTTGTAGATACTGCTGCACATCTGTACAGCCGAGGCTCCTGCAAGAAGCCCCTTGAGTACGCCTTGAGTATCATGCGCTCCGGAAGAGAGAGCAACGTCCATATCGGGCATTGCACCACGTACCAGTGCGGTATAGCGAAGCGGATCTTCTATATCCTCAGGACGAGTAAAGATATTTCCGGACTTTACTCTCATACTCTCGACCTCTATATCCATGGCGTAGCTACGGTTGAAAAGAACAACTCCCGCAGCACCTACCTTCTTAAGATCGTGTACCAAGCGGATAATGTTGGAGAAGTATTTGGGCAACTTCACTATTACAGGCAATTTTGTTTGCTTGCATAGAGCTTCTACCATCTCTATACACTCTGTTTCCATAGCTCCGTAAGGAGAAGAAAAAGAGGTGTCTATGCTCATGTAGTTTAGTTCGATAGCGTCTGCTCCGGCAGCCTCAATCTCTTTGGCAAAAGATATCCATGAATCTTTCTTGAAGCAGTTGATGCTTGCCATGACCGGAATTGTGAGGACTTGTTTCGCTTCTTTCAGCAGAGTCAAATGGTTTTCCAGCGCATTGTCTCTGACGTAAGCCATAAGGTAATCCATAGCTTCCGGAGAGTCTGCTCCGCCATACAAGTGCTCTATATCGCTATCTATCTGTTCTTCAAAAAGAGACTTTAGCACCAAAGCACCTGCTCCCGCCTGTTCGTAACGAAGAAGATTGTGACTCTTGGAAGTAAGTCCCGAACTGGATACTATAATCGGAGATGACAGCTGAAGCCCTGCAAAGGTCGTAGATAACTTATCCATACGCTTTATTAGTGTGATTATTTACTTAGATTTCGATTTTTATATTCCAAAACGATCATCAAAAACGAATATACATCGTCCATTGAGATCACATATCGCATATTCTCTTCATCCAAGAAGAGCTCTTACAAGAAACAAAGATAACGAAGATAGGTGAACTATCAAACAGAAAAGCCTGCAAAAGCATTCGCTTTTACAGGCTTCTTTTTCATCTTCTGTGCGGCTGAAGGGACTCGAACCCCCACGTCTCTCGACACTAGATCCTAAGTCTAGCGTGGCTACCAATTACACCACAGCCGCGTTTTAGAATCGCACTTTAGATGTTCTTCTTTTGTGAGTGCAAATATAGAGAGGATATTTTAATCTCGCAAGCGTTTGGGCAATATTTTTTCAATTTATTTTCTTCTTACGCTTTTCCGCAGATCTCATCGGCTGCCTTTTCCGGGGCATCCCACTCGCCTAACTTTTTGAATACCTCCTCATAACCATTCATCATGGAGTGCATATAAGGCTTATTCTTTAAAATGCGTTCTACTTCCGTAGTAATCCTGTTCACTGTAAACTTTCCTCCGAAAAGCTCTTGCACCACAGAACGCCCGGCAATCAAGTTTACAAGAGAAATAAAAGGAACAGAGAAAAACTGCTTAAACACAAAGTTGGCAAAATAACCTGCCCCATGAGCATAACATACCACTTGCGGCGTACCGAGCAGACAGGTTTCAAGCGTTGCCGTACCGGAAGTAACCATTGCCACATGCGAGCGAGAAAGAATATCATAAGTGTGCCCGAACAGTACGGGATAGCCTTTCGCCTCCGGAATGGAAGCATAAAGTTCGTCCTTTTGTCCCGGTGCTCCCGCAATAATAACATGACAACCGCCTTCTACTTTCTCGGCTGCACGAATCATCAGAGGGAGATTAGATCGAATTTCAGCTGTTCTGCTTCCACAAAGTATGGCGCATACCGGTTTTCCGTTTATGGTGTCTCGCTCTTCAAGATCAGCACCTCTTCCTTTGAAGTAAGGCTTCTCTTCAAAAAAGCGTCTCACTCCGGAGAGAGTCGGATTGCCCACATAAACTGCTTGCAGAAGGTTATGTTTTTGGAAAAATTCCACCTCAAAGGGCAAAATACAAAGCACCTTTTCAGTGTGTGTCCTCAGTCGGGCTATTCTTCTTTTCTTCCATGCCCACACCTTAGGCGAGATATAGTAGTAGAGTTTTGCGGAAGGGATGTTCTCTTTTACGAATGGGAGGATGTAGCGGAAGTTAAAACCGGGATAGTCTACCGGTATCACGACATCCGGAGAGAACTCCAGCATGGCCTGCTGAATCTGTTTTGCATACTTTTTTATAGTACCCAAATGCTTCAGCACCTCCCATACACCCATAAACGCCATACCGGAATAGTGAACGATCGGACTCTGTCCTGTAGCTTCTGCCAGCGCATCTCCACCGACAAAAGCAAAGGATGCTTTCTCGTCTCTTTTCCGTATGGAGCGTACCAGATCCGCCGCATGGAGATCTCCACTGGCTTCTCCGGCTATGATAAAATACCTCATCTCAGATTTCTGTGCAGTGCTTTAGATTTCCCAGTGTTTGAGCTCTTTCATAGCTTCATAGTCTGTAACATCTATCTTGCAAGGCACAAGTGTAGCAAAACCCTTCTCTATGACAGAAAGATCACAGTCTACATTATGTGGCTCATGGCTCATCAACAAACCGGCCATCCAGTAGACATCTTTTCCCATAGGCGTGGTATGCTTAACGTACTCATCGTAGAACTTTCCGTCCGCTTGGCTGCACAGCCTCATCCCTCTTACCAATGGTACGTTGGGAATATTAAGATTGAGGTATGTGCCTTTAGGAAGTCCGTCCTTAAGCAGACGGCGTGCCACGGCACGTGCATAACGGCAACTTTGAAGGTAGTCCGAGTCCTGCGTTCCCTCTATAAGCGATACCGCAAAGGAGGGTATATCGAATATCGTACCCTCGATAGCTGCTCCGAGCGTACCGGAATAGTTCACACAGATACTTTGATTACCGCCATGATTAATTCCCGCAACCACCATATCCGGCTTTTCCGAGAGTATAACATTCAGAGCAAGCTTAACGCAGTCTGCAGGAGTACCGCTACAACTATAGACGGTAAGCCCCGGATCTCTCCGAACACAGGAATAATGTATAGGCACAGACGAGGTAACAGCACTGGAATAACCACTACGAGGTCCATCCGGAGCCACTACAACAATATCTCCAAGGTCTTTCAGTGCAATTATAAGTTCTTCCAACCCCTTGGCGAATACGCCATCATCGTTGGAAACAAGAATACAAGGACGCTTTTGCATATTGGTTATTCTCGAAGGATATCTACCAGCTCTATTTCAAAGATAAGTGCAGAGCGTGAAGGAATGACAGAGATAGCCCTATCTCCATACGCCAACTGCCAAGGGATTACAACGGTACCTTTTTCACCGACAGCCATGTATTGCAAAGCCACCTGCATACCCATGATAACGCTTCCCTCCACCTGCATATTGGGGCGAACCGCCATAATCTCCATGAATGAAGGCTTCTGCGTTGGCACATAGTCGGGATCAACATTCATGACATCCTCCAAATAGCCGGGGTTGTCAAAGATAGTGCCGTCTACCAGTTTCCCTACATAGCGTACGCTGACAAAGCTGTTTTGCTTCGGTTTTTTGTCTTTAATCTTAGGTGCTTTTCGTTGCTTGTAGTAGACAGGATATGTGGTAAACGGAAAAGGTATCGCATGGTAGGACGGATCTTTCGAGATCTTTTCCACATACTCTTCACTCTTCTTTTGGTTCTCTGTCTGTATCTCCTGTGTGGTCGATGTCTCACAAGCCGCAAAGAGGAACATTGCCAGCACAGTAAGCAACAAGCCGTATCTCTTCTTTGTCATAAACATTGGTCTCTTATTTAAGTTTTTTGAGCAAGCTCTTCATGCTCACTTTTTCCGCAATGATACCATGAAGCTGATCTATGGCAACACGTTCCTGGGTCATATCATCCCTGTAGCGGATAGTTACGGTATTATCTTCCAAGCTCTGATGGTCGAGGGTGATACAGAAAGGCGTACCTATCGCATCCTGACGGCGATAACGCTTTCCTATAGAGTCTTTCTCATCGTAACGGCAAGCAAAGTCGTACTTCAACAGCTCCATTACCTCTTGAGCCTTTTCGGGCAGACCGTCCTTGCGTACCAGCGGAAGCACTGCGAGCTTTACGGGAGCAAGTGCAGCCGGCAAGCGAAGCACCACTCTTGTATCTCCTTCTCCGCAATCCTCTTCCGCATAAGAAGCTGCAAGAATACTCAAGAACATTCTATCCACCCCGATAGAGGTCTCTACAACGTAAGGGATATAGCTGTCGTTCAGTTCGGGATCGAAGTAACGCAACTTTTTCTTACTGAACTCCTCGTGACGAGAGAGGTCGAAGTCCGTACGGGAGTGAATACCCTCCACCTCCTTAAAGCCGAACGGCATCTTAAACTCGATGTCCGAAGCAGCATTGGCATAGTGTGCAAGCTTTTCGTGATCGTGGAAGCGATAGTTTTCTGCCCCGAATCCGAGAGCCTGATGCCACTTCATACGGATATCTTTCCACTTTTCATACCACTCCAACTCCGTGCCGGGGCGTACGAAGAACTGCATTTCCATCTGCTCAAATTCCCTCATACGGAAAATGAACTGGCGTGCCACGATTTCGTTTCGGAACGCTTTACCTATCTGTGCAATACCAAAAGGTATCTTCATACGTCCGGTTTTCTGAACGCTCAGGTAGTTTACGAAAATACCCTGTGCCGTCTCAGGACGAAGATAAACCTTGAATGAGCTGTCTGCCGTAGAGCCCATTTCGGTTGCAAACATGAGGTTAAACTGGCGTATTTCCGTCCAGTTTTTTGTTCCCGAAATAGGACAAACGATGTCCAACTCCAATATAAGGTTGCGGAGCGATTCGTAGTCCGACTCGTTCAGATAAGTCGAAAAACGTTCGTGGATGGCATTGCGCTGCTCTATGTATCCCATCACACGAGGATTGGTCTGCTTGTACATCTCCTCGTCGAAAGAGTCTCCGAAGCGTTTTGCAGCCTTCTCCACCTCTTTTGCTATCTTCTCGTCTATCTTGGCAAGATGATCTTCGATGAGAACATCCGCCCTGTATCTCTTCTTAGAGTCTTTATTATCTATAAGAGGATCGTTAAATGCATCTACGTGACCAGAGGCTTTCCATATCTCCGGGTGCATAAAGATGGCAGAGTCTATCCCCACAACATTATCGTGAAGAAGGGTCATGCTCTCCCACCAATATCTCTTGATGTTGTTTTTGAGCTCTACCCCGTTCTGAGCATAGTCGTACACCGCTCCAAGTCCGTCATATATCTCGGACGAAGGGAAAACGAATGCGTACTCCTTACAGTGCGATATGAGTTTTTTAAATACCTCTTCTTGTTTTGCCATGGCTACATTTATCTATTGTTTGTACTTGATTCAAAAACCTTTGTGAGACTGCATACGAATCTCAACCTACAAAGATAACCATTTCTTGAGAACATGGCGGCATATTCTGCTTTTCGATATTCGGCTTTCTCTTTCAAGGTGTAACCGCTTCTAAAAATATGCTATCGGACGAGAAGTCCACCCTCTCATTTTTATATATTCCATACCGATAAGATTGCCCCAAAACAGCCCTTCTATTTCTCTCTTTCGTCTCTCTTTTGGAGGGTTGGCAGAGTGTTAAATCGAGCCTCTTATGTTCACATTTATTCAATGTTCAGATAAGAGAAAAACGCAAACGAATATATTTTGTCGGCTGAACCTGTTTAATTTTTCAGTAAACAGGTTTAGTGATTTCATTTAACACGTTTACCCAATTCACTTAACGTGTTTAGAAATTTCATCATATATACTTATTATCAACAAGTTACTCATCAACCCCACACAAAAGGGCATTTCAGACCCACTTTCAACATTAAGAATTATTTGCAAGAAAACCCCTAAAATTTCACCTCTATTAACTCAAAAACAGCGCCTGAAAGCGACCAAACGGAAGGAAATGCCCAAATTTGAGATTTCTTATATTCGATTGGTTATAAAAGAGTTCGGTCAAAACGATCTCCCCGAACATCATCTTTTTCCTTCAAGAGAGGCTTCCAAACACGGCTTCAATCGTTCATTTTTATATAAAAACGCCTTCTATCCCGCATCCAAACAGCGGTATCAAGCAGCAGAAAGGGAAAATTCCCGACCAAAACAGGGAGAAATAGCACAAAAAAAAGAGAAGAGAAAGAGCCTGAAACGACTCTCCCTCTTCTCCTGTTTCGGTTCGGCTACTAAGAGCTTAGAAGATCTTTTTATAACCGTGGCAGTACGGGGTAGTACCTTTTCGGTCATAATAGCCCTGATGATACTCTTCCGCCTTCCAAAATTTGCTTGTCTTCCGGAGCGTGGTTGCAGGCTTGTAACCTTTCTTTTTCAGTATCTCCAAGTAGCGCATACCCATCTCCTCTTCCGCTTTATCCGAATAGAATATGGCAGAAAGATATTGGGAGCCTATATCGGGGCCCTGTCCGTCTTTCTGTGTAAAGTCGTGTGTCTCGAAAAAGAGGCGGACAAGCTGCTCGTAGGAGACTTTCGTAGGATCGTATTCGACCTCCACACACTCCAAGTGTCCGGTAGTACCGGTACATACATCTTCGTATGTCGGATCTTCCAGCGTACCTCCCATAAACCCGACAGCCGTGCTTTTCACTCCCTCTTGCTTGCTGAAAAAATACTCCGTACCCCAGAAACACCCCGAAGCGAAGTAGGCACGACGAAGCTCTTTATTGGCATCGGGGATAAACTCCATAGAGATAGAGTTGACGCAGTGGCGGGTATTTTTGGAAGTGAAGCCCTCCCCTTCAAAGACATGACCCAAGTGGGCATGGCAGTTGGCACAGATGATCTCCACTCTGTAACCATCCGAGTCGGGCACTCTAAGTACCGCCCCTTTGATTTCATCATCGAATGAGGGCCAACCGCAACCGCTGTCAAACTTATCTTCCGAGCGGTATAGCGCTGCCCCGCAACGCTTACAGACGTACGTTCCGGCTCGTTTTTCATCCAATAGTTTTCCGGTAAAAGGGCGCTCTGTCCCTTTTCTCACTATCACATCTTCCTCCTCAGGAGTAAGTTTCTTATACTTTTTCATCTCTTCTGTATTGGCATTAGGTTTGACGGACGAACGGCTTTTGCAACCGGTAAAGCTCCAAAAAAGTAGCAACAAAAACAGCGGGAGCAGGTACGAAAGCCATGAAGCCCGACAGTAGTGGCGTGTTCGCATGATCTTGATATTTCGGTTAGTGAGATTGTTCAACCTCCATTATTCAAAAAGAAGACCCTAAACTCACGGCATCGTCCCGTACAGAAGCGAGAGCAATGACCGTAAGATTGGGGTCTTATCAATAGTTATAAAAACGGTTTACTCCTCCATGCCACGAGGGAAGAAGTCAAAATTATCTCCTCGTTCCTCTCTCATTATTTTAAGGGCATAGTCCAAAATTGTGGTGTCGTCCAGTTTAACGATTCCGCCATCAGGCCCCGGCTCCATATGGATACCGGTACTACGGCCCTCTCTAAAGTTGGCGCCGCCAAAATAGTTGCGGACTGTTTCGGGTTTCAAACCCAACTCATCCGCTATACGTTGAATAGTGCCGTCCGGCAACATATCTTTTAGTCTTCTCAGTTCGTTGAATGTAAAAGTTCTAGACATAATCAAGAGTGGTTCTTTATAGAGTTTATGACTAAAGACAATTATAGGGTCATAATCGCCTCCGTTGACTTGTTGCCAAATTAGTGATAATTTTCCCAACTTGCAAGTTTTCTACTGCTTTTCTGCTCCTACAAAAAACGTATCTTTGTGCAGATAAGAATCGAAGATAAAGAGTAAATGAACAGATTTCTCACTTCTGCTCCTTTCCTGATTGTCGGAGCTACGGGACACATCGGAAGTGCTCTCGCTTTTATGTCGGTTGCAATGCGTTTTTCCTCTCACCTGATCTTGTTCGGAAGAGATGAAAATAAGCTTCTGGGAATGCGAGAAGAGCTTTACGAGTGTGGCGTATATCCTATTCGGGTGGATGTCATAACAGAGGCAAAACAGCTGGCAAGCCTGCCTCCCGTCGCTTTTATTGCCTACACGGTGAGCGTTCCATTCCGCAGAGAAACCACAAGAGAGGAGCTTCTACTTTCCAACGGAGAGCTTACAGCCAAACTTGCAAAAGAGTTTGCCCCATATATCCAAGACACTCGCCTGCTGGTCTGTGTATCCAATCCGGCAGATGCCATGGGGTTGGTTCTGCAGCAACAGACCGGTCTTGCTCCCGAAAAGGTCTGCTCCCTTTCGGCTCTGGACACCACACGCTACCGCAAACATCTGAGTAGAGCACTGCATGTTCCCCTTGAAGAGATGAACGAAGTCTATACTCTCGGTAGCCATGACGATAAAATGGTGGTTGCTTTTGAAGGTAGCCGTGTAGGAGGAGTCCCGTTGGCGCAGTTGGTTCAAGAGGGTAAAGGTCTATCGTATGACGATTTTGAGAGTGTAGAAGATATCGTTATTCGAGGAGGTCGGTTCATTATCCGTCATCGTGGATACATGGCTTTTGAAAGCCCTGCCCTGCTTATGTTGGAGATGTTTAAGGCAACGATAGAGGGAGAAAAACCTTTTACCATACCATCTTCCCGCCTCAGCGAAAATCCTCTATTCCCTGATGTATTCATGGCTTTACCTTCTTACATAGACACTACAGGTGTGCATCAAGACTCCCGATACCGCCCGGAAGGACGAGATTTGGAGAAACTTACCATAAGTTATAACTGGTTGAAAGATCAGCGTAAAGAGCTTATCGAGGCCGGTTATCTCAATCCGCCTGCAAACCTATAGCAACAGCCCTCATAATGAGCCCGGATCAAACACTCTACTATGCCCCTTTTTATCACCAGCTCCACACCTTGATCGGAGAGTGGCTACCCTTTCTTTCCGCTGTTTTTCTGCTTATAGCCATCGTACTACTTCCTTTTGAGAGGAAATATAGGCTTTTCATCTTCGGGGCTGTGGCGATCTTTTTGCCGATGGCATACCTGAAAGGAGATATCAATACCCTGACACTGGCATCTATCCTGCTTGTTTACTCTTGTGTGAAAAGAGGGAAAGATAAGATTGCTCCTCTGTTTATTTGGCTGAGCGGAGCTGTTAATCTGATCGGATTTGCCGGTTTGGTCTACTTCTTTTTCTCCTCTCGCAAAAAAACATTTCTCTTATACACACTGCTTTGGGGTGCTATATTTGCTGCTTCGCAGCTGATCATTCTTGGCGGTATTCATGGAACGATAGAGACCTATACGGAGTGGTATGCACTGTGGGAGCAGAAAAATCTGCTCAATCTTCAGGATGAGACGCTGAACATATCATGGCTCGGACTCCAACGAGAGCTTATACAGCCTCTTTGGGGAGAGAGTTATCGGGACAGATTCTTCTTTATCACAGCCATGCACATGCTCTTGTTGCCGGTCCTTAAAACCCGTCACATGAAAGAGTATTCTCGCATGCCTGAACTTTTCCTCGGCTCTATACTGATGTTTCTATCGCTATTTAACACGGGGAATACACTCTCTTCTCTCATCATGCCCGCTGCCGGCGTAATGGTTTGGACACTTTTTTCTGCCCATAAAAGTGGGCTGAAAGTCTCCCTTTTTGCCTTATACATGCTCTCCTATATGCTTAGGTTTGCTCTGCCATATCTCCTTCTTTACAACAGGCTTCTACTATTGCCCCTCTGCGTTATATTCGTTCTGAGCACAATAGAAATATGGAAGCTCTGCTACGATAAAAGTTTATGGCAAGATAAAGCAAAGGGAGGAAATGCTCTAAAAAAACTGGTGGATCACCTCTAATAAACAATATAGAAATGAAAAGACACAGAATAAAAAGAGACAAGAAACGCTCTTCTCGAGCAAGAAAAATACGCTACGTCGTCCTGCTTGCCGTTCTATTAGCCTTGGGATTTTGGATTAAATCTCGCTGGCGTGCCTGGTTCGTCTCTCCTCCGGAAGAGCCTTTTACGCTCTCCGAACAGATTCAGCGTGTTGCGCTAACCCCAGGAGAGGATGGCGTAGACGACCGTACTGTTTCATGGATTACTGCAGTAGACAAAGAGGGCAACCCGAAAGATTTCAAGGTTGCACTCTATCGTACTCCGTCCGATACGCTTCCGCTTCAAGTCGTGCAGCCTGCTTCTCGTGTAGTGGATACCCGTGGAGGCTCCACTGCAATGTACAGTGTAGCTTGGAAAAATCTCGACACAGGGAAATATCTCTATGCGATAGAGGGAGACAATGACTCCTTTAGAGACAGTTTCGAAATACGTTCAAGAGAGATTTTGGAAGATACTCTTATCTACTTGGGAGATATTCAGGAGAAACACGATGGCTGGGCAAAGGAGATTTTCAGCGATATTTCCAAGAAAGTGCCAACCGCTTCGCTCTGGTGTTTCGGTGGGGATGCCATAGAGCGTGGACACCAGCAATACTGGGATATTTGGTATAACTCTGTCTCGGATTTTGCTTCAAAGAAACCGATGGTAGCCGTTCCCGGCAATCACGAATACAACAAAGGGATATTCAAAGCCATAGATGCTCGTTGGCCGTACGCTTTCAATTTCCCTCAGAATGGCCCGAAAGAGAGCGTTGGACGCAGCTACTACATAGACTATCCCAACTTCAGACTTATCGGTATAGATAGTCAGGGCATAGAACTAAACAGTCAGCTTTTCCCCTCTCGCCGTTGGCTAAAAGAGGTATTGGCCTCTCGGGGAAATCGCTTCGCCATTGTTATGTTTCATCATGCGGTATATTGCGTAAGAGAAGGACGCCTTAACCCATTTATGCGTTACGGTTTCCGCTCTATTTTGGAAGATAAAACAACCGGAGCAGACTTGGTCTTGCAGGCTCATGATCACGCTTACTCCCGAATCATTAACAAAGGAAACGGAGAGACTCTTACCACTCCGGTCTATATCATAAGTGTCTGTTCGCAAAAAGTTTACCGCAATGGATTCGATGAGATTCATGATAAAATCGCATCGGGAATACCTCTCTACCAAACCATAAGAGTGGGCAAAGACTCTCTTTTCTACGCTTCCTACACCACCTCACACGAGTTGTACGACTCTCTTATCATCACCAAAAACAGAGCTGTAGCCGATCTTGGAAAAGATATACCGGAACAATTCAAATTCGAGTTCCCGAACACACCGAAAGGGGAAAAGAAAAGAGCAAAGTATGCAGCGAAGGTAGAGAAAAGGTTAGCCATGAAACAGAAAAAGTAGCAAGCAGACTCCGCAAAAGTCCCTATCTTTATCTCTCAAGAGTTTTTCAGTATCCCGTTATCCGACCAATATGTTACAACAAAATCTTTATCTCTTAGATGCGTATGCCCTTATCTATAGGGCATACTTTGCATTTATATCAAGACCTCGTATCAATAGTAAACAGCAGAATACTTCTGCCATTTACGGCTTTCTGCTTAGCTTTCGTGAAATACTGAACAGACCGGATGCCGCATACATCGCTGTAGCTTTCGACACTTCGGAAGACACTTTCCGCCACAAGATCTATCCCGAATACAAAGCGACACGAGAAGCTTCTCCCGAAGCGATACGCTTTGCCATTCCTTACATTAAAAAGATTATTCAGGCATACGGAGTACAGATCTACGAAAAACCGGGGTATGAAGCGGATGATATTGTCGGCACCATAGCACACCGCATGGAGCAAAAGAGCGGCAAGCGTCCGGATAGAGTCTTTTTGGTCTCCCCCGATAAGGATTATGCTCAACTCGTAACGGACTACTCTCATCTGATGCGACCGGTTCAGGGAGGAGGGTTTGAACTGCTCTCTCCTGAGGATGTCAAAGCGAAGTATGGCTTTTCGGAACCTGTCCGAATGATAGACTATCTGGCTCTTATGGGTGATAGCAGCGACAATATACCGGGTTGTGCAGGAGTGGGAGAGAAGTCTGCAACGAAACTTCTCACAGAATATCCGGACGGCATAGAGCAGATATACGAACATCTGGACGAGATTAAGGGCGCACTAAAAAAGAAGCTCGAAGCGGGAAAAGATATGGTTGCACTCTCCAAAACATTGGTCACGATAGATAAAAATGTGCCTATAGATGTTTCGGTGGAAGAGTGTTTGGTCAAGGAGAAAGATGTTGAGACCTTGAGAGAAATCTTCTCGGAGTTGGAGTTCAGAAGCTTTATGGACACACTCTCCCCCATTCAGTCGGAGGGAAATGTTACCTCTTCCGGAACGCCAATGATGCGTAGCTTATTCGATACAGCCGATCAGCAGACACCTTCGGAGACTCCCTCTACTCCCGGAACGAAAGGAAAATATATCCGCCTCACCTCCGAAGAGGAGTGCAAAGCCCTTGTGGAGGAGATCCGAAAGGCAGGACTTTTTGCTTTCGACACAGAAACGGACGGATTGGACTCTCAAGCCGCCGGTATCGTAGGCGCTTCTTTTGCCTGTAAAGAGGGCGAAGGGTACTATCTGCCTCTACCCGAAGATCGGGACGAAGCAGAAAAGGAGCTTGCCGTATTCCGTCCGCTGTTTGAAGACACCTCGATTTTGAAGATCGGTCAGAATATAAAGTTCGACCTCGGAATACTTCGCCGCTATGGCATTACGTCGCACGGCAAACAGTTCGATACCATGGTTGCTCACTATCTGATAGATCCGGAGCTGAGCCACGGTATGGATTACCTCTCCTCCGTCTACCTCAACTACAAACCGCAACCGATAACCGAGCTGATCGGAGAACGGGGAAAGAAACAGCTATCCATGAGAGATGTGGATGTGGATAAGGTTGTGCAGTACGCCGCAGAAGATGCAGATGTAACCCTAAGGCTCTATCACGTCTTGCGCAAGAAGATAGATGAGGATGCTGCACTCAAAAAGCTCTTCTACGATCTGGAGATGCCTCTCACCATGGTGCTCTCCGAAATGGAAGCTGAGGGCATTACCATCTCTACCGAAACCCTCTCCAGAGCAAAAGCGGATCTTGAAGAGCGACTTTACGGCATAGAGAAAAGCATACACGAGTCGGCGGGTCTTCCGTTCAATATCAACTCTCCCAAGGAGGTCGGAACGGTTCTATTCGAGCATCTCCGTCTGGTCGAAAAACCTAAAAAGACCAAGACAGGCGCATACGAAACACGGGAAGAGACCTTGCAAAAGCTGAAAAGCAAGCACCCGATGGTAGAACAAATCTTACAATATCGGGGGATAAGGAAACTCCTTTCTACCTATGTGGATGCGCTTCCAGAGCTTATAAACCCCGCAACAGGGCGCATTCACACCAGTTTCAACCAGACTGTTACAGCCACGGGAAGGCTTTCGAGCACCAATCCTAATCTGCAAAACATCCCTATCCGGGACGATGACGGTAAGGAGATTCGCCGAGCATTTATCTCCAACTACCCCGACTCCGTTTTCCTTTCGGCGGACTATTCTCAGATCGAACTGCGTCTCATGGCTCATCTGAGTCAAGACCCCGCCATGATAGAAGCCTTCCGACAAGGGATGGATATCCATACAGCCACAGCCGCCAAAGTGTTTCACACCACAACGGAAGAGGTTACGAGCGATATGAGACGCAAGGCAAAAACAGCCAACTTCGGTATCATATACGGCATTACGCCGTTTGGGCTTAGCGAGCGTCTCGGCATACCGCCCAAAGAGGCAAAGGAGATTATAGACGGTTACTTCGCATCGTTCCCTCAAGTGAAGGCTTACATGGACAAATCCATTGAGAATGCTGTGGAGAAAGGCTACGTAGAAACCATCATGGGAAGACGCAGATATCTCAAAGATATCCACTCCGGCAACTCCGTTGTGAGAGGTTTTGCGGAACGAAATGCCATAAACGCTCCTATACAAGGCTCCGCTGCGGACATCATCAAGCTGGCTATGGTGAGAATTGCCGAGCGGTTCGAGCGGGAAGAAATCCGTAGTACCATGATGCTGCAAGTGCATGACGAACTCAACTTCTCCGTTTTCCGTGACGAACTGGATAAGGTCAAGCAGATTGTTCGTGAGGAGATGGAGCAGGTCTGTCCGGAGATAAGCGTTCCGCTGACGGTGGATATCGGCGTAGGCGATAACTGGCTCGAAGCGCACTAATCCTCCTCCCGTGCCGAAGCTTCTCCTCTTCTTTCTTCTCCTGTTCGGAGTCTCATTCACGGCTGTCGGGCAATCTTCCGCAGCCGGAGAGCTTCTTATGGAGCGGTTGCAAGAGTATGGCTATACGGACGAAGAGGTGGCGATATTCATGCAACACCTCGAAACGCTCCGCACCACTCCGCTCAACCTCAACACTGCCACCTCTGAAGATTTGGCACAACTCCCTTTTCTGGATCATTTCTTCATTCGCAACTTCTTGCAGTACCGCACTCGTAATGGGCTTTTTTCTTCGATTTATGACCTGAAAAAAGTTCCCGGAGCGAGGGTCGAACAGCTCTCCCTCTTAGAACCTTTCCTCTCCGCCGAAGCTCCCGAAAGGGTAGAAGAACAGCTTGTTCGGGCAGAACTTTTTGAGTTTCTCTCTATCCCCCGATACGCCCATCGGCAACGCCTTACATTCAGCAAGGGGAAAGAGTGGCAGGCAAGCTGGAATGCGGAGCGAGATGCCGGGGAGAAGTGGTTGCCGATAAAGGATGGGCTTTGGACTCATCACAATATCTTTCTCTCCTACACTCCCTCTCCCTCATCTTCTATACCTCTTCGCCGGTTCATTTTGGGAGATTATAGGGTACAGACAGCCCTTGGAGTGATGAACGGAATGGGTATCTCTTTCTACAACAAACAAGAGACCGGCTACCGCCTTGCCGCTCCTCGACGATCCGAAATAATGCCTCACAACTCTTTTCAAGAGTGGAACTATCTGCGAGGGACTGCCCTTACGCTCACATCCGGTGCTCTCTCTTTCACGCCCTATATCGGCTACACCCCTCTGCAAGTCTCTCTTTTTCCGGAAGGGAATCGCATCAGAACCATCTATAAGGATGGCAAACAACGCCCGGCCTCACGGCAAATCAGACTGCTGACTCTCGGCGGTTATCTCAAACTAACCCCATCGCCCGACTTTCACATCGGATTTCAAGCCCTCAACCACCGCTTCATACTCCCCTCGTCCAAGCGCATGCTCTATCCGCCCTCTGCCTATCCTCAAGAGCTCTCTCCCACTCGCTTCGCCTTCGATATCGCTTGGAGAGGTTCGCATACCTTTATCGCTTCCGAAGCGGTACTGCCTCAACGAGGAATATCAGGCAGTGGCGCTCTGGTGGCTGTACTCTCCTATCGGCAGGATTATCTCGGGATATTATCTATCGTTGCACGCCATTTAGGCGAACGCTTTGCACTTCCCCACACCTCCACATACGGACATTTCACTTCGCAGAACAACGAGCAGGGAGCACGCCTATCTTGGAATGGAGAAGTAGTGAACGGCTGGAGAGGATCGCTCTCTGCAGATCTCTATCGCTCCATAAAGCCATCGCCCCGCAGAGCATCCCGGACAGGAGCGGAAGCAATCCTGCGTATGGAGAAAGGAGGTCCCGAGACGGCAACACTGCTTACTCTGAAACTCACCCGTACGGATATTGGAGACAAAGCCTCTTTCCGTGCAAGAAAAGAGCTACAAATCGCAAAAGATCACCACCTCTCCACCTCTTTTGCCTACTCCTATACCGGAAAGAAAAAGCACGGATGGAGCATAGCAGGCAAGCTACTCGGCAACATCGGCACACACTGGTACTATAAAGGCTCGTTGCAATACTACGATACCCCGACGTGGCTACAGGCCGTCAGAAGCATCGAAAGCAGTTCGCTCCTCCACTACTACAGCCCCATGCTGTACGGCAAAGGCATCAACGGCGCTCTGATCGTAGGTTACCGGTCGGGCAAAAAGCTTCTTCTTTCGCTCAAATCGTCCTACAACCATCTTTTCTACAGCCCGACGGGACAAAAAACCGAACCCCTCATAGAGATTGCACTAAAAACCATACTCTGAAACAGCAAAATATTCCACCATCCGCAACAACCTTTTTCCCTCTTTCCGAAGCTCCTCCAAGGGGCTTTTTTTATATATTCCATCCCGTCCACTTTCCTGCTCTCTATTTTGATCGGAGGGGTTGTTTTCAGAGCACGACCAAATTGTTAAATCGGAGCAATTTCCTTAACACTAATTTCGATAGCTGTTAAGCAAAAACGATAAACGAGCATATTCTTTCGGCTTAACGGGTTTAATTTTTC
>JAUMWS010000026.1:19187-21422 GCA_030529525.1 Porphyromonas sp. | reverse complement strand
AGCCGGGCAGTTTGGCAGGCAAGCGTATCGTCGTTACCCGTTCTTACAATCAGTCGTCTACGCTGGCAGATACGTTGGAAGGGCATGGAGCGGAAGTGTTTGTCCTGCCTACGATGAAGGTTGCTCCCGTAACAGAGAGCGAAGAGATTACGTCTGCCATATCCGAGCTATCGCGTACAGACTGGGTGATATTCTCCTCTGTAAGCGGTGTGGAGCTCTTTTTCAAAAGGCTCAGAGAGGAGAAGATAGACTCTCGCAACCTGTCTCATCTCCGCTTTGCAACCATCGGGAAGGTTACCACAGAGGCATTGGGGCATTTCGGATTCTTCCCCGACTTTACTCCTCCATACCACAAAACCGAATATTTTATCCGTACATTTGTAGAAGCGCATCCGGAAATCTCTTCACAACGGATACTGGTATCCGGTTCGCTGCTTACCAAGAACTTGTTTGTGGAAGAGCTTAATGCCCTTGGTGCAGAGTGTCGTTTTGTGCCTCTGTACGATAATGTCCCGATAGAGTATTACAGCGAACGTATAGAGATGATGCACTCCTCCGTTCCGGACTGGGTACTCTTCTGCAGCTCTTCTGCCGTGGACAACTTTGCTTCACTCGTGGAAAGGCACGGGCTGAGAGAGTGGGCAGAGCAGTGTAAGATGGCTTCCATAGGTCCGCAAACTTCTAAAGCATTGAGAAAGCATGGCTATTCCGTTGCTCTCGAACCCTCTGTGCCTAAGATCGGTAGCCTTGTACAAGCTCTTATAGAGGAGTCGAAAAGATAAAATGATTATAAACCAATAAAAACTACAAAGTATGAAACTTCTTCTTATTTCCAATTCAGCCTCTCCCGGAGAGAGCTATCTCGAAAAACCTTTACAGGACATCAAGCGTTTTCTTGGTGCGGTTACAGATAATATCATCTTCATTCCTTTTGCAGGCGTTACCGTAGAGTATGACGCCTACACCGAGAAAGTGAACAACGCTCTTGCCGCTATCGGAGTGAAAGTAAAGGGCATACACACTTGTCCCAACCCGATAGAAGCCGTAACGAAAGCTTCCGCCATCCTTGTGGGAGGAGGTAATACGTTTATGCTGACCAAGATGATGCAGGAGAAGGGGCTTATACAAGCCATCCGTGAAAGAGTATTGGCAGGAGTGCCGTATATCGGTTGGAGTGCCGGCAGTAACGTAACATGCCCTACCATCTGCACGACCAACGATATGCCTATCGTAGAACCTGAGAGCTTCCGTGCCTTTAATCTTGTTCCTTTCCAAATCAATCCGCACTATCTTGATGCGCATCCCGATGGTCACGGAGGAGAGACAAGAGAACAACGTATCCTTGAATACATCAAGGCTAATCCGCATATGTATGTCGTGGGACTACGTGAAGGTTCTCGCCTGTGGGTGGAAGGAGAAAAGATCGAACTCTTGGGAGAACGCACTATGCGCCTCTTTAAGTATGGAGAAGAGATTAAAGAGTTGAGCCATGAAGATGATATTCATTTCCTCATTGCGCGTTAAGCATCTCCTACTTCTACTGCTTATGACCATTCCTGCACTGAATGCGCAAAATACCAAAGTAACAGAGCATCGTCTCTCTAACGGTCTTACCGTCTGGCTCAACGAGGATCATTCCCAAAATAAAGTGACCGGGACTCTCGTTGTGCGCATCGGCGCCAAAGACTCTCCCAATACCGGTATCCCTCACTACTTTGAACATATCATGTTCAAAGGGACAGACAAGATGGGTACGATAGACTACGAAAAGGAGAAACCTCTGCTTGACGAAATCAAGAAACAGTACAGTCTGCTAAGCCAAACATCGGATGCCAAAGAGATTGAAGAGATTCAGAAGCGCATCAATACGCTATCCATAGAGGCAGCCAAATATGCCATACCGAATGAGTTTACCCGTCTCATCTCGAAGTATGGAGGCTCCGGGCTGAATGCTTATACCAATTGGGATCGTACTGCCTACTTCAATACCTTCTCGCCTCAATACCTCGAACATTGGTGTTATCTCAACAGTGAGCGGATCATCAGCCCGGTGTTCAGACTTTTCCAAAGTGAGTTGGAGACCGTCTATGAGGAGAAGAATATGTATTCCGATGCTATGGGGCAAGAGGCTATGAACAGAATGATAGCACGAGTAGCCGCTCCGCACCCGTACCAGTACACCATCATCGGAAGTACGGAGAACCTCAAGAAACCCGATTTGGCGAAGATGGAGGA
>JAUMWS010000026.1:10260-19087 GCA_030529525.1 Porphyromonas sp. | reverse complement strand
CCATCATCGGAAGTACGGAGAACCTCAAGAAACCCGATTTGGCGAAGATGGAGGAGTTCTACAACACTTACTACGTAGCAGGTAATATGGGTCTTATCCTCTGTGGAAGCTTCTCAGAGAAAGAGGTACTTCCTATCTTGGAAAAGACATTCGGACGCATCCGTCCCGGCAACCCTCCCCGTCCGGTGTGCGAACAGCCTCGTCCGTTCAATGGAGTGGAGCAGTTTTCTATCAAATTCCCTATACCGTTCATTCAAGCTCGTGCCATGATTTGGCGAGGCGTGCCAAGCGGACACGAAGATGAGACTGCCATGGAGATTGCAATCCGTATCTTCTCCAACAAAGGAGGTACCGGACTTTTGGATAAACTCCACCGCACAGGCAAGGTAATGACTGCCGGTGCGCAGTTTAACAACATGAACGACATGGGAGCTGCGGCTATCTTCTTTGTTCCGAAGCTTCCGTTCGGTACCATATCTTCTGCACAGAAAGAGGCAACTAAGATTTTGGAGCAGGTTAAAAGTGGAGAGTTTAGCGACGAACTCTTCCAACAGCTCAAGAATGAGATGTTGCAAGACTACACGACACTCCTTGAAGATCTCACAAGTAGAGGCAGGACCTATGCGGCTCTCTTCTCTTCCGGAGAGCATTGGTCTGCTCACGAGAAGAAGATGGATAGGATGCGTGCCCTTTCCAAGCAGGATGTGGTAGAGGTGGTAAACCGTTACTTCACCGGAAACTACCTGCAAGTCTCCAAAAAGACGGGCAGATACCCCAAAGACCGGATACAAAAACCGCCTTTTGCTCCTCTGCCTCTTCACAATAAGGGAGCAAAGTCCGAGTTTGCCCAATTCCTCGAAACGCTTCCGGTAGGTGCGAATGATATTCGTTTCTTAGACCTCAAGACAGATGCCAAGCCTATAAAGGTTTTGGAGGGGAACGATTTGGTAAAACTCTACACAGAAGAGAATCCCATAAACGATCTGTTCACTCTCAAACTGAACTATCAGATTGGAATCTTTGAGCGTCCTGTTCTCGAACAGCTTGCGTACTATCTCTCTTTGCTCGGCACATCGAAGTATAGCGGAGACCGGTTCAAAGACAAACTGCAACAGTTGGGAGCGACTCTTTCGATCGAGTCGTACAATGAGACTTTTGCGGTCAGTGTAAGAGGTTTTGAAGCGCAACTGAAACCAACATTGGAGCTTCTCGGACACTTCTTGACCGATGTAAAGGGAGAGAAGAAGCTGTTGAAAAAGTTGGTGGAGAACAAGAAAATTTCCAATAAAACCATCTTAAAGTCTTCGCAAGATATGAGCGAAGTGTTATCCGAATGGGTACGCTTCGGACGCCGTTCCGTCTACACCAAGCAACTCTCTCTTAAAGAGACAAAAGCTTTGCAGGCAGACGAACTTGTGGGAGAGCTTAAGGGCGTTCTTGCAAGAGAGTGTGATATCCATTATGTAGGGAACGAGTCTGCCGAAAATGTGGCTCAACTGCTGAAGCAATACCTGCCGCTGGATAAGGTTACCGAGGCTACACAAAATCCTTTCGACCGTGAAGCCGTCGTGCCTAAGCGACCCTACATATACGTCTTACCGGATAAAAAGAGTACACAAACCACCATCAAGGGTTACCTCTTTGCTTCTCCTTTTGAGAGTGATCAGGAGCGTGCTTATGTCGGACTTTACAGTGTCTACCTGGGAGGAGGTATGAACTCTCTGCTTTTCCAAGAAGTGCGTGAGCTGAGATCGCTTGCATACGGAGCTCATGCCACAGGGCATCTCCCGTCCAAACTTGCTCAGAGAAGTAAACCAACCATATTAGAGGCGCATCTCTCTACTCAGGGAGACAAAGCTACGGAGGCTTTGCTTCTGCTCGACTCCCTGTTGAGCCTGAGACCTGATGATGCAGGACGGATCGAGTATGCACGAGAAGCTTTAAGAAGTGTCATCTCCAACAATTATCCTACATTCCGTAAAAAGAGTGAGACGGCAGTGAGAGCCGTAAGGCGTGGATTCGATGAAGATCCATCTCTTTGGTTATTGAACCGGGTAGAAGATGTGGATATACCGGAGTTTGCAGGTTATATATCGGATAAGCTGCAGCAGGCTCATCCGAGAGCTTACTCTATAGTGGGAGATCTGCGAAAACTCGACATGAAAGCACTTGAAGCGCTTGGCGAGGTCATCATAGTGGATCCTAAGAAAATTTACAGATGATACACGTTTCGGACGATATATCATGAAGTCATCCCGGAAAGAGATCGCTTTTTTCGGGATGGCTTTTTTATGCCTCGGGGCATACTTGATACCTCTTCTCCCCAATCCTGTTTTTATATATTCCATACCGAAAAATGCTCACTTTTTTCTTGCTCTCTATTTTGATCGGAAGGGGCGTTTCCAGAGCATGAACGAACTGTTAAATTGGGGCGATTTTATTAACACCATTTTTGATGGCTGTTAAGCGAAAACGCTAAACGAGCATATTCTTTCGGCTTAACGGGTTTAATTTTTCAATGAACCCGTTTAGTGATTTCATTTAACCCGTTTACCAAATTCAATTAACCTGTTTAGCTGGAATAGGGTATCTGTTGATTATCAGTGTTTTATCTGAATGCACCCTTTTTGAAGCAGATTTGGGTACTTTTCTGTATTAAGAAACGTTTACGCCAAGGCTTCTTGTTTTTCGGTTTTATTAACTCGAAAACAGCCCCTCAAAACGATCGGAGATAGTTGAGAACGGAAATTCGCGATTTCTTATACAAGTTTGATTGTTAGGTTTTTATGTGTTTCGTTCCTCTTTCAAGATAGAAAAATGGTAGGAGAGAGAGGCTGTTTCAGGGCATGAGGTCGCTTCTCATTTTTATATAAAAACTCCCGACTCGAAGGCTCTATCTTGGGCAGGAAATCGGGATATGGGTTTATCTCTTTTGGGACATCCGGATGGAGGAAGATAAGAAAGGCAGAGGCACAAACGGGGAACAGATACACCAAATGCATCAAAATGATTAACTTTGCGCCGAAACTACCCTTAAACGTAGTAAAAACAGCAGAAGTATGAAGCAACAGATATTCAAGAGAATAGAGATGATAGGAGCCGTAGCGGTAATGCTGCTCTCTTCTTTTGTCTATATACTGACTATGGAAAAGAGTTCCAGCTTGTGGGACTGTCCGGAGTTTATTACCACTTTTGACCGTTTGGAGGTCGGGCACCCACCCGGAGCACCGTTCTACATGTTGGTGTACAATTTCTTTTCCACGATTCTTCCCGTCGGATCCAATCACGTAGCCATTGCGGCCAACACCGTAAGTGCGCTGATGAGTGGTGCTACGGTGATGCTTCTTTTCTTGAGTATCTCTCACCTCGTTCGCCGATGCTTTGTCCGTACGGAGGAGGAAGAGGCTGAAGGTCGTTTGCGTAGCTATGTCGGCTATGTGGCATTGGGGGCTGCGTTTGTGGGCTCTCTGCTTTATGCTTTCACAGATACATTCTGGTACAGTGCCGTGGAGGCGGAGGTTTACTCCTTCTCATCTCTCTTTACCGCTTTGGTATTCTATCTTATGCTCAAGTGGGAAGCGGCTGCGGATAGCAGTACGGCAGATCGCTGGATCGTAGGTATCGCTTATCTGATGGGGCTTAGTATCGGAGTGCACTTGCTGAATCTGCTTTGCTTGCCGGCGATGGGGCTTATCTACTATTATAAGAAGTCCTCTAATCCCACGCTCAAAGGCTCTGTCTTGGCTCTGTTTGGCTCTTTTGCACTTATCGCCATCATTATGTTCGGTATCGTGCAAGGTGCTCCCGCCGTTGCAGGGGTAGTCGAACTGTTTACGGTAAACTTCTTGGGGTTGCCATTCAATAGCGGACTCATCCTTTATCTGCTACTCCTTTCTGTTCTGCTTATCTGGGGATATGTGGAAAGTATTCGTATCGAATCCAAGAGACGAGTGATGCAAGCGATTTTCCTTGTCGTTGTCGTTCTTTTGGGTATTCCGTTCATGGGGAGCAGCTGGATAGTTTCTCTACTCATCATCGGACTGGTGGGATGGTGGGCATTTACCCGTCCTTCTTTCACTTCAAAGTTGATGAATCTGGCGATGCTCTGCTCTGCAGTCTTCTTCATAGGGGTATCCACTTACGGCGTTATCCTTATCCGTGCCAACTCGGACATACAACTCAATCAGAATAATCCTTCCGATGTTTTCACTCTGAAACGCTATGTGGCTCGTGAGCAGTACGGATCCACTCCACATCTTTATGGTAAAACATTTGCTTCGCTGCCGGAAAGAAACAGCGATGGCTCTACCAAGTTCAAAGAGTCTGTACAGTGGCAACGTGCATCAAAAATGTCCGAGACAGAGAAAGACCGCTACGAAAAGCTGACGATACAGGAGCCGGTGTACAGATCGGATATGAATATGTTCTTCCCTCGTGTCTTTAACAGCACTCAAGCACACTTCCCACAAGGTTACAAGATGTGGAGCGACTTTAAAGGACAAACCATGAACGTGAACGATGGAGGGCAGATGAAGACGGTGGTTGTCCCTACTTTCGGAGATAACCTGACCTATTTCTTCCGCTATCAGATCGGATACATGTACTGGAGATACTTCATGTGGAACTTCAGCGGAAGACAAAACGATCTTTCGGGACAAGGGGAAGCCACGAGAGGAAACTGGATTACAGGATTTACTCCACTGGATAGCGCTCTGCTCGGAATAGATATGGAGAGCATGCCGGAGCATATGAAGCAAAACAAGGGATACAACAGATACTTCATGTTGCCGTTCCTTTTGGGGCTTCTCGGTATATTCTTCCTGCTTGTTTCCAAGAATGCTTCCAGAAGTTCAAAGAGTATGGAGACGCTTTTTATCGTCTTTATGCTATTCTTTATGACAGGTTTGGCCATTATCCTCTATCTTAATCAGCCTCCTTACCAAGTACGGGAAAGAGATTACACTTTCGCCGCTTCTTTCTACGCTTTCTCTATCTGGATCGCATTCGGAGTGGCTTATGTGAGCGAGATAATAGACCATTACGCTTTCAAGGGAAAGGGCGACAAGAAAGCTCCGATCATAGCCACACTGTTCTGTATGTTCGTTCCGGCTCTCGTCTTTGCACAGAACTACGATGACCACAACAGACACGGACGCACATTGGCTTCGGATTTCGGATACAACTATCTCGAATCTTGCGAGCCGAATGGCATTATCTTCTGTAACGGAGACAATGATACTTTCCCGCTTTGGTACGCTCAGGAAGTGGAAGGAGTACGTCGAGACTTAAGAGTATGTAATACTTCTTATCTGCAAGCAGACTGGTATGTGGATCAGATGAAGAAAGATATGTACGACAGTAAGGCTCTTCCTATAAGCTGGCATCCCAATCAGTATGCCGGAGAGAAGCTTTCTGTCATCTATGTGGTACCTCTTCTCCAAGATACCGTACCGCTTGGCAGAGCGCTCGATTACGCTTCCAGCACAGATCCCAAGAATAAAAAACTGCCCAATATAGACCGTCAGATAGATTATATACCTACCGAAACACTCAGCTTGGAGTATAATCCTGAAGATCTGATTGCGAAAGGAGCAATCTATCCATCCGATACGGCATTCATCCCGGCATCTCAAAAGATGATATTCAACATGAAAGGAAAACAGCTTTTAGGTAAACACGAAAGCGTTATTCTGAATATCATGGCGAACAACAACTTCGAACGTCCTGTCTACTATTGCACTACCGTTCCGGATAGTGAGTACGTTGGCATGAAGCCTTATTTCCGTCAGACCGGTCTCGCATACCGGGTTCTTCCTTTCCGTGCAGGTGATAGCATCGTTACTCAAGTGGATACGGAGAGAATGTATGAGAATGTCATGCGGAAGTTCAGATGGGGTGGAGCAGACCGCAAGGGCGTTTACATGGATGAAAATGCCAGAAGAATGTTTGAAGGGTACCGGACAGAAGTGTTCTCTGTGCTTGCCAATGCTTTGGTCGCAAAGGGAGACACCGTTCGGGCGCAAGAGGTTCTGAGAAAAGGTTTGGAAGTGTTGCCGGAAGATGTCATCCCTCATACACGTACCTCTATTCCGTTGGTGGATGCTCTTTATCAGGCAGGAATGAACGATGAAGCGCTTGCACTTTCCAAGACGATGATGTCTCAATCTCTTGCTGTCCTCCATTGGGCTATGGCACAACCGATAAACGGACAAGATGGTAGCTCCAGAGAGATAGATGAAGCTCTGCTTGTATCTACCACGATAGCCCGTATCAATAAGGTTTATAACGAGGAGTTCTACAAAGCTGTAGAGGCTGAGGTGCTCAAATATCTCAAATACTTTGGAGGCAACTCGTAAGCGAAAATGGAGATGGCCGGCTTGGTGTACCGCACTGGTCGAGCATCCTCCCTTACTTTATCGCATTCTTTTTCCGGGTGCACTGTGGTCTCTTCCCAAAGAGAAAGAGAAGGTTGTCTATCTTACCTTTGATGACGGCCCTATACCTGAGGTTACGCCTTGGGTGCTTTCGGTGCTTAGAGAAAAGGGAGTAAAGGCGACATTCTTCTGTGTAGGGGATAATGTCCGGAAGCATCCCGAAGTCTTCGAGCAGGTCAAAGCGGAAGGTCATGCGATAGGTAACCATACTTTCAACCATCTTCAGGGGTGGAAAGTGAGCCTTGGCAGCTTTATGGCTAATGTACAGAAGGCAGATGAATGGCTCGAACATACAGACCTTTTTCGTCCTCCCCACGGACATCTCAGATGGAGCCAGTTTTTCCGTCTTAGAAAAAAGTACAAGATGGTGATGTGGGACGTGGTTACACGAGACTACAGCAAGCATCAGACACCGGAAGGAACGCTTGACAGCGTCTGCAAATATGTGAAAAACGGATCTATCATAGTCTTTCACGACTCTATTAAAAGCGAGGCAAACCTGAGATATGCCTTGCCTAAAGCTATAGACTATCTTCTTTCGGAGGGATACAGATTCTCTCTTTTTCAGTAGGTTTGCATTTATAGATGTCTTCCCCATCCATTTCTTTTTCAGAACTTAAGGCTCTGGCAGAGGAGATCAACGTATTTAACATTGGAGTAATAGACCTTGAAAAAAGTCCCGATGTAGATGCGTGGTATCAGCAGCGCTACGATAGTTGGATAGAGGAGGGGCGTCATGCAGATATGGAGTACCTCACTCGCTACGAAGAGGTACGCAGATCTCCAAAGGCATTACTTCCCGAAGCCAACTCTCTTATAATCATAGCACTGAGCTATGCACCGCTTCAGAAGCAGACCGCAAGCTCTCCCAAAATCACAAAATACGCTTTGGGACGAGACTACCACAAGGTATTAAGGAAGCGTATAGATACTCTTGCCGAAAAACTCTCTCGGCTCTCTCCCCATACTTATAGAAGTGTAACGGATACGGCACCTATACCTGAGCGATACTGGGCTGCCCGTTCAGGAGTGGGACAAGTGGGGAAAAATACCTGCCTGATAGTGCCCGGCATGGGCTCTTGGTGCGTTATCGGCTCTCTTCTTACGTCGTTTCGAGTAACCGATCTTCCTCATCCGGAGCCGTTGCCTTTCCCCGAAACAGCTGCCGATATCTGTTTGGAGTGCGACCGCTGTGTCCGTTCCTGTCCTACGGGAGCTCTCTCTCCATTCTCTTTGGATGCCAGAAAGTGTATCAATTATTGGACGATAGAGAACCGCTCGGAAGAGATTCCGGAGGAGATCAATAGTAAAATGGCTTCCCGACTTGTAGGTTGCGATACTTGTCTCGATGTCTGCCCTTATAACAAGAATGTGCCTCCGACCACAGAATTGGAGTTGCTCCCGAGGGAGTCTCTGCTGGATCTCTCGTTGGATATGCTCTCCAAAATGGAGGAGAAAGAGTATGGAGAGATGTTTTTTGGCACCTCTCTTACAAGAACCAAATGGAGTGGCATGAAGCGCAATATCCGCTACTTCATTCAGAGAAAGAGTAAGAAAAAGTAGCTTTTACAGCTTACTTCTTCCCATAAGATCCTTTGATGCAAACTCTGTTTTGCCATCAGAGGCTCTTTTTTTGTGCAGACCTCTTGCCCCTTTCTCGTTGTCTTTTGCAGCTGAAATCCTTTGCCTTGAACTTTTTGTTTGTTGACAAAAGAGGATAACCCTGTCCGAAATATCTCCTTTTCACGTTTGGAAATTCTGTTGTTCCTGTTCAATGTTTCATATCACGGCTCGGTTTCTGCAAATCACGGACTGATTTGTAGAGGTCAAGGCTTGAATACCACCGATCAGGCTTTGAAGTGCGAATGTTGAAAGGTTCGGAGCAAACTTTTACTACTGATATTGCATTTTATGAACGGTATCAAAACAAATAAGTACCGGTGGAGAGCTTGGCGCATTATAGTTATTGCATTATTCTGTCATTGCATTTCTTTTCTCCTTTTGGAGTGCTATTTATTATAAAATATGCTGAATGGCTATTGCTTGAAATTCTATTATGAAAAATATTTAATAATTGAATGCGATCTGTGGATATTGTTATGAAAAATAGTGCCTATATATGATTATTGAATAAAAAGTATCGTTATCTTTGCCTCAAAATAGTTTCACAAAAAGATAATACACCTTTTATAGAAGAATAAACAAACTTTATTATCATGTTTTTTGAAAAAATAGAGGGGCTTATAGATGCTCCGTTTACACCATTCCACGAGGATACTCATGAAGTAAACTACGACAACATCCCTGCTTATGCGGAGATGTTGCACAAGAACGGGCTTTCCGGTGTTTTCATCAACGGCTCTTCCGGAGAAGGCTATATGCTTACGGAAGAG
>JAUMWS010000026.1:0-10250 GCA_030529525.1 Porphyromonas sp. | reverse complement strand
GCGTATCCTGCTTGCGGATGCATGGAAGTCGGCAATAAAGTGGAACGATTTCAAGTTGATCGTTCACGTTGGGTCTACCTGCGTGAAGAGTAGTCGCCGATTGGCGGAACATGCCCAGAAGATCGGAGCTTTCGGTATTGGTGCCATGGCTCCTCCGTTCCCGAAGATCGGCAGAGTGGAAGAGCTGGTACAATATTGTAAAGAGATAGCTGCCGGCGCTCCGGATCTGCCTTTCTACTACTACCATATCCCTGCATTCAACGGCGCTTTCCTGCCCATGTTGGAGTTCATCAAGCAGATGGAGGTGGCAGTGCCCACGTTTGCCGGAATCAAGTACACGTTTGAAAGCCTGTACGAGTACAACCAGTGTATGCTCTATAAAGATGGCAAGTATGATATGTTGCATGGTCAGGACGAGACCATACTCTCTTCTCTTGTAATGGGAGGAGCCAGAGGCGGTATTGGCGGTACTACCAACTACAACGGCAGATGCCTTGTGGGTATTATAGAGGCGTGGAAAAAAGGAGATATAGAAGAGGCTCGACGCTTGCAAAACTATGCTCAGGACGTTATCAATGTCATTGTAAAGTATAGAGGAAACATCGTGGGTGGAAAGCGGATAATGAAGCTTATAGGGCTTGACCTCGGACCGAACCGGACTCCATTCCGAAACGTTACAGCAGAAGAGGAGAAGCTGCTTTTGGCAGATCTTGAGGCTATAGACTTTTTCACTCATTGCAATAAGCTGTAATACGCAAGATATGGACATACAGCAGTACAAAGAGATTTACAGATCTCAGCTTACGGAAGATATTCTTCCTTTTTGGCTAAAGCATGGACTCGATCCTATTCACGGCGGTATATATACCTGTCTCGATAGAGAGGGCAAGCTTATGGATTCCACAAAGTCTGTCTGGTTCCAAGGACGAGGTGCATTCTCTTTTGCCTACGCCTATAATAATATAGAGAAAAGGCAGGAGTGGCTCGATGCTTCAAAGCAGATTATAGACTTTTTGGAGGCACACTGCTTCGATACGGATGGACGCATGTTTTTTGAAGTGAAAGCGGATGGAACACCTTTGAGAAAAAGAAGATACATCTTCAGTGAATCTTTTGCGGCGATAGCTTTTGCCGAATATGCAAAAGCTTCCGGGAATAGGAAGTATGCAGAAAAAGCAGTCCGACTGTTCAAGAAGATCAGAGAGTGGCTATCTACTCCGGGTGCTTTGGAGCCTAAATACCTGCCGGTTATGGACTGCATCGGACACAGTCCTACGATGATTCTGCTCGGAATAGCAGGGGTTATAAGTGATGTTTCGGACGATCCGGCTCTTGCCGAACAGGTTTCGGAATCGTTCGATCTGATAAAGAACAAACTCTATCAGCCGGAATATCGTACGGTTTTGGAGGTTGTGCACCGAGACGGAACGATGATAGATACCTGTATGGGGCGTACCATCAATCCGGGACACTGCATAGAGACGGCTTGGTTTCTAATGGAAGCGGCAGCCCTATTCCCGCAGCTTCCTATTGCAGAGGAGATGAGGGAGTTTGGTCTTACCGTTCTTGATGATGCTTTATTCTGGGGCTGGGATGAGGAGTTCGGAGGTATCATCAACTTTAAGGATGCCAAAGGATTCCCTAATCAGGACTACTCTCAGGATATGAAGTTCTGGTGGCCTCAAACAGAAGCTATCATCGCTCTCCTCTATGCCTACAAGCTGACGGGAGATCAGAAATATCTCGACTGGCACAAGAGAGTGCACGACTGGACATACGCTCACTTCCCTGATAAAGAGTGTGGCGAGTGGTACGGCTATCTGCACCGCAACGGAACGGTAGCACAGCCCGCCAAAGGAAACATCTTCAAAGGACCTTTCCATATTCCCAGAATGTTGGTGAAAGCATCGCTTCTATGCGATGAGATAAGTAAGTAATAGAGTAAACACAGAAATTACTGTTTAATTCAAATCAATAATCTTTATAGGATCATGAAACAGATTAAATGTACGCATCATGCCTTTCGATCCATGTTGCTCATGCTGATCATGCTTCTGCCACTATCTCTCTATGCACAGGGTATAACTGTGTCCGGAACGGTGGTAGATACAAACAAAGAACCACTCGCAGGTGTTACTGTCCGTGTGATGGGTACTGCTCGTGGTATGTATACCAATGCAAAAGGACAATTTAAACTTGAGAATGTAACCAAAGATGCCGTTTTAAGATTTACATACGCCGGAATGGAAGAACATCAGGAGCGTGTAAACGGACGTACGGTTATCAATGTTGTCCTAAAAGAACACTCCACGGTGTTGGACCAAGTAGTCGTAACGGGTTATTCTACACAGAAGCGTGCCCAAATGACCACTTCCGTATCCAAGCTGGATACTAAGGTGCTGGAGAGTGCTCCCAGATCCAATGCCGCAACAGCTCTTCAAGGAACTATTCCGGGACTTAAGGTTACTCAAAATACAGGACAACCGGGTTCTACTCCTTCTATGGTATTGCGTGGTGGTACCAGCTTCGACGGCTCCGGCGCTCCGCTTATCCTTGTAGATGGAGTACCGAGCTCCTTTTATGCTCTAAACTCTGACGACATCGAGTCTATGGAAGTATTGAAGGATGCAGCCTCTACTGCTATTTACGGTGCTCGTGCTGCCAATGGTGTTATCCTTGTTACCACAAAGAAAGGTAAGGCAGGACGCTCCAGCATTGTCTTCCGTACGAAGTATACTTTTAACAATCGTCCGGTAGACCCGATGAAGTATTTGAGTGCAGAGGATTATGTTCGATTCAATCGTTTGGCGATCAGAGACACTCAGATAGTGCGTAATGATCAGAATGTCTTTTCTGCATTCTTGAAAGGAAGCAATGGTGCCGGTACGGGAAATAACGCAACCAGCTCTATCTATACAACAATGTATCTTACTCCGGAAAACGAGCATTTGTTGGGTAAAAGTACTTGGACTTCTATAGAAGACCCGTTGGATCCGACCAAAAAGCTGATCTTCCAATCGAACAATCACTCTCAACTGTTCTACCAAAACAGCTATGCTCAAGACTATACGCTCTCTTTCGACGGAGGTAACGATAAAGGAACATACTATTTGGGTCTTGGACTTTTGGATGATAAGGGTCTTGTTGTGGGTTCAGGCTTTAAGCGTGTTTCCGGAACGTTCAACGGATCTTATAAGATTACGGACAAAATGAAGGTCTCTTCCAGTGTTATTTATGCTCATTCCAATATGAATAATCCGTACACTGCGATATATGACCTTTTCCAACGTTCTGCCGGTATGGCTCCTACGACTCGAATTTGGTTTACTAATCCGGACGGAACAGACTCTGATAAGCCACACCCCGGAACCAGTTACAACTTCGGTAATCCGCTTTATTACCATGACAAGTTCCCGGAAACTAATCTGGAACAACGCTTGAGTGCAAATGTTCAGCTGGATTATAACGTTACCGACAAGCTTACATTGACTGCAAAGGGTAGCCACTTTACTACAAACAACTCCGGAGAATCCTTCACAAAAGCTTATCTTGAAGGCGGTACGCTTAGAACAGACAGAACTTCTTCGGTAGGACATAACCGTGTGTTGCGTAACCAGTTTACGGCTCTTGCAAACTATCGCAACCGTTTCTTTGACAAGCATAATGTGGCAGCCCTTTTGGGTTCAGAGTATTTTATCAACTCCGGATTCGAGTTCAGTGCTGCAACAAGACTTTCTCCTACAGACCTTATTCATACAATGAATGCAGGGGCAGAGGCTTCCGGTAAACCATCTTCTTCAAAATCCGAATATGCCATTGCTTCTATCTTCGGACAGTTGAACTACGACTACGATTTCCGTTACCTCTTCGGATTTACATTCCGATATGATGGTACATCTCGTTTGGGAACGAACAAGTACGGATTTTTCCCGGGTGTTTCCGTGGGTTGGAATCTTCATAATGAAAAGTTTTTCAGAGAAAGTGAATCTCTTACTCGCTATTTTACTCGTGTAAAACCACGTTTGAGCTATGGTGTGAACGGTAATATTGACGTACTTGGAAACTATACGGTTCAAGGTTTGTACAGCTTGACCAGCACTTACGACTCTCAAAAAGGATATGTTAATACCGCTCTTCCAAACCTCGGACTCCGTTGGGAGAGATCTACAACCCTGAATGCGGGGCTTGATATCGGATTGTTCAACAACAGAATTACCATTATCGGAGACTTCTTCGTGCGTGATGTTATAGACAAGTTGGCAGATCAAACGCTTCCGATATGGACAGGATTCACAGGAATTAAAACCAATAACGGTACGCTTCAAAACAGAGGATTTGAGCTGCAAATCAATGCAGAAGCCATCAAATCCAAGGATTTCAAGTGGAACATCAATGCCAACTTTGCATCTGTTAAGTCTTATGCAAAGTCTCTTCCTAATAATGGTATCGAAAAGAATAGGCAAGGCGGTAGGGAGATTTGGTCTCCTGATGATCCTACAAAGACTATATATGTAGGAGGTCTTCAAGAAGGCGAACGTCTCGGCTACGATCTTGTTACGGCTTATGTATTTGATGGTGTTTACAAGACCCAGGCAGAGATAGATGAGCACAAAGATCGTAGAGTGGAGTTTGCCTATAATAAGACAAAACGTTTCTTGGGTGATACTCGCTGGAAAGACCTTAATGGAGACAATATCATAGATAGCCGCGACCGTATTGTGGTTGGACGTACTACGCCATGGCTTGTCGGAGGTCTCTCTACTGATTTTAACTACAAAGGCTTCTCTCTTTATGTGAAGACAGACTTTGCCGTAGGGCACTATCTTGTGAACGGTCGCCGTATGAAAGGTCTGGCTCAGACACAGGGTAATCAGAATGGACCTGTAGAAATTAAAGATACATGGTCTCCGACAAATCCGGATTCCAATATCCCTCGTTATGGTTTTACCGACCCACAAAAGAATCACCTTGCCGGCGGATGGGATCAAGGAGACTTTGTAAGCAGTTCTACAAGAACATTGGAAAAGGGAGATTATCTTGCTCTACGTGAAGTAACACTCAGCTATACTCTTGGTAAGCCTGTATTCAACAAGCTTATTAAAGATGCTCGATTCTATATTACAGGAGCTAACCTGCACTATTTCACCAAGTATTCCGGTAGCATACCGGAGGAAGCCAGAGGATCCGATACCGGTAGGTATCCTCTTCCTAAGACATTCACCTTGGGTCTAAATCTTACTTTCTAACTTTTGAGACTGATTAAAATATGAAAAAGTATATATATACACTTCTGATTGCAGTCGTCGCTACGGCTTGTAATTTGGACTTCAAGCCCAAATCAGAACTTACCTACAACGGATTTTGGGAACAAGAAGAAGGAGTGCGAAGCGCACACGTTGGTTTGTCTGCGCAATTCAGAAATTTTGTATCGACATTCTACTTAATGGGAGAAGCGAGATCGGATATTTGGGGTGGTATCACTGTAGAAACAGCTCAAAATCAGACTCTCATTGATAACGATTTCAATGCAACCAATACTGTCTTTACCAATTGGGCAGGCTTCTATGGCTATATCCACCAATTGAATGACTTTATCACCAATGCGCCTAAAGCTCCATTCAACAACGAGTCTGAGCGTTCAAACATGATGGCACAGGCTCATGGTATGCGTGCTTTTATCTACTACACCATGCTTAAAGCGTGGGGAGATGTTATCATCACCACCGAGCCTCTGAACGAAGAACAGCTTAAGGATGTATCCAAACTGCGCAGAGCTCGTTCGCCAAAGGCGGAGGTCATGGCTCTTATCCTCAAGGATATAGAAAAGTCTTTAGAGCTTTATGCCGGAACGAACGGTAAGTGGAAAAACAGCCAAGTCTATTGGTCAAAGGCTGCCACCCTTATGCTTAAAGGTGATGCACTGCTTTGGAAAGGACAGGTATTAGGTGGAGGAGAAGCAGACTTCCGTGCTGCGAAAGAAGCTCTATCATCAATACAAGGCTACTCGCTTGAGCCTTACGAAAAACTTTGGGGACTTTCAAATGAGGGCAACAAGGAGTTTATCTTTTCGATAGACTACCAACAAGATCAAGCCCAACACTTCTACAGTACATTTACAGCCCGCAATACGGACGTTGAAAACTTTGTAGACCTGAAAGGCGAAAAGCTGGGAAGATACAAGTTCAACGGACATAACAGAAATGGCGTTTCTTTTGAGATTATTGAAAAACTTTACTCTACTCCGGACAAGAGACAGGAGACTTTCATCCTGTTTTTCGCTACTCCGGGAGAGTATGACCCGAAGAATCTTAAAGATGAGTCCAACTATCGAGGAGCCATTCTTGCAAAATTTATGGGAGTATTGGAGAATGATGGTTCCCGTAAGTACTACGAAAATATCCCGATCTACCGTTATGCCGATGCTGTTCTACTCCTTGCCGAGGCTAAAAATCAGCTTGGAGAAGATCCTGCTCAGGAGATCAACATGATTCGCGAACGTGCTGCTAAGGAGAGCGATTTCGAGAAGTATGTTCACAGTGGCAATAAACTGGAAGGAAAGCGAGCTATATTGGATGAACGTCTGAAGGAGTTTATCGGAGAAGGCAAGCGTTGGTGGGACCTTGTTCGTGCAGGAGATGATCTTGTATTCGAGTATGTGAAAAAGCTGGACAAAAACAGAAAGTATCTCATCTACTATCCTATTTCCAGAGGAATGATAGCAGAAGACCCCGACTATATCAAGCAAACCGAGGGGTATGAATAATACAGAGTGTAACTAACTTTAGGGTCGCTCCTTCGGTCTCAGCCGTTTAGAGGAGCGACCCTAATGCTTTTACAGATATTATAAGGTTTCTATGACAACACAAAAACAGACTTCGGGGAAGATATATCCATGGATAGTGGTGGCTTTGCTTTGGGTGGTGGCTCTGCTCAACTACCTTGACAGGCAGATGTTATCCACGATGGCGGATAGTATGAAGGTAGATATTGCCGAGCTGCAAGACCCTAAATACTTCGGCTATCTCATGGCTGTATTCCTTTGGATATACGGACTGATGAGTCCGTTAGCGGGAGCAATAGCAGATAGAATAAGTAGAAAATGGCTCATTGTGGGTAGTCTGCTCGTCTGGTCTGCCGTAACATTGCTGATGGGGATGAGCTCGTCCTACAACACGATCTTTATTCTTCGTGCCATCATGGGGATAAGTGAGGCACTCTATATCCCTGCCGGACTTGCTCTCATTACCGAATATCATACCGGACGGACACGTTCTTTGGCGGTCGGAATACACATGACAGGTCTCTATATGGGGCAGGCACTTGGCGGATTCGGAGCTACCGTGGCGCATCATTTCAGTTGGCAGACGACATTTATCTCTTTCGGACTTGCAGGGGTTATTTATGCTGTCGTTTTGGCTTTGGCTCTGAAAGACAAGAAAAATGCTATGGGCTTGGATCAGTCGAGCTCTGTTGTCAAGCCTAATGCTATCCCGTTCGGTCAAGGGCTGAAAAAACTCTTTGGTAATGTGGCTTTCTGGGTTATTCTTATCTACTTTGCGGCACCGAGTCTGCCGGGTTGGGCTACGAAAAACTGGTTGCCAACACTATTCCGAGACAGCCTCGGGATAGATATGCAACACGCCGGGCCGTTGAGTACAATCTCCATAGCGTTCTCTTCGTTCGTCGGTGTTATTATAGGAGGAATGCTTAGCGACCGTTGGGTACAGCGCAATCTCAGAGGACGTGTTTATATTGGAGCTATCGGATTGGCACTTACCATTCCGGCGCTTATCTTCTTAGGCTTGGGGCATGGCATGGTTACAATTATAGGCGCAGCCTTATGCTTCGGAGTGGGATTTGGTATGTTCGACGCCAACAATATGCCTATCCTTTGCCAGTTCGTGCCCGACAATCTTCGCTCTACCGCTTATGGTTTCATGAATATGGTAGGCGTCTTTTCCGGCGCACTCATTACGCAGGTGCTCGGAGCATGGACAGGGGAAGGCAACTTAGGGCTTGGCTTTGCCATGCTTGCCGGTATCGTTTTGGTGGCATTGCTGTTGCAGATTACGATTCTTCGCCCCAAATATGTAGACATGAAGAGTGAAAACTTCTAATCCACTACCCCTTTTGTAAGATATGATCATCACAACGTTAGAACAGTTTGGGAGATACTTCCCGCTGAATCCGCATTTCGAGGCGGTAGCCAACTGGCTCAAAACCACAGACCTCTCTGCTCTGCCTACCGGTCGAAACGAGATAGACGGAGAGAATATATACGCCAATGTGGCGGAGGTAGCCATGTCTCCGGACAGGTTGATTCCTATGGAGCAACACAAAGCATACATTGACATTCATGTTCCACTGAGGCTTGCCGAGAATATGGGATGGAGTGCGGAAGATCTCTGTACCACCATCCGGCAGTCGTATGATGCCGGTGGCGACTATCTTCTATGGGAAGATACACCTGCCGTTACGCTACCAATGCCTGTCGGGACTCTTACCATTGTTTTTCCCGAAGACCCTCACTCTCCACTTGTAGGCGAAGGATTCCAACGGAAGATTATCATCAAAGTGAAGAATGTAATGTAAGACTCTGCCTCTCGTAGAGAGCAATAGAGGACGAATAGAGCAAATCCTCCTCGGTACGGAAGCGGACGAAGCTTCCTGCCGGGGAGGATTTTTCTGTTTAAGAATATGAAAAACACCGGAATATATGTCTTTTCTTGCTCGTTTATTGCCGATAAAATTATATTTCCATACCTTTGGGCAGATTAACCGTATCTAAGTATCAATCCCATAGATAAATTGCGAAAAGGTGAAGGATAGCTTTTTGACAAAAATTCTGTTCTGTTTGGTTCTGCTTGCCATCGGAGCTTTTGGCACGATAGCAAAGGCTCAGACGGATACTTCGCTACCCGGAGACTCCCTGAAAGTCAAGCCTATAGAGAAGAACAAACTCCCTAAGGAGCTTGAAGAGTCGCTTCTGAAGCAGGTCAGAAAGCAGGTAGAAGAGATCCAACCCACAGTAGATATCGCAGGGATAAATCACGAGGGAATGAGTGTTTCCCAGGGCAGATTTTCCGGCTCCCAGTTCGGCATTCCTGCTTTTAACTTTCAGCTCAATACGCCAAAGTTGTTGGATATAGATCTCGGAGGGTATCGTTTGGAAGCTCATGCTTCAAGCAATCAGTGGAGAAATGCCTTCAATACCCTGCACGACTCCCGAACCATCGGGCTCGATCTGAAGCTACGTAAAGATCTTTCGTGGAATACCTCTTTCTCTATGGGGCAACTTTCGTCCATTCATCTGCCCACGCACCAAAAGTTCGGAGAGATATATACCAATCTTACCTATACTCCCTCTCAAAAGTGGATGCTTACGGGAGGAGTGGCAGTCGGCTCTTACATGGGGCATACTTATATCAATCCCAGACTTCATTCCCAAATCTTACTCTCTCGCAATCTCAAGCTCTATCTCGATGGAGGTGCTTCGCTTTTCACAGCTCCATATTCGCATCAATTCTTAGGGCAAGAGTTTTACGGAGGAGCAAGGTTGCAGTATATAACAGATGCGGGAGTCTATTTTTACGGATCGGCAGGAAGCTCCTTTACTTCTCTGTCCGGCTACTTCCCTCATCGCTATGGCATGCTCTACTCTCCGGTATTGGGAGGCGGTTTAGGCTACAATATCCCGGGATGCGGACCGGTAGAGGTGGGAGTGGCATACAGACACAACCCCATAACCAATAAGGCTCAGCCGGAAGTTACGGTAAATGTCGTGGGCGCATTGATCTGGATTGTGAAAGGTATTACGAAGCTTTTTGAGTAACTGTCACCGCTCGAAAGCTCCTTTCTCATCGGGAGCTTTTATATAAAAATGGGGCTTCCGTTTCTGCTCCGGATGAGGCTCTCTATCTTTCTGTTTTGAGATAAAAAATCCAAACCTCTATTCTAATCTATTTGTAATAAGCTGATTATAGAAAATCTCGAATTTGAAAAAATTTTTTTCTTCGTCCGTTTGACGGGCGTTTTTCGCGTTAATTGGTGTGAATTTTAATTTCTTTTTCTGTGAAGATTTCCTAATAAAGAAATCTTCCTGTTTAGGGGCTTTTTAGGAGGTGAATTGATAAGTTGTTGATATATAGCACTTTGATGCTTTTCGCTAAACGTGTTAAATGAATTGGGTTAACCTGTTAAATGAAATGGGTAAACGGGTTCATTGAAAAATTAAACCCGTTAAGCCGAAA
>JAUMWS010000126.1 GCA_030529525.1 Porphyromonas sp. | reverse complement strand
GGAAGAGGTGATAAGAGGAAAGAGAAAATATCTTAAAACTTCCCGACGTTCTCTTTCGGAGTGTCTTTTTATTGAACAGAGCGGGATTAAGAACTTCTGTCCGAGCTTTACCGGAGATAATAGAGAGGGCTTTGAGGTGCAAGAGAGTGCTTTTGACTCTTTTCATGGAGTAGTGTCGTGAAAGGGTGGAACGGGATTTTGATTCTGTTGCATCAAGGGTGGTTCTTGTTTCTTTCGCCTTGTGGTGATTTAGCTCCCGCTTCTTTTTTGTACCTTTGAGCCTCAAACAGATAGCGATACACTCTAAAGCATGAGCAAGGAAGTCATACAAGAACACAACTATACGGACGATAAGGTCGTAACGTTAGACCCGATGGAGCACATCCGGAGGCGTCCGGGTATGTATATAGGTAAGCTCGGAGACGGGACAAGTCCGGATGACGGAATATATGTTCTTCTCAAGGAGGTCATAGACAATGCCATAGACGAATACTCGATGGGCTTCGGAAATCGGATAGAGATTACCATAGACGATGAGGGAGTGGTTGGCGTGAGAGACTTCGGGCGTGGCGTTCCGCAGGGATCGTTGAGAGATATTGCCGGAAAGATGAATACAGGTGCGAAGTATGACGACGAGGTGTTTAAGAAAGTGGTCGGACTTAATGGAGTAGGTCTTAAAGCCGTGAATGCCCTCAGCGATCGTATGGAGCTCTCTTCGTTCCGAGCCGGAAAGGGAAAGAGTGTGGTCTTTGAAAAAGGGATATTTGTTTCCGAAACAGACCTCTTCGACAGTGAAGAGGAGAAGGATGGTACAATGGTCCTGTTCCACCCGGATCCTTTACTTTTCAAGGAATACAGCTACATCAAGGAGTATGTGGAGCAGATGATTAAGATGTACTGCTACTTGCACACTTCTCTTACCATAACTTTTAATGGTAAAAGATTCAGCTCGAAAAGAGGTTTGCAGGATCTGTTGGAGGATACCATGACGGGAGAGGCACTCTATCCGATCATTCACCTTAGCGGTAAAGACATAGAGATAGCCATGACCCACTCGTCTCAATATGGGGAAGAGTACTACTCTTTTGTGAATGGACAGAATACCATTCACGGCGGTACGCACCTCTCTGCATTCAAAGAGCATGTGGCAAGAACCATAAAAGAGTATTATGGCAAAAACTTCGATGTGGGAGATGTACGCTCCGGAATAGTGGCGGCAATAAGCATCCGTATACAGGAACCACTCTTTGAGAGCCAGACCAAAACGAAGTTGGGCTCTCGGGATATAGCGGAAGGCGGAATGTCTTTGAATAAGTTTGTGGGAGATTTTCTTAAGGTAGAGCTGGACAACTATCTGCACAAGCACTCCGAAACAAGCGACATCCTCTATAAGAAGATACTCGAAAGCGAGAAGGAGCGTAAGAGTATTGCCGGCATTACAAAGCTCGCAAAGGAGCGGGCGAAGAAGTCTTCCATACATAATAAGAAGCTTCGGGACTGTACTTACCATTATAATAACCCGAAAACACCCCGCCCGGACGATACTTCCATCTTTATCACCGAAGGGCTTTCGGCAAGTGGCTCCATCACCCAAAGCCGGGATGCGGAGTATCAGGCGGTATTCTCTCTGCGAGGCAAACCTCTCAACTGCTACGGACTTTCAAAACGAGTGGTTTATGAGAACGAAGAGTTTAACCTCTTGCAAGCTGCTCTTAATATAGAGGATGGGATAGATAATTTGAGATATAATAAGGTCATCGTGGCAACCGATGCCGATGTGGACGGTATGCACATCCGTCTGCTTATCATAACATTCTTCTTGCAGTTTTTCCCCGATCTTGTCCGTCAAAAGCATGTGTACATCTTGCAAACACCACTTTTCCGAGTTCGGGATAAGGGAGAGAAGCAGACTATCTACTGCTATGACGAGAAAGAGAGAGATGAAGCTGTGGCAAAACTTGGGGCTAATGCTTCCATAACCAGATTTAAGGGATTGGGAGAGATTACGGCAGAGGAGTTCAAGCATTTTATCGGATCGGATATTCGTTTGGATCCGGTGGTTATGCGCAAAGAGGATAGCATAAAAGAGCTGCTCGACTTCTATATGGGGAAAAACACTCCGGACCGTCAAGAGTTTATCGTTTCCAATTTGGAGGTGGAAGATGATGTCTTATAGCTCGAATACCGCTCTTATATGGCATGGAATACCATATATTATAAGAGGACTATCCGAGGTGGAAAAGAAAAAATATTTGCTCGCTATTGCACAATCGAAAAATAGTGATTAAATTTGCACCCGAAAGCACATGAAAACACAACAGAGGTTGAGTCGGTGCTTGTATAAGCCTCTTTAGCTCAGTTGGCCAGAGCACGTGATTTGTAATCTCGGGGTCGTTGG
>JAUMWS010000125.1 GCA_030529525.1 Porphyromonas sp. | reverse complement strand
CAAACTAAAAACGATAGCTCCTACCAGCACTCTTATAGATCTCGTTGAAACCATAACAAACATGAATGTTTTATTTGTGAGGCAATGAGTCCAATAGATGAAGAATGCTTTCCAACTGTTCTTCCGAAGCAAAAGGAATGGTTATCTTACCTTTCCCCTGCTTGTTTAAGGTAAAGTTAACATTCGTCTTGAATATTGCTGAAAATCGCTGTGTCAAAAGATCTAACTCGGCGGCTTTCTCTGTAGACTTTTTCGGTAGAGAAACTCCGGAATCTTTGTTGTCCAGCTTTTTCTCATCGTCCTTATATCTTTTGACTATGGCTTCCACCTGTCTTACGGAGAGGTGATCTATCAGAATCTGTCTATACAACTCTATCTGGAGGGCAGAATCTTCCAGCGGAAGAAGAGCCCTTGCGTGTCCCATATCTATGACTCTGTCCTTTAGTCCCATCTGTACTTCTGATGGGAGCTTTAGAAGACGGAGGTAGTTTGCTATGGTTGCTCTGTTCTTTCCAACTCTTCCGCTCAGTTCTTCCTGAGTCAGTTCATATTCTTCTATCAGTCTTCTAAAAGCCAAAGAGACTTCTATCGGGTTTAGATCTTCTCTTTGGATATTCTCAATGAGCGCCATCTCCATTATATGCTCGTCTTCTGCAGTGCGAACATAAGCAGGGATTGTAGTCAATCCTGCCAATAGGGAAGCTTTATATCTTCGCTCTCCTGAGATTATCTTGTACCGCTTACCTCCTTCCTCTTTGTTTACGAAGACGGTGATAGGTTGGATTATACCGACAGACTTGATGGAGTTTGTCAGCTCCAACAGCGCATTTTCATCAAAAAATGAGCGAGGCTGTTCCTTATTGGGCTCTATCTCTTCCAACAGTATTTCGGATATGGAAGATGCCCCGGATGGTTGTATCTCCGGTATCATATCATCACCCAAGAGGGATCCCAAACCTCGACCTAAAGATCTATTCCTTTTTTTACTCATTGATGTCTCTTTATGTATGCTCTTTTTAAGGAGCAAAACTAGTGGCTTTATGAGAATTTTCTTTGGTTAAAATCTCACGTGCCAACTGCATATAATTTTGAGCACCACGGCTATCCACATCGTAGTATAATATCGGTTTGCCGTGGCTTGAAGCCTCGCTTAGACGCGTATTTCTATGTATAACGGTGGAGAATACCATGCCTTTACACTTAGCTTTAAGGTCTTCATAAATATCGTTGGAGTGGCGTGTGCGGGCATCGTACATGGTAACCAAAAAACCCTCTATCTCCAACGAAGGGTTTCGGGTTTGCTTTATGGTCTTAAATGTAGAAAGAAGCTTTACCAAGCCCTCTAAGGCAAAATATTCTGCCTGTACCGGTATCAGGAGCGTATCTGCGGCGATAAGAGCACCTACCGTAATGAGCCCCAACGAAGGAGAGCAGTCTATGAGAATATAATCGTATTCATTACGAACCTCGTTCACGAGGCGTCGCAAAATAAACTCTCTCTCTTTACGCTTCAGCAGCTCCACTTCTGCCCCAACGAGATCTGCGCTTGAAGGTAATACGTCCAAGTGTTCTATGGAAGTGGATATAATGCACTCTTTTGCAGGAACATCGTCCATGAGAGCATCGTAAATATCAACCTCCAAAGTGTCCAAGAGAATACCCAATCCGGAAGAAGCATTGGCTTGTGGATCTGCGTCCACCACCAAAACTCTCTTTTCCAAGACAGCCAAAGAAGCCGCAAGGTTTATGGTTGTAGTTGTCTTACCTACACCTCCTTTTTGGTTTGCTATAGCTATTACCTTCGCCATACACACTGTTTCTTTTTCATTTGGCAAAGCTACATTATTTTTAGGTCTCTTCCAATATTACTCACCCTTGCAGCCCCATTCTTCGGAGCTAAATAAAAAGAAAAAATCTTCAAATAATAAATCCGAAGATACCGCTCCATGATTACATTATCTTATGTAGATGTTTACAAACACTTCTAATGAATATTTTGATTGGCTATATTAAATACGTTTAAGCTGTTTGGAAGGGTAAAGCAAGCCTTGACTTCTTACAATCAAGCCACGATTTCTTTTTATCAAATCTTGAAATTCACGAATCAAACCTTGATTTAGAAAAGGGTACGGCTTTAGCCGTTTTTGTGAACACCTATAATAAATCTTTCCATCAGGTTTACGGATTTTTTGAAGGCCCTTTCAATCGGATGGGAATGCTGAGAAAAAAAACGAAAGGTATTATTATAATCGCTCCTTTATAGTAATCGAAGTGCCGGGCATGGAAAGAGTTCCCAAGGGCATTAGAGCGTTAATAAGATGGATGGTACATGGTCTGAAGAGATCTTCCAATCTGATAACAGACTCCTGTATAAGTCCATCTTCAATCAGAGCCGCTCTTTGCGTCCCTTTAAGTAGGGGTATTGCAGGAGTTTTATATATCCCTTTATCTTCTACTACAATATTG
>JAUMWS010000124.1 GCA_030529525.1 Porphyromonas sp. | reverse complement strand
GAATTGTCAGTCCCTGTGTCATCCCCGGAACATAACACTCCATTACTCTTGCTCCTGCGGCAGAGCGGAGTTTCAATGTATGGCAAGATGCAGGGATAAGTATCGTACTTCCCAGCTCGTAAAGAGCTTTCCGTCCGTCCACTTCCAACTCTATCTCTCCTTCTACCACCATACAGACCGTAAAGGAGTCCCTTATGGTAAGATCTATAACCACTTCTTCTTTCCGAAGTTGAACGATAGAGGTTGCGAAGTAAGGCGATCTTACCACCTCCTTATGTTCGGACAGATCAGGCGAGAAAGCGTAGTGAGTCCGATAGTCGTCCAGTACCGAATAGTCTACCACATCCTTTGCAAGTTCCGTGTGTAGCTCTCTCTCCTTTCCCTCTGCATCTTTTCTCTTATAGTCGTATATCCTATAGGTGATATTGCTACTCTGCTGTATCTCTGCGACAAAACAGCCACTACATATTGCATGAACACGCCCGGCAGGAAGGAAGAAAAGGTCTCCTTTCTTTACCTGATAACTTGCAAGAGCTTCTGCGATGGTGCCATCTTGGGCACGAGTAACAAGCTCTTCGGGAGAGACAGCTTCTTTAAATCCGGTCTTTAGTGTAGCTTCGGGAGTGGCATCTACCACGTACCACATCTCGGTCTTCCCGAACGATTGGTGTCGCTGTCGCGCTATCTCATCATTTGGATGCACCTGAATGCTAAGATCTGCTTCGGCATCTATATACTTGATAAGGAGAGGAAAGTTTTCCCCATACCTTTCATAGACTTGCCTGCCCAGCAATTCCGAGCCATATTCTGCGATTAAATCGGACAACAACCGCCCTCGAAGCGATCCGTTGTTTACCACAGAGATGCTTCCCGGAATAAGTGAAACTTCCCAACTCTCCCCTATCTTCTTACCGGAAGAAGGGAGTCCCTTGAACGGTTCGAACCTCTGCCCGCCCCAAATAATCTCTTTCAAAATAGGTGTAAATGTCAGAGGATAAAGTGTACAATCCTTACTCATAGCTCTGTCTAAACTTTAATTTGATACAAAAATGAGGGGTCTGCTCATCGAACGAAGAGACCATCACGGCATATCCCGACTCGTATGGAGCATAGCAGGTACGCAGGTCTGCCCCGCAAGCTGCCTCTGCTATGAAGTGAATATCTACCTGCTCCACCTCTCGGCTGAGTACCTCCTCTATGGGGAGAGTATCCATAGCCAAAGCGACCCAAATGGCACTATTGACGTGGTTATTGATATCAAGATCGGAGTACTTTACCTTGTGTTCGATACCATAAATCTTATTCGCCTCCTCTTCTTTACCCCAGACGGTTCTCACCGGACAGGGCAACTCTATTCCTTTAGGAGCAGGCACTTCTACCTCTTTGCTCAGAACATGAGCCAGCGGAACGGCTCTCCGTGTATGCATATCCATAGCCACCCAATAGCTTGTAGCCGTACAAACGAGCGTGTCTCCCTGGTGCACAAGAAAGTTACGAGTGGTTTTTACTGCTCCGACATCGGTAACAAACGTGGTGATACTGAATGGAGCATCGTTTCGGATAGGCTTTTCAAAGCGTATGGCAAGCCTGTGCAAAGCCCATGTATAACCTCGCTCTTGCAACTTCATAACACCGAACCCGTAGTGATCTGCATGAAGACCGGCTGTGTGAATAAGCCTGCTGACCAACTTATTTAGTGGAAAACGACCGGCTGCATCCAGATGAAATGTCCAAAGTTGGAACTCCTCTCGTATGACATAAGGAGAAATCTCGGTAGCGACCATAACTAATCTTTTGTTTTTTGATTCTGTTCCTACAAATTTACAGAGAAAACCGCTCTCCGCATAATAGATTTTACGGTTTTTCCGGAGAGGTTATTTTTATATATTCCATCCCGTCAAGGTGGGTTATTTTTTCTTCTCTCTATTTTGTTCGAGAGGGCTGTTTGGAGAGGGTCGCCGAACTGTTAAATTCAACCCATTCTATTAACACTAATTTCGACTCTTATTAAGCAAAAACGATAAACAAGCATATTCTTTCGGCTTAACGGGTTTAATTTTTCAATGAACCCGTTTACCGATTTCATTTAACACGTTTACCCAAACTGTTTAAGCTGTTTAGAAATTCTACTTATCATACTGAATGATAGCACTTTAATCATTTCATGATACAAATCAATGGTTTTTAGGCGGTTTTCTTTATTAGTAAATGTTTACACAGAATCGGGATAAAATTCACCTCTATTAACTCGAAAAGAGGCCGTAAAAGCGACCGAAAGGAAAGAAAGTCCCAACTTTCAAAATTTTCATATACGATTGGCTATAAATAGATTAGGAGTCTATTCTCCAATTTAGCTCTAAATATCTTCATTCCCTCCTGCCCAAATTCGGACCAGGAAGCCAGATTCATTTTTTATTAAAATCTATCATTTGGGTCTAAGTGATTGGCTATGAACAGCCCTATGAGTT
>JAUMWS010000123.1 GCA_030529525.1 Porphyromonas sp. | reverse complement strand
TGCAAAGTTAGAAAGAGTTTTTCATTTAAGCAAACAACAAACAAAAAGTTTTTGACATCATAGCTTCTTTTTCATTAGAAAAACGACTTAACACTCTTAATATCAGCACAAGAAAGAGACGAAATAAAAATTCATTAGATGGGATAAAAGAAAAGGCTGCATCAGAATTTCTTTCTGACACAGCCCATCCTTTATTTATTATTGTATAATAGAACTCTTATTGTTCTTTTGCTTTGATCTCGATAAGTTCGCAGTCGAATCTTAGAGTTTCGTTAGGACCAATCTTATTTCCTGAACCATTTTCACCATAAGCAAGTTCGGCAGGCACCCAAAGAGTAAACTTAGAACCAACCTTTACAAGTTGAAGACCTTCTGTCCAACCCTTGATAACACCATTCAATGGGAAAGTAGCAGGTTCGCCACGATCGTAAGAAGAGTCGAATACTTCTCCGTTTAGAAGAGTTCCTTTGTAGTGAACCACAACCATATCTTCAGCTGTAGGCATAGCACCTTCACCTTCAGTTTCGATCTTATATTGAAGACCGGATTCTGTTGTTACAACACCCTCTTCATTTTTATTCTTAGCAAGGAATTCTTCTCCCTTTGCCTTATTTGTATCTCCAACAGCCTTGCGAAGTTTTTCGAAAGAAGCTTCCAAGAACTCTTGAATTTCTGCACTGTCCATAGTCAAAGTATCCCCAGCCAAAGCTGTTTCAAGACCGGCAGTGAAAAGAGCTACATCAAGAGAGTCGCCCGGAAGGATAGATCCAACTTGACTCTTCATCATATCTATTTGGAACTTCATTTGTTGACCTTGATAGAAACCAATAAGGTATGTCATAGAGTCTTTTGTTGTCTTTTGTGCACTTAGGGGCACAGAAGTCTTCGTGCCATTACAAGCAGTAAAGGCAAATGCTCCACCTATTAGAGCTGCTGTAAGAAGAATCTTTTTCATTTTGCTTTATTTCTTTGTTTAATAATTAAATTCTGAATTCTATTCGGACACTATCACATTACTTCTCTATGCTTAGAAGCTCGATGTCGAATATGAGCGTGCTGTACGGCTCTATACTCTGACCGGCACCTTGTTCGCCATAAGCGAGTTGGTATGGCAGAAAAACTCTCCACTTAGAACCTACAGGCATGAGTTGTACCACTTCTGTCCATCCCTTTATAACGCCATTCAACGGGAATGTAGCAGGTTCGCCACGCTGGTAAGAAGAGTCGAACACCGTTCCATTGATAAGCGTACCATGATAATGACACTTTACCTTGTCCGTAGCTTTAGGCTGTTCGCCTTCACCTTTAGTCAATATCTGATATTGTGCACCCGAAGGGAGTGTTACCACACCGGCTTTCTCCTTATTTATACGCAAGAATTCTTCTCCCGCCTCCTTGTTAAGGGTGTACTTGTCTTCTTGTAATTTTTGGAAGTATTCATTAAGAAGTTTTTGTGCTTCTTCGATAGAGATTGTGGATGGAGCACCTTTTAATGCCACATCCATTCCTTTCAAGAACTCCTCTGTATTAAGTCCCTTGATTCCTGTTGCTGTAAAGTTGTGCCCAATGCTTAGGCCTAACGCATAGCTTATCTTATCCATTTACTATAATATATTTAGGACGCAAAGTTAGGAATAATTATTCATCTATAAAAGAGAAAGTTGCAAACTTTAGACAGATACATCACTCTCGAATTATATTGCCGACATGAATCTGTTTGCTTTCGGTATCCTTGAACAGAGGAGGATAATCCTTATTGGGTATCACTCTGTTTCTTCTGAAGATAAACTCTCTCACGCTTTCCGCATAATAGAGAGGAGAGTCGAATGTTTCAAATATATTATCTTCCACGACTACTTTTCCATGATAATATCTACCGTCTGAAGCGTGTTCCCGTATGAGGGGATCTATGGATATTACGCCATTGGTAAACTGATATCGCCCTGTAAGCGAATTTACGAAACGGTTTTTGGAGATAATAATCTCTTCGCATGGACCACTCTCGTACCAGCCATTGGCATCGCCACAAAGCAGGATGGCGCTACCATGAGTATGATCGAAAAGATTTTCCGAGCAGACCACTCTCTCAGGCGTAGAGAATAGAGCTCCTCTTGCTCTGTTATTCCTGACAATATTTTTACTGAATAGCACAGATGGGTGAGCCGAAAGATTTTCCACGGCAAGTCGTTTACCCTTCACTTTTTCTAAAGGAAGCGGATCCTCAAAAGAGACCATTCTCCTCTTTTGGTCTCCTTCGGATAGAGGTCTGAACTCCCTTATCTTGGTCGTATGGATGGGCAAAAGTGTTTCACGATCTATAAAACGCAGAGAGTCTCCATCTTCATACCAACGAAGTCCAAAGCTCTGCCCGTGAGCAAAAGATGCCTCCACCGCAAACGGATTTAGTATGGAGTCTACTCTCAGATAGGTTCCATGAACGTTGATAGCATCATCCGCCATATTCTCATACAGCCCATTGACAGACGATATATGCCCTCTGCATCCGGAGAAGTGAGTAGCATCGGCTTGAAGTGTAAAGTA
>JAUMWS010000122.1 GCA_030529525.1 Porphyromonas sp. | reverse complement strand
CTCAGTATTCTCTCTATAGCACTCTTATAGTGTGCATCTTGACCAAAAGAGTTATTTCGACTAAATTCACGTGAAATTCTTTCAATACTACCTACATTTAGAACAGAGTGAGTACGAAGGATCCCTACTCTGATAGCTTTTAGAAATTTTAAAACAGCAAGAGGATAGCTTTTCAAATAAGCCTTAGTCGTTATAATTGATGTGAAAATAATATTCTTATCAGCCTCAGGCAAATCCACTTCCTTATACTCCTCATATCCAGCATCTTTCAAGATATACTGATTAACAATGGTAAATTCTGGCTCCATCAAATAAAACTCCTCATATTTTTGAAAATAGTCTTTCATGCAAGTTTTCTCTTTTTCTTGTGCAAAATCCCAAAAACTCAGTATATAAATAAATCTTTCGTACCAGTGAATCTCTTTATCTCGAACTGTCTCTTCTTTATTTTTATCTATTTCATTAGCCAGATTCCTAAATACATTTTGATATTCGACCCTCTTCTCCTCTACTTCTTTAGATTCTCTAGAATCTTCAAGACATTTAGACCCTTCTACCCAAAACCTTATCTTCAAAAGTTCTCTCACGAAATTCTCAAGAGACACTACATCCGCTTTATCTGACTCTTCACCTGTCAGCCTAGTTTTAACCTCAGATAGTCTACCAGCAGTACTATCTACAGAGGCATCATACACTAACATTTTTCCTCCTTTACCCCTTTTCAAGTGCTTCAAGGGATTCTTCCTAATCAACGGAGACAATATGATCAACTCGATTTTTGATCGGTCGGGACTCTTATTTAATAAACTTGAGACATAATATGGATCAGCAATTGCAATTCCTCCATGCCTCAATACCTGCTCAATAGCTTTTTCATCTGTATAACAATTCTCTACATTCACTTGCAGCTTCTCTCCTTGAAACGCATTCTGGGACAAAAGGAAAGGCAAATTAATGATATAATCATCCATGTTATACACCTTAATAGACACCTTATTCTGGGATAGTTCATCTCGCGCCCACACCTCAACTAATTCTGTTTTCCACTGTAGTGTTTCGACTTCTTGTTTTAGTTGCCCACTAATATCCCAAACATCACTTAATTTTTCCGCATATTGTTTGACCTCATCTCTAAAGCCGATAATACTCTCATAATACTTAACTAATGTTTTCACCAATGTGGCTACACCAAGGAAAGAAGAAAGAATAGACATAACCATCCAATAGTATTGCTCGTGTGGTGGTGCTTTCTTCCATAAATAAACTATAATAGCACAAAAAACTCCTGATATCATTAACACTATTGGAATAGTAAAGGGATCATCATGCCCATTCTTCTTACTAATCCATAGAAATATCCAGTTAGCAGCGATTAGAAGAAGAACAGAAATTAAATAAAAAGAGTACAAATATTTATCTTCCACTAACTCACCTTGAAATTCCTCATAAAAATGAATAATAGGAATTAATACAACGGCGACAAACAAGAGAATACCTGGGAATATATAGCCAATTCTCTTTTTTTCTTTCTTCTTAGAGTTTTCGACACTACTCATGGCCGGGAAAATTTATTGCCTCGCATTTTCGGCAAAAGTATTATCAATAAGGTTAATTGTTGGCATTTGCTTGAGATCTCCTACATCAATGCGTGTTTGTAGGAGGCTACTCCATGAATCCATGTTGATTTGTGTGTGCTTTGGGATACAGCCAGAGTCAATGAGTCGCCTTAGGGCTGTACGGATCACCTCATCCTTGAGGTGAGGCAGGTATTGCTTAGCCACTAGGAGAGTTCCCTCTAGGTCGGTATGGATATAGTTCAGGGCTTTTTCATACGCATTGACAACCTTCTGCACCATCTCCGGCCTCTCTTTAATAGTCTGATCCGAAACCATGAGGCCTGTAAACGCAAAGTCCCCCCAGGCCTCTGGGTAAGAGAAGACCACCTTGCCTCCCTCCAGCTCGATCGTAGAGACATTCGGCTCAATCGTTTGAGCAATCGAGGCCCGACCATTTTGCAGACTTGCCAGTTCTGTTCCCATCTCGACCTCGAGGATCTTTGTATCCCTCCCAACCTCTAGGCCAGCTTTCAGAGCGAGCTGCTTCTGCACAACGTAAGAGGTATTGGGATTAGGATAGGTCGCCACGGTATGCCCTCTAAATCCTGTGGGGTCGCTGAAGGGCTGTATCGTTGGATCAAATGTGATCCCCCAAACAGCTACCCTATTAACAGCCATCACCACAACCTTTCCACCCCAGCCCTGCTCGTTGGCAATGGCAACGAAAGCTGGATCGCCCTGTGCAAAATCAGCGTTACCGCTAGTCAGAGCTGAGAATGCCTGAGCGTCTCCACCAGCCGTTTCTATCCTCACATCTAAACCTTCCTCGGCAAAGAAGCCCTTCTCTTGAGAGACATATAGGCCTATGTAGAGCAGGTGCTGGAAAGCCTGCGAAATAGTTACTGTAGTTAGTGGAGTAGTTTTTTTACTTTTATCTGCATTAGTATTTCTACATTGTGTAAAACCAAAGATGAGCACAATCGAAATAAGAATCTTGATGATAATATTTTTCATAACCAT
>JAUMWS010000025.1 GCA_030529525.1 Porphyromonas sp. | reverse complement strand
TTAACGGGTTTAATTTTTCAATGAACCCGTTTACCGATTTCATTTAACCCGTTTACCCGATTCAATTAACGGGTTAAACTTTTTCACTCATCGCTCTGAAAATAAATAACTTAGATTTTCAACCCTCTTTTTTGTCGTTTTTATGCACAAAATTCAGTTAAGATTCGTTTTCAAAACAGAGTGTTAAAATTCACACCAATTAACGCGAAAACAGCCCATCAAACGGACGAAGAAAAATTTTTTCTCAAATTCGCGATTTTCCATATCTCGTTGAATACAAATAAGTTTCATAGCACATCTTGAAATTTGAATCAAAACAAACTCTACACCACCGCTCCATAGAGAGGAGATTTCGGAGCTTTATTTTTATATAAAAACTCCCACAAGGGAGGGAGCAGAGATGAGTGGTTCGGCACAAATTCGAGCTTGGGACATTGTCAAACGACGAAAAAAGTGTACCTTTGCGGAGATTTATATACCTCAAGGCACAGGATGAACGCATACACCATTTCTTTCAAAAGCATTAAGCAGGAAGAAGAGACCTTAGAGTTTCTTCTGGATTCGGACTTTTGGAAAAAGCAGGAAGGTGACGAAATCCTTGATGGGGACGTTACGGCAATAGTCTATATTTCCCATGCAGCCGGCGGAACATTTGAGTTGGAACTCGACTTTCAGGGCACAGTGTCTGTGGCTTGTCATCGCTGTACTGCTCCACTCACCATGCCGGTGGATTCTGTGTCTGAACTTGTGGTAAAATACGGAAACGAGTATGTGGATAACGGCGACGACCTTATCATCATACCGGAAAGAGAGGGCACGCTTGATCTTTCGCAGATCATGTACGAGCTGGTTCTCTTTTCTCTCCCATTTACCTGCAAGCATCCTATCAACGAGTGCAATCCGGAGATGCTGAAGTATCTGTCCGGCTCGGAAGAGATAGAAGAGGATGCCGAAGAGTGGGAGAATGAACAAGAGTGATGCCCCGTGTGGAGCATCTCTTAACGCTTTTGGAACTAATGAACAAATAAAAATAATAGACTATGGCACATCCTAAACGAAGACAGTCGAAGGCTAGAACAGCCAAGCGCAGATCACACGATCATGCAGTAGTACCAACAATAGCTAAGTGTCCGAACTGTGGCGCATGGCATAGATACCACACTATTTGTGGTGAATGCGGATACTACAGAGGTCGTATCGCTATTGAAAAAAGCGAAAACGCATAACCCTCACTATGAGGTAAAAAAATGGGAGACATTCTAAGAAATAAATAGAGGTCTGCCGTAGAAGCACTAAGCTAACTCTTCTTTTTCTCAAAAAGATTCAGTAGCTTAGTGCTTGCTTTTTATAGACTATATTCCAAACACTAATGACATGAACAGAATTCACGCAGCCATTACAGCAGTAGGCGGATATGTTCCCGACAAGATAGTTACCAACGATGAGATAGCCAAAATGGTAGACACATCGGACGAGTGGATAATGACTCGTGTCGGTATCAAAGAAAGACGTAAACTGGAAGATCCTCAACTCGGTTCTTCATACTTGGCTATACAAGCCGTTAAGGATATGTTTGAAAGACACCAAATAGACCCTAAAGAGATAGAGGCTATCGTGCTTTCAACCAACTCTCCTGACTATCCAATCCCAAATACATCCAGCCATGTGGCTCTTGAAACAGGCTGTACAAACGCATTCGCATTCGATATCTGTGCAGCGTGTCCCGGATTTCTATATGGACTCGAGATCGCTTCAGGATTTATCATGAGCGGCCGATACAAGAAAGTACTCGTGGTATGTACCGAAAAGATGTCCGCCATCATAGACCCGGAAGACCGTGCAACAGCTCCTCTATTCGGAGACGGAGCAGGATGTGCTCTCATAGAACCTTGTGCCCCTGAGTACGGACTGCAAGACTCCATCATCCGGACGGACGGAACAGGACTTCCTCACCTTACAATCAAGGCCGGTGGTGCTATACAGAGGCCAACTTCCGATACTGTGGAGAAGAGAGAGCACTATGTGTTCCAAGACGGACAGACCGTATTCAAGGCAGCAGTCTCTTCCATGGGAGATACCACATTGGAGCTTATGGAGCGCAACAACCTCGTTGCCGAAGATATTAAGTGGGTAGTACCTCATCAGGCCAATATGCGCATCATTGACGCTGTAGCCAGAAGAATGGGCTTCTCTAAGGAACAACTTGAGGAGAAAGTGATGATCAATATCCACAAGTTCGGGAATACAAGCTCGGCTACCATCCCAATCTGTCTATGGGAATGGGAGAAAGATTTGAAGAAGGGCGATAAGCTCGTACTTACAGCCTTTGGAGCAGGATTTACTTGGGGTTCTTCTTATCTTGTTTGGGCATACGACTACGACAAGAAGTAACAACAACTCCAAGCGACAAACAGAAAAAAAGAGGAGATACTCGGCTGAGTATCTCCTCTTTTCTGATTTATATTGTAATGTTTACAGCTCCTTGATGTATGCCCTGCGGGTTTTGTGGTGGACACGCTCGAAGTAGTTCCACTGCATCTGTACGGATTGGTTGCTCTCCAACTCCGGATTACTTTCGCAATATTCTACGCCAAGACGCTTGTAAATAGGAATAAGATCTCTAAAGATAAGCGCATTGATGCCTTTGTTTTGATACTCCGGCAAAATCCCGATAAGATAAAGGTCTACCACTTTAGGACGAGATTTCAATGCGGTCAGCAGGTGCAGAATACCCATCGGATAGAGTTTCCCTTTCGCTCGTTGCATTGCACGGCTGAGATTGGGAAGAGATATCGCAAATCCTATAACCTTATCGTCCGGCTCTTGAGTAATCACCGTCACCAACTCGATCCGAAGCATCGGAAGATATGTCTTGACATAAAAATCTATCTGTTCGGTAGATAGCTCGGAAAATCCATACAGATGAGCATAAGCCCGATTAAGAGTATAAAAAATGCTCTTAATGTATGGCATTATCTCTTTTACGGATAAAAACTTACGGACTTTCAGGTTGTACTTCTTCTGAACAAGGTCTGCTATCCGCAAATGCTTTTCCGGTATTTCGTCCGGAACGAAAATCTTGTACTCTTTCCAATCCTGATCCTTTTGGTATCCCAATGCTTCTATCTGCTTGGGATAGTAAGGATGATTGTAAATGGTGGCAATAGTACCGAGTTGATCGAAACCATGAACAAGAAGCCCTTGATGATCCAAATCCGAAAACCCCATAGGCCCATGGATAATCTCCATCCCCTGTTTACGGCTCCAATCTTCTACTGCACGGAATAGAGCAGAAGAGACCTCCGGATCATCTATAAAATCTACCCAACCGAAACGAGCGTAAGACTGATTCCATGTTTCGTTCGCTTTGTAGTTGATAATTCCGGCAATGCGCCCCACAACCTCTCCTTCTTTATACGCAAGAAAGTATATTACATCGCAAAACCGGAATGCCGGATTCTTCTTAGAGTCCAACGTCACCAACTCTTCCGATTCAATCTGAGGCACAAAGTAAGGATTGCCCTTGTATAGCTTTCTGGGGAAAGCCACAAATGCTTTCATCTCCTCTCTCGTCCGGGCTTCTCTTATCTCTATCTTGCTCATAACAGCATCTATATTAAAATCTCTTTTCTACCACCGCCTGCACGACATTAAGGATATAATCGCCCAAACGCTCACACTCATTTATGATATCGTGGTAGTAAACACCTTCCTGATAAGTATATTCTTTTGAATTTATTTCGTCCAAACTACTGATCTGAACATCATTGCGGAAATTGTTTATGGCATTTTCGATATTGTACGATTCCAAAGCATCATCCGGCTGAATGTCGGATTTTGAAAGGATAAAGTTCATTCGCTCGAGTGCCTTAGCATTCAGATTCAAAAGGTGTAAGATATTCTTTTGCATCTGAGGAGTAGAATTAGCTTTATGCTCTTCCCTGCGTTTGATATTTTTTGCCAAGTTGTAACAAGAGTCTCCGATACTTTCAATCTCTGTAACCGCACGTATAATGTTGCGGATATGCTCCTTACCTTCGGCACTCAAACGCCCTTCACTCACTTTGGATAGATAGTTTGCAATTTCCAACTCCATACGGTCGCAGATATTTTCATACTTCTCCACACGGTTGTAAATCTCTGCAAACTTCTCTTCGTCTTTCTCTACAACCAACTCTTTTACCATATCGAGCATTCGAGAAGTACGCTCTCCAAATACAGCCATCTCCTTTTGCGCTTGTGCGATAGAGAGTTCGGCAGTAGAGAGCATACCGAATGAGATATATTTGAGTTGGAATTCTTCGCCCTTGCTCTTCTGCTTCTTGTCCGAAATAATCTTACGACAGATATAAACATAAACGTTTACGAACCATATCATGACAAGGACATTGAAGACATTGAACAGCGTATGGAAGAGGGAAAGACCGAAAGAAACGGCTGCGATACCGGTATTCCGGGTTTCAATCTGCTGCAGTAAAAGTGTATCGGCAACCTCACTCATATCCGTTTCTAAAAGGGCTGTTCGCTCGGGTCCTAACTCTGCAAGGAAGTTAAACAGCATTCTTGGGTCTCCCGGTCCATAGTTCGATATGATATGAACAACAAGCTTGATGAACGGAGAGAAAAATATGAGAGCAAACAGAACCCCAAAAACATTGAACAGTAAATGCGCTATGGCTGTCCTGCGGGCAGTTACATTGGCTCCGATTGCTGCGATATTTGCTGTAATGGTTGTACCTATATTTTCTCCCAAAACCATTGCTGTAGCAAGTTCAAAAGAGATCCATCCCTTAGAACACATAATCAGCGTTATGGCTACTGTGGCACTGGAAGATTGAACAACGATGGTAAGAATTGTTCCGATAAACATAAAAAGGATGGTCGATCCGAATCCACCGGAAGCATAGTTCTTTAGAAACTCCAAAGCCTGAGGGTGGCTCTTGAGATCGGGAACGCTATCCTTAAGATATTGTAGTCCTATAAACAGAAAGGCAAAACCGATAATAAATTCTCCCCATGACTTCCGATTACTTTTACCGGAGAAGATAAAAGGGATACTTAATGCAACTATCGGCACAGCATACGCGGCAATATCTATCTTGAATCCAAAGAGAGAAATTACCCAAGCCGTAACGGTGGTACCGATATTTGCCCCCATGATGACGGATATCGCCTGCCCAAGGGTTACAAGCCCGGCATTTGCAAATGACACGACCATAAGAGTCGTAGCACTTGAGGACTGAACTAAAATGGTAATAAGTAAACCTGTAAAGATACCAAAGACCCTATTACTGGTCATTGCAGAAAGGAAATTGCGTAGCCTGTCTCCGGCTATCTTTTGCAATCCTTCACTCATCACCTTCATCCCGTAAAGGAATATCCCTAAAGATCCTACGAGTTGCAGTACTTGAAAAAAACCAAAATCCATGTTTGTGTAACTTAGAATATTTAGACGCAGGAATAGTAAATAAGTTTTTCGCTATCTTTATCCCATGCAAAATAAATCAAAAAAAACCGAGTATAGAAATGAATAACATATTAAACGTAGTTTTATCTCAAAAAAATATTAAAGTATCGGTTCCCAAGGGGATTACTCCTCTCGAACTCTTCGACCGATATATGGAGCCAATGGAGGCCCCGGTAATGAATGCTCAGGTCAATCATAAGACCATTTCCTTATCGGAGCCACTTTATGAAGAGTGCAACCTTTGCTTTATAGACTACTCGCAAGAGTCGGGAATGCGAACCTATCTTCGCACCTTTATCTCCCTGTTGAGTCGTGCGTCAATCAACCTTAAAGATATACGAGAGCCACGCATAGATTTTGAACACGCCATATCCAACGGCTACTATTGTGCTTGGGGCTCGAGAGAGAAAGCTCCCACACAGGAAGAGGTGGAAGCATTGAGCCGAGAGGTCAGAGCCTTGATCGCTCAAGCCTTACCGATAAAAGTGATTTCGATGCCTACGGAAGAAGCAATCCGATATTTGGAAGAAAAAGGCGGATATACCACAGCCGAAATGATACGTACACTCGGACGTTGTTACACTCCGTTAGTGGAAATAGACGGACATAGGGAATATATCTTTGGCAATGTTCTTCCTAACACAAGCATGATTTGGGACTTCATTCTGGAGCCTTTCCAAGATGGAATATTGATACGACTGCCGAAGAGATCCAACTATAAGGAGCTTAATGAGAGAGTGGATCAACCAAAACTCTTAGAAACATTCAAGAGCCATATAGAACTTCTGCGTACTTTGGGCGTAGAGGAGACAGGCCCTATGAACTGTATGCTCAGGGATAAAGACACGGCAGCCGAGCTTGTGCAGGTTTCGGAAGCCATGCAAGAGAAACAGATTGCAGATATTGCACAGGAGATTTCTCGTCTTCACTCCGAAAGAGGAGTAAGGATCGTGCTTATTGCCGGACCCTCATCTTCAGGAAAGACGACCACTTCAAAGCGTCTGAGAACCCAACTCATAACAAATCTTCTTCGCCCGTTCACACTCTCTTTGGACGACTTTTTTGTAGACAGAGAGAAGACTCCGCTAAACGAGGATGGCTCTTACGACTTTGAAAGTATATATGCACTCGATCTTCCATATCTCAATGAGACGCTTTCCGAGATAGTTGCAGGAGAAGAGGTAGAGCTTCCTACTTTCGACTTTACCACAGGTTCGAGAGTATTCAAAGGCAACAGCTTAAAATTGGGAGCCGATCATATTCTGATCATCGAAGGTATTCACGCCCTAAATCCGGAGCTGACATCCCAAATTCCTCAAGAGAAAATTTTCAGAATATATGTGTCTGCACTTACCAGCATTACTCTGGATCGCCTGAACTTCCTATCCACTTCGGACAACAGACTGATAAGAAGAATCATCCGAGACTCCAAGTATCGCAATCACAGTGCAGTGCACACACTTGCCATGTGGAACAGCGTAAGGCGGGGAGAAGAAAAGTGGATATTCCCTTTCCAAGAGAATGCCGATGTGATGTTCAACAGCGCCATGCTGTACGAACTGGCAGCTCTTCGCCCAATAGCCGAGCCGATACTCAGAGCCGTTAAGCAAATAGAACCGGAGTATGCCGAGGCGCAAAGATTGCTTCACCTGCTCTCACATTTTGAGCCTATCGGGTTGCGCTCTCTTCCTCCAACCTCTCTTCTTCGGGAATTTATCGGAGGAAGCAGTTTCAAGTACTAAGCAGCCAAATCTTTCCGCTCTCTTTGCTGCTTGAGTTTATCGCAACAGGCATACATGGGGAAAGCAAAAACAGAGAAAAGGGTCTGTATCAAATTTGATGCAGACCCTTTTTATATTTCAGGATAGATGGGGTGTCAATCCTCTTGGTGCTTTATCTCCTTAACCTTCTTTCCCGAATAGAGCGGCAAAAGGAAGATTGCGATGAGACCGCAAACAGTGATCCACAATGTTTGAACAGTGTGGACGATAAGAGCAAACTGCTCTGCGCTCTCTTCGGCTACGGAGAAAGAGGTAAGAGTTACTATCACCATAAAATGCCATGCACCTATCCCAGCCTGAACGGGAGCTGCCACAGCTATACTGCTCATCGTGAATGTCAGCAATCCTATTCCCACTCCGAGGTCGCGAGTAAAAGGGAAGGCATAGAATGTTGTATAGAAGAAACAGAAGTAGCCACCCCATATCAACAGTGTATAGAGTACGAACAACCATTTTCTCTCAAGTCCTTTAATGCTCAATATACCCTTCCATACATTTTGAATGGAACCCCTGATTTTCTTCACAAAACCGGACTCTTTGGTGAAATAATAAACGACTCCCAACATCGCCAAAAATGCCAAAACCGCCAAGTAGAACCATGGAGAGGAGAGAAAAGAGAGAATAGCACTTTCACCTGAGGGTGTAGAAGCAAAAAAACCGGCAAAGAAATCGAACTCATATCCGAGAGTCAGCAATACGAGTAATCCCACCACTGCAACATCCGAAACCCTATCCACCAAGAGCGTACCAAAGAGTTTAGAAAATCCTATCCCGGAGTATTGAGACATGGCACCGCATCTCCACACTTCTCCCATACGGGGAAAAGCCATATTTACAGCATAGTTACCCAATGTCGTAAGTATCGAATGAGCTGCACGAGGTCTCTCGTTCGTGGCTTGTATGAGGAGGTTCCATCGTAGTCCTCTAAAGATATTAGCCGCAAGTCCGAATATCAGAGAGAGCGCAAGGATATGGTAGTGAACCCCCTCCTTTAATGTTTTTAGAAGTTCCTGCTTTTCGAGATCACGGTACAGCAACCAGAAGATAAAAATCCCCAGAAAGAGCGGAAGCAGCACTTTCATGCTCTTCTTAATAGATGGTCTTATTGTCATATCTGTTTGATTCTATAGCCGTATAAGCGGTCTTTTTTGTACTTTTGTCTTGTTGCTGCGCAAAGATACCAAATAAGATGAAGACCGTAAGAGCAAAAAAATATTTGGGACAACACTTCCTTCGAGACGAAGATGTAGCCTATCGCATAGCCTCTACCATGTCCGGTAGTGAGCTTCCTATTTTGGAGGTAGGCCCCGGTATGGGAGTGCTCACGAAGTTTCTTCTGCAGATGGACAGACCCTTGAAAGTGGCAGAAATAGATACCGAATCTGTCTCTTACCTCAAAGTGCACTATCCACTACTGAGCAACAATATCATTGAGGGCGACTTTTTACAGATGGACCTCTCTCTTGTATTCGACCGGAAGCCGTTTGCCGTCATCGGGAACTATCCCTACAATATCTCCTCACAGATCTTTTTCAAGATTTTGGAGTATAAAGAGTACATACCTCTCTGTAGCGGAATGTTGCAGAAAGAGGTGGCAGAACGGCTGGCATCGCCTCCCGGCTCGAAAGACTACGGTATTCTCAGCGTTTTTCTACAGGCATGGTACGATGTCAAGTACCTTTTTACCGTGGGACGCGAAGTCTTTTTACCTCCTCCGAAAGTACAGAGCGGAGTGATTATTCTGCGTAGAAATGGCAGAACATCTTTAGGATGTGATGAGAAAATGTTCCGTAGAGTGGTAAAAACGGCATTCAATCAACGCCGAAAGACGATGCGCAACTCCCTCCGCCCTCTCCTTGGTCCGGACTATCCGCACTACTCGGATCCGATATTCAACAAACGTCCGGAACAACTCGGTGTAGAAGATTTCATAACTCTAACCCTCCGCCTTACTCCTTACATTTTATCGCTGCAAGGAGCAGAATCTCAGGGTAATAAAACTTGCTCAGACCTATGATAGACTTCCAAAAAAGCTTTATAGAAGAGCTGACAAAAGAGATAAAGCAAGACAATAAGCCGGCTGTAAAAGAGCTTGTAAAAGATCTTTACCCTGCGGATATTGCCGGGCTTTTCACCCTGCTTTCGCTGGATGAGACCATTTATATCTATCGGGTATTGGAGGGTCAGGATGCAGCGGACGCTCTCATGGAGCTGGACGAAGACGAACGTGCCAAAATCTTGGATCGTCTATCCAGTGAGGAGATTGCCACGACCTTTATCGACAACATGGACACCGATGATGCGGTGGATCTCATGCGTGAGCTGGATGAAGAGCAAAAGGAGGATATTCTTTCGCACGTCGCGGACGTAGAGCAGGCAGGTGAGATCATAGACCTTCTGAAGTACGATGAAGATACTGCCGGGGGATTTATGTCCACCGAGATGATCGTGATCAACGAAAACTGGAGTATGCCCAAATGCGTCGAAGAGATGCGTGCACAGGCGGAAGATCTGGATGAAATCTACTACATCTACGTGGTAGACGATCAGGAACGTCTGAGGGGAGTGCTTCCGATAAAGAAGGTTATCACGAATCCGTCCGTTGCCAAGGTGAAGCACGTAATGAAGAAAGACCCCATCTCGGTGCGGGACAACGAACCAGTGGAAGATGCCATCAACGTCATCGAAAAGTACGACTTGGTCGCCGTACCCGTTGTGGATGAGATAGGCAGACTCTTGGGTATCATCACCGTAGACGACGTAGTGGATAAGATGAGGGATATTCACGAGAGAGACTACCAACTTGCTTCCGGTATCACACAGGATATCGAGACCACGGACAACGTAGTCCGCCAAACTGCCGCACGCTTACCATGGTTGCTCATAGGTATGGCGGGAGGTATAGGCAACTCTGTTATTCTCGGAGGTTACGAGCATATTTTTGCCTCAAATCCGACCCTACCGCTGTTTATTCCGCTTATCGGAGGTACGGGAGGGAACGTTGGAATACAATCCTCGGCGATTATCGTGCAGGGATTGGCGAATAATACCATAAAAGAGGGCTCTCTTTGGAGCTTGGTGTCAAAGGAGATAGCGGTATCTTTGATCAATGCAAGCATCATCTCTTTGGTTGTATTTGTTTACAACTTCTTCTACTTGAAAGATATGATTGTCATGGCATCGGTCTCTATTTCTCTCTTTACGGTAGTCATGTTTGCCAGTATTTTCGGGACATTTGTTCCGTTGATATTGGAACGCTTCAAGCTCGATCCGGCACGGGCGACGGGTCCGTTTATCACGATCAGTAACGACCTCATAGGGATGTTCATCTATATGTTGGTGACATCGTTGCTTACCGCCTACTTCATGCCATAGCATAAACGAAGAAGAGGATAGAGTGCAAAACTCACCACCCTGCTTTTAAGAAGATGTTTGCACCTTGACCATTGCGGTCGGGAAAAGAAGATTTCATACAAAAGACGCCTTTTGAGCATGTGTCTCAAAAGGCGTCTTAATTTTTTCTGTTCCCAAAAGCAACTCCCTCTGAACGGGATAAAAAGATGCTCTTATCACTTACAAAAGAGCCGCCGAACGGGATAAGAAAAAGAAATCGTGCTTCTATTTCCGGGAATCACACCTTGGTTTGCCCTATTCAAAGGTTGATTTATACGAAACAAGACTTGACTTGAATCTCGGAAAGGCTTCAAAGATATTATTGAATATGTACAGCCAAACTTTTCAGCGTGTTAGAATCATCTACGAAAGTCAATTATAAAAAGAAAGCTACGACATCAATCGTAGCTTTGGAACTTTCGGGACGCTTCTCTTTCTACTAAGAGCTAATGAATGGATGCACGAGGCTGATCATCCTGCAAGAGAGAAAGATCTTCCTGATACTTCTTAATCAGTTTTATAGCATCCTTTGAAGCATTCTGATGTGCTATTTTCTTGTTATGTCCCACTCCTATGGCAAGAGGCTTTTGACGCCCGTAAGCATAGATGGCACAGCGGTGCATGAGTCCGAGATTGGGGTCTACGAACGAATCCAAGTCCCGATACTCGTAGTCTATCTTGCTTCGCTGCATGAAGATGATAAACTCCGTCTTGAAGTTCTCCTCCTTGACAGATGTTTTCTCTATGTTTTTGACATCCACCACAACGTGCTTGAGTACAAATTTGCGGGCAGCATCATAGCCTTTATCAAGATAGATGGCTCCGACGAGAGCCTCCAGACAGTTTCCGAGAGCCGCACTGCCTTGCTTGTCAAGCCCTTTGGAGGAGTGAAGATAGAGGTCGAGTTTCAGCTTTTGAGCCACATGATTGAGATTGTTTCTATTGACCAGTATGGAACGCAACGAGGTGAGTTGCCCCTCGGACTCATCCGGATAAAGCTCAAACAAGGCATGCCCCACAACAAGAGATATCACAGAGTCTCCCAAGTACTCCAATCTCTCGTTGCTCTCACGCTTCTTCCCTCTGGATGATATAGAGCGGTGCGTAAATGCCGTGGTATAGAGTTTTATATTACCGGGCTTATAGCCAATAAGATCTTCCAAACGTAAGTAAGGCTTCTCTGCCGAACGGATGAGAAGCCTTATCTTATGTTTTAAGAAACTACATATCATGAGCTTCTATATATGTTTGATCAAGCGTTATACTTCTTGAATATCACACTCGCATTGTGTCCTCCAAAGCCAAATGTGTTGGAAAGACCGCAACGAACAGGACGCTCTTGCTTTTTATTGAATGTAAAGTTTAGCTTGTAGTCTATATCTTCGTCTTCGTCTCCTGCCTCGTGGTTAATGGTAGGAGGGATGACATCATTCTTTACAGAAAGTACGGTGATAAGAGATTCGATAGCTCCCGCAGCACCCAAAAGGTGTCCTGTCATAGATTTTGTTGAGCTGATGTTCAACTTGTAAGCATGATCTCCAAACACGGCTTGTATAGCCTTTACTTCCGAAACGTCTCCAACGGGAGTACTTGTTCCGTGAACATTGATATAGTCTATATCTTCAGGCTTAAGCTCTGCATCTTCCAAAGCATTCATCATCACCAATTTTGCTCCCAATCCTTCCGGATGAGAAGCAGTAAGATGGTGAGCATCCGCAGAAAGACCGGTTCCGGCAACTTCCGCATATATCTTTGCACCACGAGCCAATGCATGCTCCAACTCTTCCAAAATAAGAACAGCACCGCCTTCACCCATTACAAATCCGTCACGAGACTTACTGAACGGACGAGAAGCACCCTTAGGATCGTCATTACGGGTAGAAAGAGCTTGAAGAGCGTTAAAGCCTCCCACTCCGGATACACAGATAGTAGCTTCCGAACCTCCGGCTACAATCATATTGGCTTTACCCAAACGGATATAGTTGAATGCATCGGAAATGGCATTTGTAGAAGAAGCACAAGCACTTACCGTAGCAAAGTTCGGACCACGGAAACCGTACTTCATGGAAATATGACCCGCAGCAATGTCCGCAATCATCTTTGGAATGAAGAACGGACTAAAGCGTGGAGCTTTTCCTTGTTCATACTGCATGATCTCTTCTTCAAAAGTACGAAGACCACCGATACCGGCAGCAAAAATCACACCTATTCTGTCAAGATCTTCTTTCTCTATATCTATTCCAGCGTCCTTGACAGCTTCGTCCGCTGCTACAAGGGCAAACTGCGCATATCTATCATACTTACGCACTTCTTTTCTGTCGAAATAGCTCATAGGATCAAAGTCTTTAACCTCACAGGCAAACTTTGTCTTAAATTCGCTTGCATCGAACAGCGTGATAGGTGCAGCGCCAGACTCTCCATTAAGCACAGCAGCCCACGTATCCGGCACATTGTGCCCTAAAGGTGTTATGGCTCCGAGGCCTGTAACTACTACTCTTTTTAGTTGCATTTTAATAGGTTCTTGTTTAAGTATGTAATATAATGTGTTGTCTTTTACTTGCCAAAGTTACACAATAAAAAGAAAATACTGCAGAAACACCACTCCTATCCCCTGATATTATGAGGGTGTGGGCTCATGCAGTATTCTCAGTGTATTAAGAAAACAAACCTCTATCCGGTAAAGCAAGAAGAAAGAGGCTCTATCAGATCGTAGCGCTTACGCTTGAAGCTTCGCTGCGATGTGATCCATAGCATCACCCACAGTCTTGATATTTTGAGCTTCTGTATCGTCGATGCTGATACCGAAAGTCTTTTCAAAATCCATAATAAGCTCAACAGTATCCAAAGAGTCTGCACCAAGATCGTTAGTGAAGCTTGCTGTTGCTGTTACTTCAGATGCTTGTACATTTAGCTTATCTACGATAATGTCTACTACTTTCTTTTCTAATTCTGTTCTGTCCATAATTCTTTTAATTATAGGTTTATGTAAATACTTTTTTCTATTTATCTTTGCTTACAAAAGTAGATAAAAAAGTTTGAGTCGCACAATTTTTCTGCTCAAGACGTATAAAAATGTGCGATATTTAACTTCTTAGATGCAAAAATAACTCAAATTAACACCAATATGCTTAGTCGGCTTGTCATTTTTGCTTCTGGTAGTGGTTCCAATGCTGAAAATATCATTCGCTATTTCCGTTCTTCCCAAAGGAGGAGCAATGCAGAGGTCGTAGCAATCGTATCAAACAAAAAAGAAGCCTACGTACACCAGCGCGCAAAAGAGCTTAATATCCCATCTTATACACTTAGTGCAAAAGAACTCACATCGGATCCGGATGTGGTGATGGCGCTATTACAATCCCTGAAAGCAACCCATATTATCTTGGCAGGATATCTCCTTCTCATTCCGGAGTGGCTACTGGAAGCATATCCCGGCAAGATTGTCAATATACATCCTGCTCTACTTCCGGCATACGGAGGAAAGGGAATGTACGGACACCATGTGCATGAAGCTGTAGTGGCTGCAAGGGAAAAGAAGTCCGGTATCACGATACACATCATAGATGGAGAGTATGACAAGGGACAAACACTCTTTCAGGCAGAAGTGGAATTGGAACCGACGGATACACCAGATGATGTCGCTCATAAGATTTCAATTTTGGAACAGACTCATTTCCCGAGAGTAATAGATGAATGGATAGAACGTTCCGACCATGAATGAGAACTGTATAGAAATAGCAGGTGCAAGGGTTAATAACCTCAAGAACATATCCTTAAAAATACCAAGAGATCGCTTTATCGTAGTGAGTGGGCTATCCGGTTCCGGAAAAAGTTCACTCGCTTTTGATACTTTGTACGCAGAAGGGAAAAGACGTTACGTAGAAAGTCTTTCTGCGTATGCCAGACAGTTTGTGGGCAAAATGTCCAAACCCGAATGCGACTATATTAAAGGTATTCCTCCGGCAATAGCAATAGAGCAGAGAGTTACATCCCGTAATCCGCGCTCGACAGCAGGGACATCAACAGAAATCTACGACTATATGCGCATGCTTTATGCTCGCATAGGAAAGACAATCAGCCCCATAAGCGGGAAAGAAGTACAGAGACACAGCACCTCAGACGTGGTATCATTCATACAAACTTCTCTTCCCGAAAATTCAAAATATATGATTACAGCCCCTGTTAAGATCCCTAAAGATCGGACAGTAGAGGCTCATTTGGGAATCCTTTCCGGCATAGGGTATAGCAGAATCCTGTTTGATGGAGAGGTGCATCGCATTTCTGATATTATAGAAGAGGAGAATAGCCTTTTACGAGAGAGAGTGGCGCAAACATCCGAACTCTTTATTGTGGTGGACAGACTGTCTGCAACCTCCGAGTATAATGACAGTACTCTGTCTCGTATAGCGGATGCCGTGGAAACCTCTTTCTTTGAAGGGAGAGGAAGTTGTATGGTCTATTACCAAGAAGTTCCTGATGGAAAGTGGCACGAAGCTCTTTTCAGTGATAGATTTGAAGCAGATGGGATAGAGTTTGAAGAACCATCGGACAATATGTTCAGCTTTAATTCTCCTATCGGGGCATGTCCCGCTTGCGAAGGGTTCAGCAAAGTGATCGGAATAGACCCGGATCTTGTCATCCCGGATAAGAACCGATCAGTATACGATGGTTGTGTAGCTTGCTGGAGAGGCGAGAAGATGTCTGAAATGCAACGGGAGTTCATACAGAAAGCGGTAAAAAAATATGACTTCCCGATACATAAAGCATATAAAGATCTATCCGAACAGCAGAGAGAGTTTCTATGGAATGGAGATGGTGAGATCTGGGGGATATACGACTTCTTTAAGTATCTTGAAGAACACCCGTCCAAGATGCACTATCGCATCCTTGCTGCAAGATATAAAGGTAAAACTACTTGCCCTTCATGTAAAGGGAAACGTCTTAAGAAAGAGGCCCTCTACGTCCAAGTAGGAGGAAAAAATATTTCAGAGCTGGTAGACCTATCTATTTGGGATCTAAAACGTTTTTTAGACAACCTCAAACTTTCCGAGCACGATGAAAAAATAGCCGGAAGAATCCTGACAGAACTTCGCAGCAGAGTTTCATTCCTTGTAGATATCGGCCTTGGATATCTCACTTGTTCTCGAGTATCCAATACTCTTTCGGGAGGAGAGACCCAAAGAATACACCTATCTACCGCTCTTGGAAGCAGCCTTATAGGTTCCCTATATATATTGGACGAGCCCAGTATCGGTCTTCATTCCCGTGACACACATCTTCTCATAAATGTACTTCGCAAACTGACGGATATGGGAAACACCGTCATGGTTGTAGAACACGATGAAGATGTAATTCTTTCCGCAGATGAAATCATAGATATCGGTCCGGATGCCGGAAGAAATGGAGGAGAGGTCGTCTATCAAGGATCGCCGCATACGCTTCCCGAAATCAGTAGAAGTCATACTGTGGAATATCTCTCGGGAAGAGCTCAACTTCCTGTGCCTACGACTCGTAGAAGCTGGACACATAGCATCAGCATAAAAGGAGCTTGTATGCACAATCTTAAGCATGTAAGCGTGGAGATTCCTCTGCAAGTCCTTACCGTAATAACGGGAGTAAGCGGATCGGGAAAAAGCACTCTTATCAGAGAGATTTTATACGAAGGTCTCAAAAGACGCTTGGACGAAGCATCCATAGAAGGCATTCTTTGTGAAGATGTAGATGCTCCTTTGGACCAAATAGAGCGAATAGAGTATGTGGATCAGAACGCAATAGGCAAAAGTTCTCGTTCAAATCCTGTAACCTATGTGGGAGCTTATGACGATATTCGGAAACTTTATGCCTCTCTTCCGGTCAGCAAGCAGATGGGATACACACCTGCACACTTTTCTTTTAATAAAGAAGGCGGAAGATGCGAGGCGTGTAAAGGAGAAGGGACTATAACGGTCGAAATGCAGTTCATGGCAGATATCACTCTCGTATGCGAAGAGTGCCATGGCAAAAGATTTCAAGATGATATTCTGGAAGTTCGCTTTGAAAATATTTCTATAGCCGAGCTACTTGAAATGACAGTCAATCAGGCAATAGAGTTCTTCACAGAGCACAACAAAAGCTATCCCGAATGCAAAAAGATTGTAGAGAAACTTAAAGCTCTTCAAGATGTTGGATTGGGTTACATAAAGTTGGGACAAAGCTCTTCTACCCTGTCAGGTGGAGAGAACCAGCGCGTTAAGCTCGCCTATTACCTGTCTAACACCAACACGGGAAAAACGCTCTTTATTTTTGATGAGCCTACTACCGGACTACATGTACACGACATATATAAACTGATAAGGACGTTTGATGCTCTTATCGAACGCAGGCACTCCATCATAGTAGTAGAACACAACATGGAGATCATAAAGTGTGCGGACTATATTGTCGATTTAGGACCGGAAGGAGGAGACAAGGGAGGTTATATTGTAGCGACGGGCACTCCTGAAGAGATTGCTCTGTGTAAGGATGGATATACCGGTCACTATCTCAAAGAGAAACTTGAGAGATCGCAACAATAGACACTCCCTATTTCTTTAACAAGATGAAATCCTATCCTGAGGCATATCTTCACTACGTTTGGAAGCATCGGCTTTATAGCTCTCTTACGACAACGGATGGGATTGTACCCGAGGTCATACACCCGGGAGAACACAATCATGGCTCCGGACCCGATTTTCTTTCTGCCAAGGTCCGAATAGGAGATATGGAATGGATAGGAGCTGTAGAAATTCATGCCAATGCTTCGGAGTGGAAACAGCACAAACACGACACAGACCCGGCTTATTCCGGAGTCATTCTACATGTTGTATTATCAGCAAACACAACGGTATACTCCATATCCGGCAATGAAATTCCCACAGTGGAGATGAGAGTAGACTCCTCCATACTCGAAAAGATTTCACACCTCGATATCAAGAACGACTATCTCCGCTGTCTGCCTGAAGCATCCGCTCTCTCTCCGGAAGTTTGGAGAGGAATGCAAAATATTTGGTTGGAAGAGAGGCTGGAGCAAAAGAGTAAAAAGCTAAGAGGTATAGGGGAAGGAGCAGACTGGTCTCAACGTCTCTATGTCATACTACTTCGATATATAGGTATGGGATATAACAACGACGCTTTTGAACAGATCGCCAATTCTCTCCCGTTATCCTTTATACGAAAGCATGCCAATCGCATCACTTCTGTAGAAGCAATGCTTATGGGACAAGCCGGACTTCTTGCTCCTCCCTACGCAGACGAATACCACGCATTCCTTGCCGAGGAGTACGAGTTTTACTCTAAAAAGTTTGGTCTCTTACCTATTCCAGAGGGTTCCGTTCGTTTTCTTCGTCTCCGTCCTATAATTTTTCCTACACGCATGCTTGCCATATCAGCAGCCCTTCTTCAAGATCACCGCAGGATAGAGACTCTATTCTCTGTAAAGCCGGAATACGAGACTTTACTTTCTATTCTAAATACAGAACCCAGCCCATATTTTTGCCAACATTACCATTTTGGGAAACCTACTCCAAAAAAGTTTTCTGGACTGGGGATATCGACCAAGCAAAGCATCATTATCAATGTCTTTCTTCCTCTTCTTTGGACATATTACTCAGACACAATGCAGAAAGGCAGTGAGCTTGCTCAAAGAAAAAGAGAGCTATTGGATATATACAGACAGATAGCGCCGGAGAAAAACAGGATAGTCCGGCTGTTTCAATCCCCTCAGACCTGCGCTCCTATCTCCAATGCAGGAGAAACCCAAGCACTGATACAACTCTATAAGACACTCTGCATGGAAGGTCATTGTATGAAATGTCCCATTGCAGAACAAATACTCCGAGCAGAGTAAAAGATTATTCTTTTAGAAAAGTTCTTTTGATACTTTAACCGTTTGGTATAAAGGAGTTAGAGTATACTTCGATATTAATATGTAAATTTGCACGACTAAATTCGTAACTCAACTATTGTAACAGCATCTTAGGATACAAAGACCTAATGAATAAAGATAAAAACTACCAGTTTCGTGTCTTTGCCCTATTGTGGGTACTACTTGGAGCATTAGTAGGTCTCTACTTTCTTCCGGAAAAGATTGGTAACTGGACACTAAAACCGGTGGATATACTCTCCGATCTTAGAGATGAATCTCTTAAAGATCGTGAAGAAACAGTAGAAGATGGGCTTATTGCCGAGGGTGATATTTCTCCGACGCAAGATGGAAAAGCGGAATTATTGGAGACTCACCCCGATTCGGAAACAGATTTCAACAACACGGACGACCTTTCATCAATAGACAGAAACGAAGATGAATCCGAGATGTCTGAGGATATATTCGATGAATCATCTTCGCCAAGTACAAGATCCACATATGACAGCCTGCTTAGAGTAGCGAATGTGGACACATCCCTGACTCTTATCAAGGACTACACCGCAAACAGACAAGGGATGAAAAAGTTCTTCACCAACTTGGAAAACAGAAATGCTCTGGGTCGTCCTGTACGAATTGCCGTTTTGGGAGATTCATTTATTGAAGGAGACATATTCACGGATGCACTTCGCAACCAACTTCAAAGTCGTTATGGAGGAGCAGGAGTCGGATGGTTGGCTCTCACCTCTCAGGTTGCAGGATTTCGGGCATCAGTCCGTCACGAATTTGGAGGCTGGAAGACGCATTCTCTCCTCGACAAGTCTCCCTCAAGACAAACAATAAGCGGATACTATCATACAAACTCCGGAGGTTCTCCTTGGGTTAAATATACACTCCCGAAGGAAGCAAAACCGATCCAACAGTCATGGCTCTACTACAGAAGCAATGATGAAACTCAGATACAGGTTTCCGTAGGAGACAGTGTAAGCAAACGCACCCTCCCATCAACAGCAGGCATTATAACTGCGCATCTACTTTATGAAGGAGAGAGCAGAGGAGTACGTCTGCGAGTAGATGCTCCGAACAGTAGCTTTGCAAGCTATGGTATAGCTTTGGATGGCAGCTCGGGAATATCGGTGGACAACTTCTCTCTTCGTGGCAATTCCGGTATTCGCATTCTTTCAGTAGACTCTTCCACAAACAGAGAGTTTACGGATGCTCGCCCTTATGACCTGATTATACTCCAATACGGACTCAATGTCGCATCTGCAAAACAGACAAACTACTCTTCATACATCAGTCAGATGCGCAAAGTAATAAGACAGATAAAGCGTTCCAATCCCGGAGCAGATATACTTCTAATGGGAGTATCGGACAGAGGACAGCGCAGTTCAGGCGGGGTTGCCTCAACCATGCCGGGAGTTATCGCCTTACATCGTGCCCAGGAGAAGCTTGCACAAGAAGAGCAGATCAGTTTCTACAGCCTTCTTAATGCAATGCGCGAACTTGGTGGCATCTCTAAGCTGGCGTCGCAAGGAGCGGCAGCCAAGGACTATACTCACTTGTCGCACAAAGGTGGGCGACTGGTGGCAACAAAATTCATGGAAGCATTCGATCTCGAACAAAAGTATTATGACAAGATTAAACAAGAACGCAGCTATCCTTCTGCTTCTTCTCTTCTTTGGGATATGGGAAGCGCAAGCACAGACTAAGCTGCTTCACTTGGGAGACAGTCATATAACCTATGGCTACACAACCGCTCCTATAAAAGCTTTATTGACAGACTTTCTGGTATCTCATGCCGGAATAAACGGAGCGACATTCTCCACATTCACGGACCCTCAACAGATCCAGAACATCATAAAACAGGAGCCGGAAGTTTTGGTTGTTTCTCTTGGAACGAACGATTCTTACACGTGGCGTTTCAATGAATCCGATTTTAGAAATCAACTTGAACAATTCACCTCTTCCATAAAGCAGGCTCTTCCGAATGTTCAACTCTTTTTTACGACACCTCCTCCAAGTTTTCTGAAACAATCGAAGCGCGTTCGCAATACCAACAAAAGAAGTAAAAGGAAATGGAATACCATTTTCAGCTACAGCTTCAATCCCAATACAGCAAAAGCAGCAGCCATCATCCTCGATTTTGCAAAGAGCAACGGCTACGGTGTCTACGATCTCTACAGAGAGATAGGGACGGAAGAGGAAGCAAAAAGATGGGTCAAGCAGGGCTGGATGCATCCGGATCACGTTCACTATACCAAAGAAGGATACTTCAAGCACGGAGCCATGACGGCGAAAGCACTGCAAATATTCTTGGATAAGTCTCCTGAAACGTCCCTGCTTTCCAACGTAACGAACGAAGCCCAACTATACAAAAAAGACATATACTAATACAGCTGTAACATCGTGAGCTTTTTAGAAAACATAGACATCTCACGCATCGGAGAGATACTCAAATATGACCCTCAGGCGCCACTGATTTTTTCCAGTGGGCTGTTTTTCTTCATGTTTCTTCTCTTCCTGCCTCTCTACTACCTGTTGCGTCAGCGGACATCTCTACGGATAGTTTACGTAGCTCTCTTCTCACTGTTTTTCTACTATGAGAGTAGCGGAGCGTATGTGATACTGCTTATTCTGGCAGCAACAAGCGACTTTCTCATCGGGCACGCTCTTTCCCGAAGCGAAGAACGCAAAAAGAAATATTGGGTAGCCCTGAGTATGTGTATCAACTTAGGAGTGCTCGCTTACTTCAAGTACTTCAACTTCCTTGGAGATATCGGAGTGACGCTGCTCAATGAGTTGGGCTTGGTATTGGATCGAAAGGAGTGGATTCTGAAGGAATGGACAGTGAGAGACATCTTCCTGCCTGCGGGAATATCGTTCTATACGTTCCAGACGATGAGCTACATCATAGACATCTACAGGAAAGAGATAAAGCCGCTGAACCGCTGGGTGGATTATCTGTTTTATGTCTCCTTCTTTCCGCAGCTTGTTGCGGGACCTATTGTTCGGGCAAAAGATTTCGTCCCGCAAATCCGAAAGAAGCCGACGCTCAACAAAGTGGAATACGGAGAAGCCTTGGCTCTCATCATAAGCGGATTATTCAAAAAAGCGATCATATCGGACTATATCAGCCTGAACTTCGTCGACAGAATATTCGATGCCCCGGCTCTCTACACAGGATTGGAAAACCTGTTGGGAGCGTACGGATATGCTCTTCAGATATATTGCGACTTTTCCGGCTATTCGGACATGGCCATCGGTATTGCGCTTCTGCTGGGATTCAGGTTCAACATCAACTTCGACTCTCCTTACCAATCGGTCAATATCACAGAGTTCTGGCGCAGATGGCACATCTCGCTCTCCTCATGGCTGAAAGATTATCTCTACATTCCCCTCGGAGGGAATAGAAAAGGGCGCTTGAGAGCCTACATAAATCTCCTCATCACGATGCTGCTCGGAGGTCTTTGGCACGGGGCGGCACTGCGCTTCATCATCTGGGGAGCCATTCACGGAGTTGCATTGGCCATTCACAAAGCCTACAGAGAAGTATGTGTGCGCATATATGGCAAGCAGCCGGACTCCAATAGGGCAAAAAGAATTTTGGGCAGACTCCTTACCTTCCATCTCGTCGTAGCATCTTGGATCCTCTTCCGGGCGGACAATATGGAGATTGTACAAGCGATGTTCAAGCAGATCTTTACCGGCTTCCATCCAGAAGTGTTCACACAGTTTGTCGTAGGATACAAGGAAGTCTTTGCGCTGATGGTACTCGGATTTGCGCTTCACTTCGTCGGGCATAAGGGCGAAAGGCGGTTCCGGGAGTTCATCAGCGAATCCTCCTTTGCCGTACAAGCTCTCATCCTTGTCGGTCTCGTATTCTGTGTTTTCCAGATAAGAAGTTCGGAAATCCAGCCTTTCATCTACTTCCAATTCTAATCCTCCATCGGTCTTTTCCGAAAATGGATATTAAGACTTATTTTACCCTCTGCCTCCGAAGGTTGGGAAGCTTTAGAAAAAGCGATAATTACCAATCCCCAAAAAGCTCCTAAGGATTCGGAAAAGGTACTAA
>JAUMWS010000024.1 GCA_030529525.1 Porphyromonas sp. | reverse complement strand
CAGGATTTGAGTTTGATAAGTCAAACTTTGATGTCTACAAATCAAACCGCTATTTCTGCAAATCACGCCTTGGTTTTCAACTCTAAATCCGTTTGAAAGAAGCTGTAAACCTGTCTGATTTATTCTTTGATCGGGTTTATAGTGTGATACCGCCATGTTTTGCTCATGAAACAATTCTTACTTGATACAGATTTTCAAGCGGATATGTACGAAAAAGCCCCTTGCTTCCGCTTGGAAACAAAGGGCGTTATTCTGTTTGGGAATAGATGACAATGCTACAGTTCTATCTTCTTCACCCGTCTCTCATGCCGTCCACCTTCGAACGGAGTAGAAAGAAAAATCTGCATGATCTCTTTTGCCTGCTCTATAGGTATAAACCGGGCAGGAAGAGAAAGGATATTTGCATCGTTGTGCTCGCGTGCCAACTTCGCTATTTCAGGCATCCAACAGAGGGCAGCACGTACATGGGGGTGCTTATTGGCACTCATGGAAATCCCGTTTCCCGATCCACAAATTGCTATTCCCCGATTCAGAGTACCCTTTTCAACCTCTTCGGCAAGGGCGTGAGCAAAATCGGGATAATCCACACTCTCGTCACTGTAAGCCCCATAGTCTTTCACCTCGTAGCCCATAGCTTCAAGGCTCTTTTTCAACTCCTCCTTAAGCGCATATCCTGCATGATCGCAAGCCATGCCTATAGTGTTAGCCATATCTTTTTATCTGTTGAGCAGATTTTTTACTTGTGTATAGACATTTTGGGCAGTAAAACCGAGCTTCTCGTCCAATACTTTATACGGAGCGGAGAAACCGAACGAGTTCAGTCCCCATACTTTACCATTTGCACCCACTAGCCCCTCAAGCGTAACGGGCAGACCTGCAGTAAGACCAAAACGTGGGACATTCGGAGGAAGTACTTCAGCCCTATAAGATTCGCTCTGATTCATGAACACTCCCTCAGACGGTACGGATACCACATTTGCACGGATGCCGTCCGCAGCAAGAAGTTCTGCCCCTTCGACAAGAGTGGAAACTTCCGAACCGGAAGCAAGCAATACCACATCCGGCTCTTGATGAGCGATAAGAGTGTAAGCGCCTAAAGCTGTTCTGCGCGCCTTTGCATAGTCACTATCGGGCATGTTTTTAATGTTCTGACGAGAAAGAATCAACGCCGTGGGCGTCTTTGTATTATTCATTGCCAACTCCCAAGATACGGTCGTCTCATGCACATCTGCAGGACGAAGAGCAAGGATGGCATTCTCTCCGGAATGATTTTTCAGTTTCTCCAACAGACGTATCTGTGCTTCCTGCTCTACCGGTTCGTGTGTAGGTCCATCTTCTCCCACACGGAAAGCGTCGTGCGTCCACACATACTTCACAGGAAGTTCCATAAGAGCAGCCAGACGAACGGCAGGTTTCATATAGTCCGAAAAGACAAAGAACGTACCACAAGCAGCTATAAGACCTCCATGAAGAGCAATACCGTTACAGATACATGCCATTGTAAGCTCGGCAACACCACTTTGAATGAATGCTCCTTTATAGTTTTCACGAGAGAAAGTAGTACTTTTCTTCAAGAACCCGTCCGTTTTATCAGAGTTGGAGAGGTCTGCACTTGTTACCATCATATTCTCTACATTCTGGGCGAGATAACCTAATACGGTTGCAGAAGCTGCACGTGTAGCCTGATCTGCTTTCTGCTCTATCTCATCCCATTTGACCTCCGGAGCCTTTCCGGAAATCCATTGAGCCAGTTTCTTTGCCAACTCCGGCTCTGCCTCTTCCCACTTTGCAAAAGACTTTTTCCACTCTTCGGAAAGAGCCGTAAGCTCCTTTTTGCGTTTTGCATAAAGAGCCTCCACTTCGGAGAATACGGTAAACGGATTTTCAGGATCTCCTCCCAAGCCTTTGATTGTCGCTTCCACATCTGCGCCTGCCGCACTCAAAGGCTGCCCATGAGTAGATACCTTATTTTCGAAAGATACGCCCTCCGGACCTACTGCTCCCTTACCCATAACGGTACGACCGATAATGAGAGTAGGTTTTCCTACTGTTGCATTCGCTTCAAGGAGCGCTTTACGGATCTGTTCATGGTCGTTTCCGTTTATGTCTATCACGTGCCAGCCCCAGGCTTTATACTTGGCAGCGACATCTTCCGATGTTACCTCTTCCACCGTTGTAGACAGCTGAACATTGTTGGCATCGTAGAACATAATCAGGTTATCCAGACCGAAGTGTCCTGCCATACGGCCTGCACCCTGAGAGATCTCTTCTTGAACGCCTCCGTCGGAGATGAAAGCGTAGATCTTCTGACGCATAACCTCTCCAAAATGTGCTTTCATATACTTGGCGGCAATAGCAGCTCCCACAGCGTAAGCATGCCCTTGACCAAGCGGACCGGACGTATTTTCCACTCCACGAGCTATATCAAGCTCAGGGTGTCCGGGTGTTACGCTTCCCCATTGGCGGAACTGTTGCAAATCTTCCATGCTGTACTTTCCTGTAAGTGCAAGAGTAGCATAGAGCATCGGAGACATGTGTCCGGGATCCAAGAAAAAGCGATCTCGGGCGATCCATTGGGGTTCGTTAGGATTGTAGACCATAAACTCTGAGAAGAGGATATGAGCAAAATCGGCTCCGCCCATAGCTCCACCGGGGTGACCGGACTTGGCTTTCTCCACCATGGATAGAGCTAAGACACGAATGTTATCTGCAGCCATTGCAGATGAGGTTTTCCTTTCCATAAGCAATTATAAGGTATGCGTGTTAGTTTTATTACTGATACAAAAGTACAAATAAGAGAGGATAATTTCAATTCGATTACCGTCTGTGCAACAAAACGATATTCTCCACGTGATGGGTGTGAGGGAACATATCTACGGGCTGTACACGTTCTACGCTGTAGTGGCTATCCATCATTGCCAGATCTCTTGCCTGTGTGGCAGGATTACAACTCACGTATACGATTCGTTCGGGAGCGGCACGCAGAATGGTTTCGACCACATCCTGATGCATTCCGGCACGTGGAGGATCTGTGATGATGACGTCGGGCTTGCCATGTGTCCGTATAAAGTCATCATTGAGAACATCTTTCATGTCTCCTGCGAAAAAGGTTAAGTTCTCAAGTTTATTATCTTCCGCATTATGTCTTGCATCCACTACAGCCGCTTCTACATACTCGATCCCAACAATCTTTGAAGCGCATTTGGAGAGAAAGCAAGCGATGGTTCCTGTTCCGGTATACAGGTCGTAAACCACTTCGTGAGGCTGAATATTGGCCATTTCTCTTACCTGAGAGTACAGCTCGTAAGCCTGTTTGGAGTTGGTCTGATAAAACGACTTTGGTCCTACCTTAAAGCGCAACTCCTCCATTGCTTCCATGATATAACCGGGACCATAATAAGTTATGATTTTGAGGTCATTATAGGTATCGTTTCTTTTCGGGTTGACAACATAAAGCAGTGTAGTGATTTCCCCTTCAAACTGTTCCAATATTGCATCGAGAAGAGTTTTGCTTTTCTCCTGATCGTCTTCGTGAAAGATGACCAGCACCATCACCTCCCCGGTGGAAGATGTACGGATGACCAGATTGCGCATATAACCCACCTGTTCTTTAAGATCGAAGAACGGGTACTGCTCCGGACGAGCCAGACAAAAATCTCTAACGAACAGGCGAATCCGGTTCGACAGGTCTATCTGAAGGTGGCACTCCTCGATGTTGAGCACTTTATCGAACATTCCGGGAATATGAAAGCCGAGTCCCGAACGACAAGCAACGTCTCCATCGCCAATCTCCTGCATCTCTTCCGCAGTGACCCAACGCTTATTAGAGAACGTGTATTCCATCTTGTTCCGATACTCGAATACCTCTTTGGAGCCAAGAATAGGGCATCTCTCTTTAAGCTCTATCTTGCCTATGCGCTCGAGCTGATCGTATACCTGACGCTCTTTCATCTCCAACTGCATTGAGTAAGGAACATGTTGCCACTTACAACCACCACACGTCCCGAAATGACGGCAACGAGGTTCGACCCGATGCGAAGAAGGCTCTAACATCTTCACCACACGCCCTTCGGCAAAAGAGCTTCTGCTTCTTCCGAGCTGTACATCTACAACATCTCCCGGAGCCGTAAAAGGCACGAACAACACCTTTCCACTCTCCAATCTTGCCAGAGATTTCCCTTCGGCAGCCATCTCTTCTATGTGGACAGCTTCCAGTATCTTTCTTTCCTTTTGTCTTTTTCTACTCATCTTCTCTTTTGTCTATGGCTTCGCTCTCCAAGGTCAGCACTTCATCGTATGCTTCCCACTCCGGATCACGTTCGGCATGACAACGTATCGGGAAAGTGGGAAAGTCGGCTGTGCTTTCGTTGAGAGTCTCTTGAAAAGCCCCTATGTTCCTTGTGTAATACGACCAGCTTGCCTCTCCGTCTCCTACGGCTTTCAGGACGCAAATTGCAAGTTTATTCTTCTCCATGGCACGGCGTACGGCATCTCCCCATGCTTCTATCGACTTCGACTCCTCAGCCGAAGGAAGTCCGTCCGCGCCCTCATCATACTTCCAAAAAATATCTACTCTGACAGGATACTTTCCGCTCTGCCTGTGTTCCGATATATCTATACGGCCATTCACAAAAACCGTTCTGCCATTCTCTCCTTCTGCCAGTGCGAAGAACCACTTTTTACTGAGTCTCATATCTTATTTTGTTCTCTTTTTCGGTGTTGCGCCAGCTGTATGGCGTTCACTATATTCTGCCAAAAGACGTATGCCGCCGGGATAAGCGAAGCAAGCGGATGCAGGTACGTCGTGGCTATCCAGATAGCCAATACTGTATTTTTCTGTGCAAAGCTCTGTCCCACCGTTACTGCATTTCCTATGTATCTCTTTCCTATCCATCTCCCAACGGCAAAGCAAAAAAGGCAGATTACCAATGCTATTGCAAGAGAGGAGAAAATAAAAAAGCCACTCATCTCCCGATGCTCAAAGAAGAAGCGGATTGTGGTTGCAGCAATAATGGATAGCGAAAAAGACCATACCAATATGGAATACTTGCTTGCATACTCCACTTTTGAATGCACTCGGGGAAAAAAGTATCTCAACACCCATACGATACCAAGCGGACCCATTACCATCAGAGCCACTTGCGAGATCACGCTAAAGAATGTCTGCACTGCATTCGCATCCTGACCAAATCCTCCGATAAAAACCATCACAGGCACAGCCAGAGCACAAAGGATATTTCCAATGAAGAGATAGCAGGTAACGAAAGAGATATTCCCTCCTAAAAAGTTGGTGATAACGCCCGCAGCTGTTGCCGTAGGCGTAAGAAAAATCAGAAGCGCCCCTATTGCCAACAAATGGTCTACCTTGTTCAGTACAAGATAGGTTGCCGTACCACATATCAGCGTGAGTACCAGCAGTAGCAGATGCACCCACGACGGCGCAAGGCTTTTGGGCGATATCTTAGTATAGTTCAGAGTAAGCAGAAGAAACAGCAACCACGGCATCAGCCACCCCATATTGCTCAAAATGGGGTAGAGTATCACGCCTATGAGCATGGCCCAAAGGAGCTGATAGTTTTTGAATGTTTGTATCCATCCGGTCTGTTTCATCGCTTTGCTTATACCGCTTCTGGATTGGCAATGCAAAGGTACTCAATAACGTCTATACCACGAAAAGCAGAAAAAGGTTTATCAATAATTATCGGTCTGTCCATTAAACAGACTTTCAAAGGATCGCTTAAATCATGGAAGAAGAGATGAAGCACGAAAATCTCCACGAACGTTTATCTATCCCTTACAGGGCTAAGCTACTGCTTAAATCTTTCGATCGGCTTCATAAAACAAGCTTACAGGGTTTATAAAAATCTCTGAACGGAATCACATCCTGAAATCAAGACTTGGTTTGCAGAAAATAAGGTTTGTTTTTTGGCATTCAAGGTTTGATTTGCAGGAGTCTGGATTTGATTTGAATTTCCAATCCCGTTAAGAGATAAAATTAAACGTGTCAAGCAGGAGTTCCAAACCTGTTTAGAGAGATCAGATGAGGGTTTTGGAGGAGAGAGAAGGGGAGAAAAAGAGTGAGACAGATGCGGTAATAGTCTCATTCCTATGGGGTAAGAGTGGTGCGGGGCAGGGGATTGTATTTTTTGTTTCAAAGAATTTTTATTTACCTTTGCACCCACATTTAACGGAACTATTGTCGCAAACCGCGGCCGTGTATTCCAGAACACCACGTAAAAAACAGGAACAATGAAAGAAAAAGTATCTGTACCTTTCATGCTGCTCGGCATACTCTTTAATGTGTGTCTGATTGCAGCTAATCTGCTTGAGACTAAAATCATCCACATTGCAGGGCTTGATGTTACTGCCGGACTATTGGTCTTTCCCGTATCTTACATTATTAACGACTGTATCGCAGAAGTGTGGGGCTTCAAGAAAGCTCGTCTCATTATCTGGAGCGGCTTTGCCATGAATGCTTTTGTCTGTATTCTGGGGCTTATTGCAGTGGCTCTGCCCGCAGCTTCGTTCTGGGAAGGAGAGGAGCACTTCAACTTTGTCTTCGGAATGGCACCACGTATTTTGGTGGCAAGTATGACGGCTTTCCTTGTAGGTTCTTTCCTTAACGCTTATGTGATGAGCAAGATGAAGGTGGCGACCCAAGGGAAAAACTTCTCTGCTCGTGCCGTTGTTTCGACCCTTGTGGGAGAGACCGCCGATTCTCTGATCTTCTTCCCCATAGCCTTTGGCGGCATCATCGGTTGGAAAGAGATTATCGGCATCATGGTGTTGCAGATCTTCCTCAAGTCGCTGTACGAAGTGATTATTCTTCCTATCACGATTCGGGTTGTTAAGGCGATTAAGAGAATCGAAGGCATTGATGTCTATGACACCAACATCTCTTACAATGTCTTGAAGATAAAAGACTTGTAACGGATGAGCAAGGATACGGCTCTTGTCGTTTTCAGTGGCGGTCAGGACTCTACGACATGCCTTTTCTGGGCGAAAAGGGAGTTTGAAAACGTGCGAGCCATAAGCTTTATCTATGGTCAGAAGCATGTCAAGGAGATTGAGTTGGCGCGCTCCATAGCAGCAGAAGCGGGTATCCCTCTTGAAGTGAAAGATGTCTCGTTCATCGGGTCGCTTGGTCGGAACTCTCTGACCGACCCTTCCATAAAAATGGATGAGGAGAAACCCGAGGAGAGCGTGCCTAACACTTTTGTTCCCGGAAGAAATCTCTTTTTCCTGAGCATTGCGGCAGTCTATGCAAGAGAAGAGGGTATCCGCCACATCGTTACCGGGGTATCTCAGACGGACTTTAGTGGCTATCCCGATTGTAGAGACAGCTTCATCAAATCCTTAAACGTTACTCTGAACCTTGCCATGGATCGAGAGTTTGTCATTCACACACCTCTGATGTGGATGGATAAGGCGGAAACATGGGCTTTGGCAGACGAACTGAACGTTTTGGAACTCATTCGATACCGGACACTGACCTGCTACAACGGCATTCCCGGTGATGGTTGCGGTTCTTGCCCGGCATGTACACTGAGACGGAAAGGGTTGGAAAAGTATCTTTCCCGAATAGAACACTCCGACAGTTTAACAAAATAAAGAGGCTTATTACTTATGACAGAACTAAAAGATCAACTCTCTCTATTGGGACGCACAACGGAGTACAAGCAAGACTATGCTCCCGAAGTGCTTGAGGCTTTTGAGAACAAACATCCGGACAATGACTACTGGGTGCGCTTCAACTGCCCCGAATTTACAAGTCTGTGCCCTATCACAGGACAGCCGGACTATGCAGAAATACGCATCAGTTACATACCGGACGTGAAGATGGTAGAGAGTAAAAGTCTGAAGCTTTATATGTTCAGCTTCCGCAATCATGGGGCTTTTCATGAAGATTGTGTGAATATCATCATGAAAGATCTCATAGCTCTGATGAACCCGAAATACATTGAGGTTACAGGTATATTCACTCCACGAGGAGGAATATCCATCTATCCGTACGCCAACTATGGGCGTCCCGGTACGAAGTATGAGCGTATGGCAGAACAACGTTTGATGACAAGAGAGTAAAGAAAGCAGGCATCCGCTTTGATTTTCTCGCTCCAAACACGAAAAACACAAAAGAAAAAGGGGCTGAACTTCAGGTAAGAAGTTCAGCCCTTTTTGGGTTCTTTACAAAAGCCTTTGGCGGAAAGAATCCCGGATTTGTCAGAAAGGAAGATCGTTTACATCGCTTTCCATTGTCTCTATCATCTTGTCCCAAGGGATAGGTTCCGGCTCTTTCTCTTCCACAAAAGCCTCTTCTGCCTTTGCGGTAGCAGATTTATCGCCAAGTATTTCGATGGTAGAAGCGACAATCATCGGTGCTTTTGAAATCTCTCCTTTACTGCTCGGCGTATTCTGGTAGTGCAGTTTGCCTTCGACCAAAAGGAGCTGACCTGTCTTGACGTAGCTCTCCACAAACTTGGCTTTAGCTCCGAAAGCAGAGATGGGATGCCAGTCGGTCTGCGGATCTACTCTTTCATTATCTTTATTAAGATAGCCTCTCTCGTTTGTAGCAAGAGAAAAGCGGGCACGCAGAGAGGTGGAGTCGTAGTATTTGACCTCAGGATCTGCACCGACATAACCGATCAGAATGACTTTATTATAGGTCTTTCCCATACGACTCAAAGTCTGAAATGTTATAAACAACAGCGTAAAGCTCGGATATGATAGAACCGATAGGAATATCGCTACACCTTTTTCTCATCAGCAAAAGAGGCGTGGGAGCATCTCCTTGCCTGTATGGTGGTTGTAAATAGGGGATATCTTCCAGTTCGAAACCGAGAGATCGGTAAAGTTTTATCCGTCTTACGGCATTTTCTCCCTCCTCCGGATGCTCACACTCAAGGATAATATCTTTATCCTGATATTCGTCCATCAAATCTTTCAGAATCTTTGTGCCGATACCTTTGCCCTGATGCTCCGGCATCACCAAAAGATACTCTATATAGAAAGACTCGGAAAGGGAGTAGGCCATAAGCACCGCCACAATATTGCCGTCTTCTTTGTAAACAGAAATATTGTGTTGCCTTTTGGCAATACTCTCAAATGTCCGTCTCTCCCGACGAGGGAAAAAGTCTATATAAGCCCTGACAAGCGAAAGAATCTCCTCGGCTGAAAGGCTCTCTAACGGCACTCTTCGATCTCTAAACTTAACTTCTCCCACTGCTCTAAAGTCTGTTTGTGCGTTTCACTTAGCTTGGAATATCTATCCAATAGTTCGGGTGAGGTCTCGTTCTGAGCGAACTTCTCTTCTAAAGATTTAAGCTCTTTCTCCTCTGTTTGGATACGATGCTCCAGCTGCTCAAGCTCTTTTTCCAGTTTTCTAACTCTCTTTTGAGTCTCCTTTTGCTTCTCATACTCCTCTCGCCCTTTGGTCTGAACCTCGGAGCTTTCGGCAGATAAAGCGTTTTTGATAACGGGCGTCTCTATCCGCTCTTGCAGAAGCTGCAAGTAGTAGTCTATACCTCCAAGATGGGTTATGGCGATACCGTCCTTTACTTCTATCACTTTGGTCACCAATCCGGAAAGGAAGTCCCGATCGTGCGAAACGATCAGAACGGTACCTTCATAGTTGAGAATTGCCTCTTTAAGTACCGCTTTGTTGTGAATATCCAAGTGATTGGTAGGCTCGTCGAGTATAAGAAGATTACCCGGTTCAAGGAGTAGTTTTATCATAGCAAGCCGGCTCTTTTCTCCTCCGGAAAGGACTCCGACCTTCTTCTCGGCAGTCTCGCCTCCGAACATAAAAGCCCCCAAAATATCGTTTATCCGAAAGCGAATATCTCCGACAGCTATTTGGTCAATGGTGTCGTAGATAGTCAGATTGGGGTCTAAGAGGGATGCGGCATTCTGCGAGAAGTAAGAAATTTCAACATTATGACCTAAGGAGATTTCTCCCGAATGGGGTACTTCTCCAAGTATTGCTCGTAGAAGAGTGGTCTTACCGGCACCATTCTTTCCGATAACTGCTATTTTCTCACCACGTTTGATCTCCAAATTTACCCCTTTGAGCACATTCAGATCTCCGAATGAGACTTTCAGGTCTTCTACTTTCAAAGGGTATGCTCCGGAAACGATCCGCATGGGGAAGCGGAAATGTATGCTTCTGTGCTCTATCCTGTCGACCTCTATTCGCTCGATTTTTTCCAGTTGTTTTACACGGCTTTGCACTTGAACGGCTTTCGTAGCCTTGCTCCTGAATCTCTCTATGAACTCTTCTGTTTTGCGTATGCTCTTTTGCTGGTTTTCGTAAGCCCGCAATTCTTGTTCGTAGCGTTCTTCTCGCAAAGTGAGATACTGGGAGTAAGGGACTTTATAGTCGTATATCTTTTTATTGGAAAGCTCTAATGTTCGAGTGGTTACATTGTCTACAAAGGCTTTATCGTGCGAGACTAAAAGTAGTGCCGAAGAGGAAGACTTCAGAAAGTTTTCCAGCCAGACGATGGACTCTACATCCAGATGATTGGTCGGCTCATCAAGCAGAAGAAGATCCGGTTTCCGCAAAAGGATTTTTGCCAACTCTATTCGCATCCGCCATCCTCCGCTAAACTCGGAAGTGGGACGCTGTAAATCTTCTCGAACGAATCCAAGTCCGAAAAGCGTTTTTTCTATCTGAGCTTTATAGTTTTCGCTGTCGAGAATAGCAATCTCATCGGTCAGATCTGAAACTTTTTGGGCTAATTCCATATAGGAATCGGAAGAAAAATCCTCTCTATTGGTCAGTTGCAGAGAGAGAGAATCCAAATGTTCTTTTTTCTTAAGGATCTCACCAAAAACGGTTTCTGTCTCTTCCCAAACAGTTTTCCCCTCTCCGGGAAGGAGGTGCTGGGAAAGATATCCCAACACACTCCCCGAAGGAAGAGACACTATACCCTCGGAAGGAGAGCGCTTACCCGATATGATATTCATCAGGGTAGTCTTTCCTGCCCCGTTGAAACCGGTTAGGGCAACCTTCTCACTGGCATTTATCACAAACGATACGCCTGAGAAGAGCACATCCGCTCCGAAGTAAACAGTTAAATTCTGTACAGATAGCATGTTTGTTTATAATCTTATTTCTTATCCAGAAGATCGCTCAAACGATTTACCCAATAGGAGTAGTGACGCTTGGTATCCTTATCGGTTGCTGTTGCAAGTCTGGATTTATAAAGCGATTGAACTTCACGTACCTTTTCGTACATGAGTGTTTGTTTCACGTTAGCAGGGATATTCATGAACACAGGCATACGGAAGAATGATGTTGCACCCTTATCTGCGTGTTCGGAATCCTGATTATTGTGTTTGTGGTCATGTGTACAACCGTGGCTGCACTGCCATTTCGGAAGATATGCACTCATCTCTTCTTCAATACCTCTCTGTACATTCGCATTCACCACAACACCAAGCTTACCGGAAGAAGCAAGGAGCACATTGAGTGCAGCATCTTCGATGTCTCGGTCTATCTCTTGAAGAGATTTACCTTCATAGCTCTTACGGAAAAGCGTACGCACAGCATCGTTTACATAAGCATCCAATGCGTAATTGTTCTTTGGATCCGCCTTTTGACCTTGAAGGATTGCACCAAGACGATAGTCTGCAAAAATCTGAGAAACAATGGCACGAGGCATAAGCGCATAAAGAGCACTACGAGATCCGTACTTCAAGTATTGAGCTTCAGGGAATAGCCATGTGCGGTATGTGCGAAGTTGGTTATCCAACCAGTTCAAAGCCTCTTTCTGCTTAGCTTTTGTCTCATATCCTATTGCATTCTGATTGTCGCCCTGTCTGTTTTCTGTATAGATGACGCCTCCGAGGTGAGGGATAACGTGTCCGATGTGTCTGAAATACTGCATCGCGATAGCATTCTGAGTAGCCAGCAGATCATCTACACGCTCTTTGTCTTTCTTTAACCACGTTTCGTAGTTTGCCATAATCAGCTTCAAGTTCTTGATTGCAAGATCTCCCGCTTTGATGTGATTATCGGACAAATCTTCTGTTTGGTCTGTCGGGTCCAATGTGACGATCTGTTGAGCACCGAAGCGATACATTGGATCATGATCCTTTGCTTCTATCCATTTGTGGAGTGTAGCCTTTTCATCTTCCGGAGTTTTAGCTTCAGGGATAAGGCGATAACCGTAGTTGATAGCATGGATGTCGTATACTCCGAGGTTTGGAGGTGTCAGACGAACTCCCTTTTCAAGATCACCTGGCTGTGCAACGAAGTTGTTACGTGCATAGTCCATGATACTTGGAGTGGTTCCATACTTTTGAGTAAATGAAGGACTTCTTAGAGAGTCTACAGGGAAAGAGTAAGATGCCCCCATGTTGTGCATAAGACCCAACGTGTGTCCTATTTCGTGTGCAGCAACATAACGCATAGACTCTGCCATAACCTCATCAGGGAACTTCTCTGTACGGACTCTCTTGTCAGCCGCAGCGGTTTGAACAAAACGCCAATCGTGAAGAAGGCTTATAACATTATGGTACCAGATCACGTCTGCATTCAAGATCTCACCACTGCGAGGGTCTACATAGCTTGGTCCCATAGCGTTCGGAACTTCTGTCGCAGCATACTTGATGCAAGAGTAACGCAAGTCGTCAGGATCGAAAGCAGGATCTTCCTGTGGGCTTGGATAGAGCTTTGCCACCACTGCGTTCTTAAATCCGGCAGCTTCAAAAGCTACATTCCAATCCTCTACACCGTCAAGGATAGACTGTCTCCACTTCTTTGGGAATACCGTATCCACATAGAATACGATAGGCTTCTTAACTTCCACCACCTCACCACGCTTATATGCTTCCATGGCCGCGGAGTCTTTAGGTTCTACTCTCCAACGGTGAATGATTTGGAAGTTCTCTATCTTATCCTTGTCTGTATTGAAGCGAGAGCGGTAAGAGCTGAAGTAACCCACTCTATTGTCTTGCAAGCGAGAAGACATCGGCTCTCTTGGAAGCAGTACAAGCGAACGGTGTGTCTCAAGCGTGTACGCACGATCTGTTCTGTAAGACATCAAGCTCTTAACCTCTATGTTTTTAGGGAAGTTCTTCACGGAAGTAACCTTCACACCACCGGGTATAGGAGCACTTGGAAGCTTCGTACGTGGACTCAAAGGAGAGAGATAACGCTCACCTCCTACAAAGATCGGAGTGGCATCTATAAGCACCTTGCCATTCATTGTACCCTTTATAGGGAACACTCTGATGATAGGGTCAAGATAGTTTTTCTTGAAAGAAGGTGTGATAGGATCGTTATCTGCAACAGAGACATAAGTGTTTACCTCGTGCATATACACCGACTGTTTATCCTTTGTAAAGCGTACAAGGAACGGATCTGTAACCATCTGTCCCGCCACATGCTCAAACGGATTGCTTGTCTTGGAGATTCTATTGGACAATAGAAAGCTATCATTGTTGGTAAAAATCTCTTCAGGCAGTGCCAAGTGAAGCATTCCCTTATCGTCCAGATAAGTAGTAAAAAGCCCTTCACTCGCTTTTGCGTCTTTCACTGCTGCTTTAAACTTCTCAGCTTCAGGGTCCGGAGCACCTTTCTTGGCAGCTTCTTCTGCGGCTTTCTTCTGCTTTGCTCTCTTAGACATGAAGAATCTGGAGAAGCAGCCGGACTTCTTCTCCTTCTTTTCTGTCTTCGCTTTCTGCCCCTTTTCTTGGGCAAGAACCTCCGGCATACCCGGTATCGCAACAGATACCATCATTGCCGCGGTCATGGCCATAAGCCATTTGTTCGTCTTCATAAATGAGTTTGTAAAGTATTAATTGTTAAGTATTATATGATTCCGAATTCTTCTCTTCCTTTGTCTCATCCGTATCCGGTCTGAGGAGCACGGTACCACAACGGCAACAGTAGATGGCATCCGCCTCAGCCGAAGGATGCCCGCATGCGTAGCAGTAAACGGCTCCTCGTGCAGGCAAAGGCTTCGCTGTTTTCTTTTTTGCTCGTTGTTCGGGGTGTTCTCTCAGATATTCCGATTTTGTAAATTCGGAGCTGACAATACCGGTGGGCACTGCAATGATAGAGTAACCAAGCAGCATCACCACCATGGATATAAGTTGCCCCATCCACGTAACCGGAGTAATATCCCCATATCCTACCGTTGTTATCGTTATCACAGCCCAGTAGACCGAGCGAGGAATATCGTTAAACATCGGATTTACATCCCCCTCCACAAGGTACATGATAGAGCCGAGTATCGAAACGAGTACGACGATAAAAAGCATGAATACCGCTATCTTGGGTGCGCTTCTGCGGATGGCACCATAGAGCAGATGGCTCTGCTGTATGGCTCCTCCCATACGGAAGACACGGAACAGACGCAGTAGTCGAAAGACCCTAAGCACCAACATGTAGTGCGTACCCGAGAATGCGATGGCAAGATACGTGGGCAAAGTGGAGAGCAGATCCACAATACCGTAGAAGGAGAATGCATAACGCACCACCTTCACAGAGCAGTAGAGCCGAAGCAGATACTCCACCGTGAAGAGAAGGGTAAAGATCCATTCTAAAATATTACAGACTTGCTTCCAGCGACTTTCGGTTCCCACGCTTGAGTCTATAAAGACCACAAGCACACTGAGAACGACTAATGCCAGAAGTATCTTATCGAATCGCTTTCCTGCCGGAGTATTTGTCCCGAAAAGGATCTCATACAGACGCTCTTTGCTATACCAAGCCCCTGCTATTTGTTCTCTCTTTTGCGGCTCCATTTCGGGAGCTGTTTTGTCGGACATTTCTCTCATCGTCTCAAGTGCCAAATCCATGCGATTTTACAACGCATTTCCACTCGGCATTTTATCGTCCAAAGATAGACATTTTTGGTCTATTGATAAAAAATAATAGCTAACTTAGAGCCTTGAAAAAGTGAGGTTTTTGCCCATTTTTGCCGTTGTTTTTAACTCTTCATTTCAAGCCCGAAGAGGGCAGCTTTGTATTCTTATGGAATTTCACAAGAAAGCTTTTTACAGATATATCGTGGTGTCGGCACTTCTTATGGCAGCTTTTTTCCTTGTCATCATGATGCACATGCCGGAGTTTGCCGTTACTATTTTGCTTTATCTCACACTCGTTGTCGTAACCTCCATGATATGGCCCGTGTGGAAGAGCAAAAAGAAAACACTTTTCAAGGTACCGCTCTTCTATATCCTGTATCTCTTCTCTATCGTTACGATGATCTTTACGGATCAGATCACTATTCAGATGATGGCACTCTTTTTTACTCTTTTGGATGGTTTGTACATCTTCTACATGGAAACAGAAGATCCTAAAAAGGAGATTTAAGAAAGGGGCATTTTTATATATTCCATACCGATCACAAGCACGCTCCATCCCCTCTCTCTATTTTGATGCAAGCCTCTGCTTTGAGGGGGTAAGCGAATTGTTAAATCGGGGCAATTCTATTAACATCGTTTTTGATACATATTAAGCAAAAACGGCAAATAAGCATATTTTATCGGCTTAACGGTTTAATTTTTCAATGAACCCGTTTATCAATTTCATTTAACAGGTTAACCGAAAACAGTAAACGTGTTTAGTAGAAATATGGACAACGCTAATTATCAGCAAATTACCTAAAAACGGAGCCTAAAGAGCAGATTTAGGTGAATTTGAACTCTTAACGATTATTAATCCTAAGCCCTTCAAAATGCCCCAATCATTAACAATAATTATAGGCATGAATCCGTCCAACGAAGAAGATGTACTCAACTTTGAGATTTTCATATCTCCTTGAACAGAAGAGATATATACTCTTTTTCAAAAATCAGAACATAAATCGAGAGCCGAAATTTGAGATCAAACGACCCAATTTTCGGCTCTCGATTTTGTATAAAAACTCACTAAAAATTTCAGCAATAACTGCGCAAGAAAGTTCTTTCAGCTTCAAGGAAATCCATTTACCGGCTCTTTCTAAAACCACTTTTGAGAACAGGCTTGCAAGCCACTATCTTTACCTCATGGGAAGAGTAGGCTATACCTTCGGTGGAGAAGTCGAACCGCGCAATAAGCGAAGCGGATTCTCGCTCGCCCTTATGGTCAAAAACAAAGTTGCCCAGACTGTAACAGACATATTTCTTTCCCTTTTTCCGAACAGGTTGCAACACATGCGGATGATGCCCTACAATGACATCCGCTCCCGATTGCAATAGTTTTTGTGCATCCTGCTGCTGCATTACCGAAGGGGTTGTTTTGTATTCCGCTCCCCAATGTACCACAACCACGATATAGGTTTCAGGGTATCTTCTCTTGTACTCTTTTATCACTTCTGAAAGTTTAGAAGTGCTGTGCTGACACACTCCCGGCTTTCCCTCAAATGGGAACCAACCCTCAAGCGGAATAAGCACCGTATTGAAGAGTGCCACTTTCACGTTTCCTTTTGCAATGACAACCGGAGCAGAACGCTCCTCGTCCGTTATTCCATAACCCAACGGAGCTATCCCTGCCTCTTTGAGATGCTTGTAAGTGTCTCGGATACCCTCTCTTCCCTGGTCGTTTGTATGGTTATTCGCCATGGCGGCATGGGTAACCCCCGCTTTTGCCAAAGCCTTTGCCCATATAGGCTCTCCACGGAATATAAATCTTTTATTCAGCGACGTCTGCCGGTCTGTCAGCGGACACTCCAGATTGATAACCGTGGCATCTGCCTCATAAAACAGAGGAGAGACCGATGAGAATAGCTCATCGATCCCTCTCTTTTCTATCTCTACCCTTACGCCTCTATCCAGCAGCACATCTCCCGTGAAAAGGATGGAAAGAGTATCTTTTCCGGATGTTTGTGCCGCTATTGCCGTGGAGGCAAAGAGTAGCAGGCAGACGATTTTCAGGATTCTCTTGGTCAGCATCCCGAACTATAATGCTCTCTGTCGTCTGTCTTAGGGGATTTGCCCACGACCAACGGCTTCATCCACTCCGGAATGCTCGGTGCTTTCTCCTCTTCCAACATTTTCTGCCACTCTTCGTCCGTGAGTCGGTTGTCGAGTTCACGTACAAACTCGTAGTAGCTGAACGTTGCACCTCTCGTAAGATAAAGGAAGCCGTCTATCTCTACCACGACATAGATGCTGTTTACTCCTCCCGTACCCACGTGAAGAATACCCTGTTTTTCACATCCCAATACGTTTCGAGTGTAAACATCAGCCACTGTGGCAACGGAACGATCGGGTCCCTCTACATAGATCCACGAATCAAAAGAGGTTTCCGGATCCAATACAGAGAGCGTATAATACTCCATGAAGCTTCCAAGAACCTCTATGGTCCAATACTCTTCTTTGGTCAGGCTCTCTCTTGCAAGCTCTTTCTTGGTTATCTCCAAAGCGAATCGAACATGCTCTTGAAGCTGATTGGTCTTAAACTCTAAGTCTTCCGTCAGACAGTTGTGCTTGCGAAGCAGGCTCTTTGTTACCTCAAGAAGCTCGTCCATCTTCGTCCAAAGAGGAAGATTAGGCTCGATGTATCCCCTGACAAAAGGCTGTGGAAGTCCTTCTCCTCCCCCGCATTCGGCAGACATAGGCTGCTCTCCATAAAGAATGGCATCGTGTTTCAACTCTGCCCATGAAGCAAGAGCGGTATTGAGATTCTTGTATCCCCATTCGGTCGTTTTCATAAAGTCCGGAACATTGTCAGACATTCGCACCATCGCAAAGAGGGATTCAAGCCATCTGTTATAGAGGGGAGATTCCGCCGGTTTATAGGATCGGAATTTATCTTTAAGCCTGTTCAGCTCTTTCTTGTAGTCCGACCACTTTTTATCTTCTTTATAGAAATTCAGAAGCAAATCTTCGGCTTGTGGCAGTCCGTTAACAGCAAAAACATCAAGACCTTTAGGGTATGCCCTCTCGCTATTTGGGGCTACGTCTACGAGGTCTTGCAGTACTTCGTTGTCCGGCAGATAGCGTTGAGGCATAAAGTTAACCTTATCCCGGCAACTGACTTCTATCTTGGGAGATATTTTGTTTTTCTGTTCGGCAAGCAGCGTCATCTCTTTATGGAGTGTTGCAAGCACATTACTGTTCAACGCCTGCTCTACTCCTTTGATATTCTTCTTCTGCATAATCCGGACAATATCCATGACAGAAAGGTTGTCGGACTCGCCCATAAGGAACGCTGTCTGGTCATACATGCCTTGATAAAGGGCTGTGAGCGGTTTTCCATTCTGCCCTTTGCTTTCATTCAGAAGATTAGCCTGAAAGACCAACTTCTCAAAGTCTGCATGCTCATCGAGGCAGAAATACGCCACTTGAAGCCACATCATCGCACGGAAATAGGCTTTACTTTTCTCCGAACGGGTATAGTTTCCCCTTGGTTTAAACATATCAAATGGGAATTCCACTCCTTTGGTTGCGAGAAAAGCGGGCAGAGTAGAGCGTTCTGCCTTGATATTTTCTATCTCATTCGCCACTGCCTTTTCATACTTCGGAGATACGGGAACCTTTTTTCCGGATAAGAAGTAGTACGGAATAGCATAAAATGCAACCGTATGCTCTGCCAGATCTTTTATTCGTTCCTCTTGTGCCTCACCGGCAATACGCATGGCATTTCTGTACATGCTTTCCGTGATCTCCGTAATGGAGGGCATAAAAATATCTTTCTCCAGCGACTTCAACACATAAGAGAAGTAGATGTGAAAGGCTTGCAGGAATAGATCGGAGGTGATAAAGCTTGGAATGTTACGGTAGTCGTTCTCTTCGTAGATGTGAAACAGCTGCTCGGCTTTTCCGTGAGCAATGGTAAAGTTGAACGCACTAAGATTCTGCATAAATGCGGAATCAACTTCCGTGAACTGACGACGGTTTACAGCCATGTAAGGATTCCCGATACGAAGACCACTCTTATCCGCATATTGTTGTTTTTTCAGCTGCTCTATCCGCTCATCTACACGGGCTACAAAGGCGGCTTCTTCGGGTGTAAGCTTTATATCATCGTACTCCACCGGAAAGGCTGTACCATTCTCTTCAGCCTGATTATAGAGATCGTTATACAAATTAGTGTACCAATCGGTATTATTGGAAAAGAACCCGTTGATATTTGCATCAAGAAAATAGAGTCCGTGCATGGCATACGGGTAGTTGCGCAACAGCACCAACTCTTCCAATGTATAGGGTTCTATATTCTGCCCAAGGTCTAAAGAGCGAGGCAACATCTCATTCGACAAGAAGGATATACTCTTTTCTGCCGTGGAGCCATCACCATCTCCACCTTGATTTTTCGACTTACATCCTCCCACGACAATAGCCATGGCAAGGGAAATAACCAATGCTAATTTTTTCATAAGACTATACTCTGTGTATATATAAAAACTTGTTGTTTTTTCTTTTCAAGTCATAGCGCTCTCATCGCCTGCTCTTTTCGGATATCTTGCTCTATATGCGATACGAACTTAAGTCCAAATCCTCTCCACTCATACTCCGAAACAAGAAAGCTTTCCGAGGCTTTCTGTTCCACCGTACGTACCCGGGCAGGTGTGCAACTCCTATCCACTCGAAAGTCATATAACGGATATCCCATGCGTGAGCCAAGCCAAAGCGGACGGATATAGCGATTGTCCGCAATACGATAGACGAACAGCCGCCGACGTACAACAGGATCAAATCTCGTGCTTTTCTCCACTCCGACAACAATTTCAGGAGTAGAATCGCCCCAAATATTACCATAGTCGAAGCGATAAACAGGATAAGGCAACTCCCATGAAGAGCGTTCTCCATCGCTATTGACCATGTGCAACTTATAGTTGGATTCTGTGATTTTTTCCAAGTACACCTGCGAACGTCCGTGCCCCTCTCTCCAACTCACTCTATTCACCCGCCCGTTACAAGAGGCAAAGAGCAATACAATAACAAAGAGAGGCAATACCATCCGAATAGTTCTGCTCATTTTTTGTTAATGACCGTTATAGTGCAAAGATATATATTTTACTCGTTTCAGGTCGGGTTGTACCTTTTTTTGTATCTTAGCGCTGCAAACCAATATATCACAAAAGTTTACGTGGACCCTGACGGTAGTTTATCCTCACTGTTTTCGACCATAGAGGTGATGCCTCTATCCTTGGTCATATACATTGCAATAGCTATAAGCATCCTGCTACTCTTTCTTTCGGCTTTCATGTCCGGCTCCGAAGTAGCCTTCTTTTCGCTCTCGCCTCAGGAGGTAGAGGAAATCAAAGAGCAAAAACATCCTAACGACCATGCATTGGAACACCTTCTAAGAGACTCCGAACACCTCTTGGGAACGATTCTCATCGGCAACAATCTTGTAAATGTTGCCATCGTAATGCTCACCACCTATATTTTTCAGAGCGTTTTCGACTTCTCCTCTGCTCCGATGATGGGCTTTATCGTTCAGGTTATCGGGCTTACCTTCCTGCTTCTTCTGTTTGGAGAGATTATTCCCAAGATATATTGCCAACAACGTGCACTGAGTATCGCAAGATCTTCTGCCCCGATAATGACCTTCTTTAAGAAGTTGTTCTTTCCGCTAAGTAAGTTTTTGGTCTATCTCGGCTCTATTGTCGGCAAAGGAATTGGGTATAAAAGATATGAGTTGAGCCCTGAAGAACTGAATAAAGCCATCCAACTCACCACCTCCGTGGAGGAAGAGAAAGGATTGCTAACCGATATCGTGAAGTTTTACAGCACGACTGTTTCTCACGTGATGACTCCTCGAATGGATATGATAGCTATCTCTTACGACACGCCTTATGACGAAGTACTCGCTTTCGTTAAGGAGAATGGCTACTCCCGTATCCCTGTTTATGAAGAGCGAATAGACAATGTTCGTGGCATTCTCTATATCAAAGACCTGCTTCCCCATCTGAATCAACCTGCCACATTCGAGTGGCAAAAGATCATACGGGAGGCTTTTTTTGTGCCCGAAACAAAGAAGATAGACGACCTTTTGGAGGAGTTTCGCCGTTTGCGCAGACACATGGCTATCGTTGTAGATGAGTTTGGAGGCACATGCGGAGTGGTTACACTCGAAGACCTGCTTGAGGAAGTGTTGGGAGAGATATCCGACGAGTACGATGAAGAAAACAAGCCATACAAGATTCTGAACGATGGCTCAATAATCTTCGATGCCAAAATCTCTCTGACCGATTTCCTTAAAGTAAGCAAGATCACCGCGCCTGAGATATTGGAACAGTGCGAAGAAGTGGATACGTTGGGAGGACTCATCCTTGAGACCAAAGGCGACTTCCCCGTGAAGGGAGAGACAATATCTGTCCCCCCTTGCAACTTTATGATACTGGAAATGGGGCGTAGGCGCATCTCCAAAGTAAAGTTCTACCAAGACCCGGAAGCGGAATAATGCAGGAAAAGAGAGATAGAGTCATCCTGTTTACGGAAATTCCCGAAAGCTCTTCCGGAGATCCACGAGAGAGATACTCCTTCCGACACAACACGGCACAAAGGCTTCTCCGCCACGCCATACCGGAGCTGAAAGAGCCCTATACCCATTCGGCTTCCGGCAAACCGCTTGTAACAGAGATGCCGGAATGCAATATCTCGGTTTCTCACTCTCTTCATCACGTCGCTGTGGCTGTTTCATTTGCGCGACCTGCTCCCGGAATAGATATAGAAGATAGAGCGGAAAGAGCTGAAAAGGTGCTGCAAAAGTTTGCCCATGAGCAGGAGTACTCTTTTATAGAAGAGGGAAAAATATCTGCCGGACTGCTTTGGTCTGCCAAAGAGGCAATATACAAGTATCTGAACCATAAGGGACTGATAGAGTTTAAGACTGCCATCCGGCTAAGGGAGGTATGCCATAAAGAACCGTTGCAACTTATCTTTCAGGCCTTTCCGAAGAAGCAAAACCAACCTGTTACCATCGAAGTAAGAGCGACATCAATAGGCAACGCTCTGCTGGTATGGGCAGATATTCCTCATGCAATCCCCCCGAAAATAGAGCAAATACCCTTTGAGGTCTTATCCTCAATAATTATATAACCTAATACCAAACATTTTTTAGTATGATTTCTGCACAGTTCGACCACTTCAATTACAACGTCACAGATTTAGAGCGCAGTATCAAGTTTTACGAAGAGGCACTCGGATTTAAAGAAGTACGCAGGAAAGAAGCGTCTGACGGCTCTTTCATTCTCGTCTATCTCGGTGATGGCAAGACCGGATTTACACTCGAATTGACATGGCTGAGAGATTGGGATAGAAAATACAATCTTGGAGACAATGAGTTTCATCTCTGCGTGAGAGTTCCGGGAGACTACGACAAGACCAGAGAGTACCACAGACAGATGGGATGCATCTGCTACGAAAACGAGTCTATGGGGCTTTATTTTATCTCGGATCCGGACGGATATTGGATAGAAGTACTACCTCTCAAACAGCATTGATTCTCGTTTCTCAAAATGATTTATCACGAACAAAAGCTCTCTTCGGAGGGCTTTTTTCGTAAACCGTCCCTTGTGAGTGTCTGTTGAGAGACAATGATTTTATGATCAAAACGTAGTAGTGTTACATATAACCCTACTAAAAGGATAGAATAAATAGGTTTACAAGCTGACACTAATAGATTTAGAAGAATAAACCAAGGCGTGATTTGCAGAAATAGCGGTTTGATTTGCAGACTTCAAGCTTTGACTTGTAAAAGTCAAATCCTGCTTTACAGCCATCCAAGCTCGATTTTGAATAGTGAATGGGTTTAG
>JAUMWS010000023.1:11881-22882 GCA_030529525.1 Porphyromonas sp. | reverse complement strand
AAAAAATAAACAGGAAGAGCGATCTTTATATCAACTAATATTTCCATTACATTTCTCTTCTGATAATTATGAGAATAAAAAAGAGAACATTACCAACTCTATTAAAGATTTAGCAGACAACAGAATGGAGAAGAATATCAAATGAGCCTTTCAGGTTAAATAATTATCTTTGTCTGGCAAATGTGATGTGTACACTCTTTAAAAGAACAAATCCAATGGACCGTCTGACAAAGGAACAGCGACACAAGAATATGTCAGCAAATAGAGGGAAAGACACCAAAATTGAGGTGTTATTTGGACGGTTCTTGTGGAATGCGGGCATAAGATATCGAAAGAATGACAGAAAAGTATTTGGCAAACCGGATTTTGTTATTCAAAAATTCAAGATAGCGATATTTTGTGATGGAGAGTTTTGGCATGGCAGAAATTGGGCTAAGCAAAAGTACGATCACAAAAGCAATACCGAATTCTGGCATTCCAAAATCGAATGCAACATAGCAAGAGATAAGGAGGTCAACGAACATTTAAAAGCAGAAGGGTGGCAGGTCTTTCGGTTCTGGGAAACAGAAATAATCAAAGAACCCGATAAGTGTCTGAGCAAAATTTTAAACTATATGAACGCAAAAGCTTTATCCAATGAGAAAATCTCCATAACAAAAATATGTGGAGGTAGTGCTGTTTCTCTCCAAATATACGGACCACACTCCTTGAATAAAGATGGAAGCATTATTCCTTTTGAGGAACAGATGGCAATAGTTTCTCACTACCTACACAATAAGGGTTATAAACATGCCAAACTCTATGAAACAAAAGCAGAAGAATTAATCGAAGACATCTACAATATTCACAGAGAACCAACCAATAAATCTCGTGTGGCAGAAGAAGGAGTTAAATATTCGTTCTTTTCAAACTTGTTTTCTGTTCCTTTTCTTCCAATAGATACCCCAAAATTTACATTCATAGATTTATTTGCCGGCATAGGAGGATTTAGAATGGCCATGCAAAACTTGGGAGGGAAGTGTGTATTCTCGTCCGAGTGGGATTCTCAGGCAAAAAAAACATATCTTCTGAACTATGGAGAAGTCCCTTTTGGAGATATCACCCTGGAAACAACAAAGGAGTTCATCCCGGATAATTTTGATGTCTTATGCGCCGGTTTTCCTTGCCAAGCATTTTCTTTGGCAGGGAAACGCCTGGGATTTGAAGAAACCCGTGGCACACTCTTTTTTGATATTGCAGAAATATTACGCCGAAAACGACCTAAAGCATTCTTTCTGGAGAATGTAAAGGGATTGCTGATTCACGATAAGGGGAAAACGATAAAGACCATATTGAAAGTTCTGAGAGAAGATTTGGATTACTATGTTCCGGATCCCCAAATTGTAAATGCAATGGATTTTGGAGTACCACAACATCGTGAAAGGGTATATATCGTCGGATTTAGAAAAGATCAAAATGTGGATGAATTTACCTATCCCGGTCCGATAGATAAGGAAAAAACATTTGCTGATATAAAGGAAGAAAATCCTGTTTCGGTCAAATACTACTTATCTACTCAATATCTAAAAACCCTCGTAGCACATAAGGAGCGTCATACTGCCAAGGGAAATGGATTTGGTTATGAAGTAATTCCCGATGATGGAATAGCAAATGCAATTGTCGTTGGAGGGATGGGACGAGAACGTAACCTTGTCATCGATAACCGACTTAAAGATTTTACACCAATAACCAATATCAAAGGGGAAGTCAATAGAGAAGGAATCCGTCGAATGACACCTCGTGAATGGGCTAGACTACAAGGATTTCCCGATAACTTTATAATCGGAGTTGCAGATGCCTCTGCTTACAAACAATTTGGGAACTCTGTGGCAATTCCGGCTATTCAGGCAACAGCAGAAGAAATAATTAAAAGAATCTGTCTTTCTAAACCTAAGCAATATGGCACTAAAGGGAAATAAAGGAGAATGGAGTGAATTGTACGCTTTTTTCAAGCTATTGGCAGATGGCCGTCTCTACTGCGGAGACGGGGGACTTAATTGCTATGATGATAAATTTTATCCCATTTTAAAAATCTTCCGAGACGACAGCAAAGGTAGAAATACATACCAAGTAAATGAAGAAGAAAAGAAAATCTCAATATCGGGACAAAATATTAATATAGAAGTTCCTCAAGAAGAGTTTAAAACTAAAGCCGGTAATCTGTTAATGCTTATAAAGAATCTTAACAAAGAAACCGATTTCTCCGACATAGAACAATTTATGAATAGAGTGGACCTTCACTCTATCAAAGCCAAGTCCTCGGATAAAGCCGATATCAGAATTGTTATCCACAATTTAATGACTGGCTCAAAGCCTGAACTGGGTTATAGCATTAAATCAAAACTCGGAAGGAATCCAACTCTAATCAATGCGAATAGGAATGGAACAAATTTTATTTTTAAAGTCAGAGGGATAACAAGTCCGGAACAAATAGAGAGGTTTAACTCTTACAAGTATTTCAAAGACAAATTCGACTATTTAAGGTCTAATGGAGTCTCTGTCGAATATTATAGAGTCTCCAGTGATGTTCTACGCAACAATCTGCTCTTACTTGATTTAGGACTAGAAAGAATTATTTCAGAAGAACTCTATTTATATTATTCTGGTAAAAAATCGAACATAAAGGATATTACAAACCTTGTCTCAGAAAAAGATCCACTTGGAATAATGAATGATATACAACAGCCAATGTATGCTTACAAGGTCAAACAATTTTTACTCGCTTTTGCCTTGGGTATGACTTGTACAACGCCTTGGCATGGGAAATTTCATGCAAGTGGAGGATATATAGTGGTAAAAGAAGATGGAGATATCGTCTGCTATCACTTTTTTGACCGAAATGATCTTGAGGATTATCTCTTCTACAATACCTATTTTGATACCCCCAGTAGAACACGCCACGAATTTGGGGAGATTTATAGTGAGAATGGAGAATACTTTATAAAGCTTAATCTTCAAATCAGATTTAGATAGTTATAAAATAGGGGTGTCTAACGTCTGATTATACACATTATTTGAACGATCTCCTATAGTCTGCTTCAGCAAAGAGAGTAAAAACCTAAGAGCTGCTTCAGTTAGTGAGGCGATGCGCTCACTTCTGTTCTCTTTTGGCGCTAAGGTTACTTTCAACGTATATATCTCTCCACACACGACTACCGCCACCCACATCTCTCCGGGTAAGTGCCCACAATAAGGTTTATCTCCGGCTACACCGGTGGTAGAAAGAGTTATTAAGGAAGATCTTAAGGGGGCTTTTTCCCAGAGGGATAGCGCCATAGCCACGGCAACATCCTCCCTTACAAGATCCTCGTTCCACGCTTCTTTCCATTCTTTCAACAGCCATTCCTGCTTTGTTTCAGGTGTATAGGTCGTCATTCCGCCCTCGAACCATGAAGAGGATCCATCGGTTTCGGTGAGAGTGTGAGAGATATTACCTCCGGTACAACTCTCGGCTACCCTTAGCTTGTAACCACGCTTGAGGAGAATATCGGCTATCTCTCCGACCAATGGCTGTATCGTATTCATCTAAATGCTTACTCTGGAATAAGGCTCCAAGTCGAAACCGCTTCTTTCTCCCGCTTTATACGCAAAAGCGCCTGCCATAGCTACCATAGCAGCATTGTCTGTGGTGTATGCAAAGGGAGGAATATAGACGTTCCAGCCGAAGCGTTTACCGTACTCCACAAATGCCGAACGTAGTCCGGAATTGGCAGAAACACCTCCGGCTACTGCAATCTCCTTTACATTGTATTTCTCCGCAGCCTTTACCAACTTGTGCATTAAGACATCTATAATTGTCTGTTGAAGCGATGCACAGAGATCTTCTTTGTTTTTCTCTATGAAATCGGGGTCTTTTTCCAGTTCGTCTCTCAGTGTATAAAGAAACGATGTTTTGAGACCGCTGAAGCTGTAATCGAGTCCGGCAATCTGCGGTTTGGCAAAGGGAAATCTTTTTGGATCTCCCTCCTTTGCGAGCCTGTCTACGACCGGACCTCCGGGGTAACCCAATCCCATAACCTTTGCACACTTATCGAATGCTTCTCCGGCTGCATCATCAATGGTCTTACCTACAATGTCCATCTTAGATGGAGACTCTACGAGGATAATCTGAGAGTTACCTCCGGAAACCAATAAGCAGAGAAATGGGAATTTTGGCACTTCTACACGACCTTCCGGCGTCTGAATATAATGAGCCAAAACGTGTGCCTGTAAGTGATTGACATCTACCATCGGAATCTTTAGCCCCATGGCTAATCCTTTTGCAAAGGAAGTTCCTACGTGCAGGGAGCCTAAAAGTCCGGGACCTCTCGTGTATGCTATGATGTCTATATCCTCTTTTTCGAGTCCTGCACGCTTGATAGCTTCCGAGATGACCGGTACAATGTTCTGCATGTGAGCACGTCCGGCAAGCTCCGGCACTACGCCTCCATATGCTTGATGCACGGCTTGGCTCGCTATGACATTGGAGAGTAAAGTATCTCCTTTAAGGATAGCGGCAGAGGTATCATCACAAGAAGACTCTATTCCGAGGATGACTTTATCTGTATCTATAAGTGATGTAATATCCATGTTGTTCTAATTGCTTATAATTCTCTCCCGTATCAGGATAGTGGCTATACCACTCGTGGGACAGTGCGTCCACCATAGAAGAATCCGATAACCGCATCGGATAGCTCCTTTAGCATATCCAAACGAGCATCTTTGGTCTGTGTCCCGATATGCGGAGTAAGAGAGACGTTGGGCAGAGAATAGAGTTCGACAGATGGGATATCTTTATTCTCAAAGACATCGAGACCTGCTCCTGCAATAGTTCCATTCTGTAAAGCTTCTACGAGAGCTGCTTCGTCCACCAATGCTCCTCTGCCTGTATTGATAAGAATAGAGGAGGGCTTCATCTTTTTCAAAGCCTCTGCATCTATCAGATGATGTGTCTCTTTCGAGTAGGGAGTGTGAAGAGAGACAATATCGGACTGCTTTAGGATCTCTTCCACGGAAGCATAAGCGAATCCAAGTTCGGCCTCTTCCGCTTCGGTATAGCGTGTACGCTTGTTGTAGAGGACCTTCATCCCGCAAGCTTGTGCCCTTCGAGCAAAAGCTTTACCAATGTTCCCCATTCCGATAATGCCAAGTGTTTTGCCATAGATACCTGTACCGAGATTCATCAGACGAGAGACCTTTAAAGTCTGTTGCTCTTTTCTCATAAGAGCTCCCCAGTGAGAGATGTTGCGAGTAGCATCCAACAGCAAAGAGAAAGCAAGATCTGCCGTGGGCTCTACTACGGAGCGAGGAGTATTGGTAACGGCTATCCCTTTAGATGCAGCATACTCTATGTCGATATTATTGTAGCCTACGGCATAGTTGGATATCAGCTTAAGCTTCTTTCCTGCATCTATAATCTCTCTGTCTATAGGAATATCAAACACCGAACAGAGCACATCACAATCTGCAATTTGCTCCACAAGTTCCTCGTGAGTAAAGTCTCTACCCACAGGTGGGAATACGACTTCGAAACGTTCTTGAAGCTCCTCCCAACCCTCTCTAAGCATATCAAAAGCTACTAATACTTTCATCTCTATTTTTGTACAGTGGTATTCTTTGTTTTCTGTTTCTCTACTCGTCTTAGCACCATAGCCGTACGAGCCGGCAGGTAAAGGGACAAGAGTCCTTTCCCTTCAATGGTATATCTGACATCTGATACAGTAAAGTGATGTACCGCTTTATCTATCCGGTCGTATCCTCCAAAGGCAGCATCGTCCGAAGTGAAAAGCACTTCGTACTCTCCGGATGGTGCTATAATGTTGTAGTCTGCGTAAGAGTTCGATGGGCTAAAGTTGTAGACAAACATGTACTCTCCCCTTGTGTAAGCTAAGACTTGCTCTTCGTTATGCTCCCAAATGGAAGTGAGAGGCAGAGAAGCAAACCCTTTTACTTCGGAGATAAAGTGTATCATCTTCTTATCAAACTCATCTAAAAGCTGATATCTCAAGAATCCGTTATCCCTTAAAGACCACTGCCGGCGAGCGTATTTATAGCTCCATCCGTTGCCTTCACGGGGAAAGTCGATCCACTCGGGATGTCCGAACTCATTTCCCATAAAGTTGAGATATCCTCCATTTATGGTAGTAGCAGTGACTAAACGTATCATCTTATGAAGAGCGATACCACGATCTACGTTTATGTTCGTATCGGCCCGATCCATATGCCAATACATGTCGGCATCTATAAGGCGGAAAATAATAGTCTTATCTCCTACCAAAGCTTGATCGTGGCTTTCGGCATAACTGATTGTCTTCTCATCTTTCCGCCTGTTGGTACACTCCCACCAGATAGAGCCCGGTGTCCAATGCTCGTCGGGATACTCTTTGATGGTTTTAATCCAAAAGTCCGGGATATTAAGAGCCATTCTATAGTCAAAGCCATAACCGCCATTTTCTACGGGGAATGCGAGTCCGGGCATACCGCTGACATCTTCGGCAATGGTAACCGCTCCGGGATAAACTTCATGCACAAGTTCATTTGCAAGAGCCAAATAGGTAAGAGCATTCTCATCCTGCATGTCATTGTAATAGTCTCCATAGGTACAGAACGAGGTGCCGATACCATGATGCAGATAGAGCATAGAGGTTACGCCGTCGAAACGGAAGCCATCGAAACGAAACTCTTCGAGCCAGTACTTACAGTTGGATAGTAGAAAGTGTAAGACTTCATTCTTTCCATAATCGAAAAGCTTGGTACCCCATTCCGAATGTTCTCCCTTTCCTCCCTCGTAGAAGTACTGAGTATCGGAACCGTCGAAGCGCATCAAACCATCCTCTTCGTTGGCTACGGCATGAGAGTGTACAATATCCATTATAACTCTCAATCCCAACCGATGAGCTTCGTCTATGAGTGCTTTAAGTTCATCGGGGGTACCATATTTGGAAGATGGAGCAAAGAAAGAAGAGACCTGATAGCCAAACGATGCGTAATAAGGATGTTCGTGTATTGCCATTAACTGTATGGCATTGTAACCGGACTCTGCAATCTTGGGTAATACGTTCTCTCTAAACTCATCGTATGTACCAATCTTCTCTTCTTCGGAAGCCATACCGATATGGCATTCGTAAATCAAAAGAGCATCATCATTTGCGGTCGGCCTCTCATGCTTAAAGACAAAAGGCATCTCAGGTGCCCAGACTTGTGCCGAGAAGATTGCAGTATCCGGTTTTTGTACTACGTACTTGGCCCAGGCAGGAATGCGTTGTCCATAACCACCATTCCACTCTATAAGCAGTTTGAAATGATCTCCATGCTTGAGCGATTCGGCAGGAAGAGCCAACTCCCATACCCCATTTTCTAAAGCTTGAAGGCGGAAAGACTCTTCTTTTTTCCAAAGGTTTCCATCGCAAAGCAAGTATAACGCCGTAGCATTAGGAGCCCACTCTCGGATAATCCAACCGTCGTCTTCTTGATGAAGACCGAAATAGAGATAGCCGTCAGCAAACCGAGAAAGTGAACCCGATACCGATGATACCAACTCCTTTCTCTTATCTTTTATATTCTGATTCCTTCTGTTTATTATATCTGCATAAGGCTTAAGCCAAGGATCATTTTGTATTATCGGAAGCGCCATGTGTTTTATCTAAAATCTTTTATTGTCTCTGTATCTCAACGACAGGTCTGCAAAAGCATCTATTCGTCTATCTCTTAAGAAAGGCCACCAGCGACGAACATTCTCCGAACGAAGCAAGTCTATCTCCAACACTTTTATCTCTTCTTCTGTTTTGGAAAGCATTGCCAATAATTCTCCCTGAGGACCTGCGACAAAAGAAGAACCCCAGAATGTTATTCCCTTTGTGCGTCCGGAAGGATCTTCCTCATAACCGACCCTATTGACAGCTATTACAGGCAAACCATTAGCTACGGCGTGTCCTCTTTGAACGGTAATCCACGCCTCTCTTTGTCTATCCTTCTCATCCGGAATATCGCTACTCTCCCAACCTATTGCTGTCGGATAGATGAGAATCTCTGCTCCTGCCAATGCCATAAGCCTTGCAGCTTCCGGGTACCACTGGTCCCAACAGACCAAAACACCAAGTTTGCCAACAGAGGTCTCTATCGGATGAAAGCCAAGATCACCGGGTGTGAAATAAAACTTTTCGTAGTATGCAGGGTCGTCCGGAATATGCATCTTTCTGTATATGCCTGCGATAGATCCGTCTGTTTCGTGTACTACAGCTGTATTATGATAAAGACCTGCTGCTCGCTTTTCAAATAGAGAGGTTACAAGCACAACACCTGCTTCTTTTGCAATTTCTCCGTAAAAAGCAGTAGACTCTCCCGGTATCGGCTCAGCCTGATCGAATATATCTACATTTTCTTCTTGGCAGAAGTAGAGTCCGTTGTGTAGTTCTTGTAGGATAACAAGCCGAGCTCCTTGTCGTGCTACGTCCAAAATCTTATCGCGTAAACGCTTTTTGTTATCCTTGATATCAGCAGTATTATGCTGTTGTATAAGAGCAACTTTCATCACTTAGTCTTTTGAATAAAACCTTTTGGGAACTGCATGCTAATGCAATGCAACGATCCATGCTGACGTACAACCGGAAAACAATAAATAGCTATCACTTCCCTATCCGGAAAGATTTCTTTTACAGTTGCAATAGCCTCCTCATCCTCCGGAGCATTATATATCGGTAGTAAAACCGCTCCATTTATGATAAGAAAATTGGCATACGTGGCAGGAAGTCTCTCTCCTCTCTTTGGGTCGTAAAGGGGAGATACGAACGGTAACTTAACCAAACGATAAGGCTCTCCTTTGATATTTCTCATTGCTTGCAACTCCCGCTCCATACGTACAAGAGACTCGAAATGGATATCTCTTTCATCCTTTGGTGCTCCAACGTATGCAATTGTATTAGGATCGCAAAATCTTGCAAGGGTATCTATATGTCCGTCGGTATCGTCTCCCGACATTGCATCAACAGATAGCGACACCACTTGCTCTACTCCAAATTCCTCTTTGAGTACTCTCTTGATCTCTTCCTTAGAGAGTTTGTTATTTCTATTAGGCTCGTACTGCACCGAGTCCGTAGTGAGTAGAGTTCCGCATCCATCTGTCTCTACGCCTCCTCCTTCACAGACAAACTCTTTTCTCCTGCGATATTGGACATTATCTGCAAACAGACCACGCTCTAAGAGTGAAGAGGTGATTTCGTTATCCTTATCCCAGTTGTATTTCAATCCCCATCCGTTAAATGCAAAGTCCAAAAGCACAGGCTCTCCTTCTTCCATAAGGGAGAGCGGAGCAGTATCACGTGCCCATGTATCATTTAGAGGGACTCCGGTAAAGACCTTTAGCTCGTGCGGATAAGAGGCGTTCTGTAATCGGATGAGGTTTTCGGTTGGCTCTATACAGGCAATAATCAGGGGCTGGAATCTCAAGATTGCTTTAGCGATCTGCTCATAACACTGTTCTATATCGGAAAAGATATAGTTCCAATCCATACTCTTATGTGGCCAACAGAGCAATACGGCATCTTGAGGTTCAAACTCAGGAACGAACCTTCTACTTTTATTTAAGCTATCGGACATACGCAGTTCTGTATCTATAAAAACAACAAAGGATCTAACCCTCAAAGCCAAAAGCCGGGGAAGATCCTTCGATACTATAAGAGATGGCTATTCCGAAGAGTAGCTACATCATCGGTTCTAATTTTATTCTATCCTTATTATTGTACAGCAGTATCTCCCGGCGTTGCAGTTTGTTCAGGAGTAGCTGTTTGCTCCGGAGTTGTGCCGAATGGAGTTGCATCCACAGGAGTAGGCATAGGTGTCTTTTCGACCATCTCTTCGATGTCTGAAACCTCTCTTGTATTTTCTGTTGTAGGAGCATACCTTGCAGCTATGATACAGAAGAACACCAAAAGTCCGGCAAGTGTCCACGTAGCTTTTTCAAGAAAGTCTGTAGTCTTGCGTACGCCCATAATCTGGTTGTTAGAAGCAAAGCCGGCAGCCAAACCGCCACCTTTAGACTCTTGTATAGTTACGATAGCAATCAGCAAAAGTGCCAATACAACTATTAAGATAGATAAGAATGTGTACATTTAAGTTCTATTATTTGTTATTAATCTATTCAGAAACCGAATTTGCTCTGCAAAGTAACTATTTTTTTGCGGATATTTCAAACGTAGAGAAGAAATTATCTTCTTCGCCTGCTCATATTTACCTTGTCTTATATAGAGTTTTGCCAAAGTTTCTGTCAGGAGTTCATCCTCCTCCGGAAGTGCGGTTTCCTCATTCTCGAAAGTCTTCGGTTCTGAAGGGTTATCCTCCACAAACTCCTCCACAGGTGCAGACAGGTCATATTCCGGAATCATATGTAGAGGAAGCAGTTCTTCCTTATCGTTCAAAACCGCCTCTCCTGTCGTTACTTCCTGAAGAAGACCCGTTATCACCTCCCACGTTTCATCTCTATTCCCGACACTCTTTCTACCCTTTGCATCTTGTAGCAAAGGCTCTTTCCCATACCATGTGAGACCATACTCTTGTCCCTTGAGCAGAAAGAACAACCTGTCCGGACGTGAAATGTAAATACTCCTCTTCTTCAGTTCGGATGTAAAACGAAGATCTTTACTTTTGTAAAGAGCCTTAAGCAGCAACATATGTAAAGGAGCCACATAGGGATACATCGCAGAGAGTGCATACAGATCTTCTATATGCTCTGCCCGTATATCTTCCGGAGCATCCAGTAGGGAGTGGAGTTGATCTAACGTCATCGCAAACCTGTTTCCTTACCAGTCTTCTACCGTAGCATTGAATATCTGATTGATGATATCCTTTGAAATATCATCGACCAAGGCATCCTGCACATCGTTGAACATAAGACCGCTATCGAATGAAGCGTATGCAGTAAACTCTCTTTCGAAGCTCTTCTTCTCCTCCTTGTTATTAACGTAGCGCACTTTGACTCTCATTGTCAAA
>JAUMWS010000023.1:0-11871 GCA_030529525.1 Porphyromonas sp. | reverse complement strand
TAGCCGCATAGGCATTGTCCTGCACAGCCTCTGCCGTGAGATCATACCCGACTATTTCTCCTTCCAACTCCAAGTCTCCTCTATCTTTACTCTGGGTAAGGCGAGTCCGTTTTTGGAACTGATCTCTCAGCTCTTCCGAAAATCTTGTCGCAAGAGGCGGATAAACCGTTGGAGCCAAATTGCCAAAGTCTTTTATCGCAATGCTCTTGATTTTCGTGTAGTCTATACTTGTTCCGCTCAGCTTATAAGAGGGAACGCAACCGACAACAGCAAAAGCAATCAGCGGTAGCAGGAGTGCATAGATGGACTTAGCGCTTGTTATATTCTTTAAGATTTGTTTCATATCTCATCGGATCACACCGGTTGTCTACTCTATCCGGTGCTCTTTAAGTTTTCTATAAAGTGTTCGTTCCGAAATCTTCAAGTCTGCCGCACTTTTCTTTCTGTTTCCTCCGTTTCTGGACAGTACTTGCAGAATATACTCTCTCTCCATTTCATCCAGCGTTGGAGGAGTTTCCGCATCGGATATCTCTTCCACCTCTTCCACTTCATGGAGATAGTTGCTTTGAGGTACGGCTATCGGAGCAGACTTTGTGGAGAGCAATGCTTGAGAAACATGCGGATAGCCGGAGTGAGTGGAGACGTTTCCTATACCGCTTGCTGCTGTTCCCGTCATATTCTCTTTGAGCATTCGGGAAAGCTCTGCCACCTCCATCTTGAGGTCTATAAGCATTTTATAGAGGATTTCGCTATTTCCGGGATGTCCTTGCCCGAATGGAGGAATGTCCCAACCATTCTGTTCGTCCATCTTTGGCGTATGCTCCACCACCGCAGGCAGGCGTGTAAGTGCATTGGAAGGCAGATAAGAGAGCAGCATATCTCTTGTGATCTGTCTCTCATTAGACACTACACTGATGCGCTCGACCAGATTACGCAACTCACGTATGTTTCCGGGCCAAGAGTAGAGCATTATGGCACGTTGTGCTCCTTCGTCCAATCGGATAGGAGGCATACGATACTTATCTGCAAAATCCGAAGCAAACTTTCTAAACAGCAGCGGAATATCTTCACCTCTATCTCTTAAAGGGGGTAGCTCGATAGTAACCGTATTGAGGCGGTAATAAAGATCCTGTCTGAACTTTTTCTTCTTTATCGCCTTATCCAACTCCACATTGGTTGCCGCCACAACCCTGATATCTGTCCGCTTTACTTCGGAAGAACCCACTTTCATAAACTCTCCGGACTCCAACACTCTCAGTAGACGAGCTTGCGTCGGCATCGGTAACTCGCCCACCTCATCCAGAAAGATTGTTCCTCCGTTAGCCACTTCAAAGTAGCCGTTACGCTCCGAAACGGCATCCGTAAACGAACCTTTCTTGTGTCCGAAAAGCTCCGAGTCTATCGTACCTTCCGGTATCGCTCCACAGTTCACAGCTATATAGGTCCCATGCTTGCGTGCGCTATTTTGGTGTATGATCTGTGGAAAGACCTCTTTCCCTACACCACTTTCGCCCACTACAAGCACGGAAACATCTGTCTTTGCTATCTGAAGAGCCACTTCTATAGCTCTGTTCAGTGCATCGCAGTTGCCTATAATTCCGAATCTTTGCTTGACCTGTTGAAGTTCTTGTTGAGATATCATAATCTGTTCTTCCTCTTTCGTATGCCCTGCCACTATCTCTCATTGTACGGACACAAGAGAGAGAACAGAGGCTTCATACAAAGTTACTATTTTTCTTTGACACAGCACCGATGAGGGGTGCAAACAGAAAGCGGACTCTCTCCCCCTATTTCTGCTTATTCATAGGGTGATGCAGCAGAATCTCTTCACGGAGAGATTCCCGGCTGATATGCGTATAGATTTCGGTCGTGGTAATGTCTGCATGGCCGAGCATTGCCTGAATGGCTTGCAGGTGAGCACCTCCTTCGAGAAGATGGGTGGCAAAAGAGTGGCGAAAGGTGTGTGGCGAGATTGGCTTCTGAATATCTGCCATCTCCGCTATCTTACGGACTATCACGAAGACCATCTGCCTTGTCAGCGCCTGCCTGTTACGGCTGATAAATACATGATCCTTATATCCTGCTTTGGGTTCAAGGGTATAACGATCTCTCTTTAAGTACTCTTCCAGTCGTGAAATTCCCGCCGGAGATATGGGGACAAGACGCTCCTTGGAGCCTTTACCAAGAATACGGAGATAGCCTTCTTCCAAAAAAAGTTGCGAAAAAGTGAGTGCACACAACTCCGAGACCCGCAGTCCGCAGCTGTACAGAAGTTCCATGATGGCAAGATTTCGACGACCATAAATATCTTCATCCGGATCTATCTGAGCAAGCATAAGATCTATCTCCTCCGTCGTAAGCACCTCAGGCAGGCGTGTTCCTATTTTTGGGGCTTCCAAAAGCTCTGTCGGGTCTTCTGCACTTAGCTCTTCAAGAAAAAGGAATCGGTAAAAAGCCTTCACTCCGGCCACTATACGAGCTATCGAACGAGGCTGAATGCCAAGATCGTAAAGTGTAGCAAGAAAGTGTTGAAGATGCTCGTAGGTGAGCGCCAGAGGGTCAAGCGAGAGGGATTGTGCGTACTCGTAGAGATGTTTAAGGTCGGACAGATAGGAGTCGCAAGTATTGGGAGAGAGTTGTTTTTCCGCTCTCAGATGGAGATAGAAATCTTCTACCAGTCCGTTCGATTCTCGTAGCATCCTGCCTGTTATCCTCTCTTGAGCCATGATACCACCTGTTCAAAAAGTTCCACAGGGATAGTTGCCGGGAGAAAATAAGGAATGCACAGATCTTTACGGATACTCTCTCTGACGAATGTAGAGGAGATCTCCATGAGCGGAGCATCTATAAGACGTATCCGGTGTGGGAGTTCGGACAACGCATCAGGTAGCCGATTCGAGTAGCCCGGACGGGGATAAACCCAAATCTCTACCTCTGCGAGCAGTTCGGATATACCGTACCAGCGAGGGAGTTGTTCCAAATTGTCCGAGCCGACAAGAAGCACAAACTGCCTCTTCGGGTGTAGCTGTTTCAGAGCACGAATAGTGTGAAGTGTATAGCTGGGGCGAGAAAGAGAGTCCTCTATGAGAGAAAGCTTAAATCGGGGATAGCCCTCTATGGCTTTCTGCACCCAAGACTTTCTCAACTCATCGGGCAAGAGATCGTTCTGTTCTTTGAGCGGATTATGAGGCGATACCATAAACCACAACTCCTTCACCTCATCCATGCACTCGCAGATATAGTTTGCCAGAGCCAAATGTCCGATATGCATCGGATTGAAAGAGCCGGGAAAGAGTATCGTTTTATCTTTCATGAGCCTATAAACTGCGTGAGGATCTTTTCCGCTTCACTGCAAGCCGTGGCGAGGTCATCGTTGATGATCACGGCATCGAATCGGGACGAATGCCCCATCTCCCACTCTGCCTTTGCCACACGTTCCGCTATGGTTTCTGGCGTATCCGTGGCTCTTGCGGCAAGCCTCTGCTCCAAAGCCTTGATGCTTGGAGGCATAATAAAGATGGTCTTTGCCTCTTCGCCGTAGATTTTCTTCACATTGAGAGCTCCTACAACATCTATATCGAGCACAACATTAAGCCCGGCTGCCACTTTTCTATCTACTTCGCTGCGCAATGTGCCGTAGTAGCGTCCTTTGTACACCTCTTCATACTCCAAAAACTCCCCTGCCGAGACTTTTTGTTCAAACTCTTCAGGTGTCAGGAAATAGTAGTGTTCGCCGTCTTTCTCCTCGCCTCTTGGAGGGCGCGAAGTGGCCGAAACAGAAAAAACAAACGGGATACCTCTCTCCCTCATTGCCGATATGATAGTAGACTTACCTGCTCCCGAAGGAGCGGAAAAGATGATTACTTTACCTCTTTTTGCCATGCTTTACCTCTTAGAGAACGTTTAGGACTTGCTCCTTGATCTGTTCCAGCTCGTCTTTCATCTTCACCACGATCTGCTGCATCTCTGCCTGGTTGGACTTTGAACCCATCGTATTGATTTCCCGTCCTATCTCTTGCGCTATAAAGCCGAGCTTCTTTCCTGCTGCCGGTTCATCTATCGTCTTCAAGAAATAGTCCAGATGGTTCTCCAACCTCTTTTTCTCTTCCGTGATATCGAGCTTTTCTATATAGTATATCAACTCCTGCTCCAACCGTCCTGCATCGTAGGAGACATTGGGTAGCTTTTCGAGAGACTCCGTAAGCCTTGCACGAATATCGGCTATCCTTTGTTCTTCATAGAGAGAAATCCCCTGATAATGATTTCGGATATTCTCAATATTGCCACGCAGTACATTTGCCAGCATCTCTCCCTCCTGTGTACGGAATGCCTGCAACGCCTCTATGGCAAGAGCCAATGCCTCGAAGAGGGAATCCCGATAAGAGGCGGTATCTTCCGGAGAAGTTTCGTTGTTTACAGCAATAGAGTCCGGCAGGCGCATGATAGAGGCTGTTACATCCAGCGGATAGGGCATACCTGTCTCCTGACACAGCGACGAAAGCTCTTCCCAATACTGAAGTATCACATCTTTGTTCAGTGTGGCAGATCCCTTCTTGGCTTGCCCTTCCAGCGAAACAGCCACCTCCACCTTTCCTCTCACCACTTGCGCAGCGACCTCTTTACGCAGTTCTATCTCGAACTCTCGCAGAAGATTCGGCATACGAACGGAAAGATCCAGCTGTTTGGAGTTGAGCGTTCTTATTTCTACCGTGATTTTTACACCATTATTTTGGTTTGTTCCTTTACCAAAACCGGTCATAGACTGTAACATTGTACCCTCCTTATATAGTAGTTTATCCTCTCAAAGATATGAAAAAATGAGAAGTTTCGGACACTCTACCGTTTTGGGTGGAGACTCCAAAGCTCTATTTTTATATATTCCATCCCTTTCCTCTTCCCATTTTCGAGCTCTCTATTTTGATCGAAGAGGTCGTTTTCAGAGGGTCGCCAAATTGTTAAATCAGAGCGATTTCATTAACACTAATTTTGATACCTGTTTAGCGAAAATGGTAAACAAGCATATTCTTTCGGCTTAACGGGTTTAATTTTTCAATGAACCCGTTTACCGATTTCATTTAACAGGTTAATCCAATCCATTTAACACGTTTAGCAAAAACCATTAAAACATTGACATTCATATTCTTATGGATTTAACTCATAAAAAGCAAACAAAAAGGCAGATTTCTTTATTAGTAAATATTCACAAACATAAGCACTAAATTTCACACCAATTAACTCGAAAAAGCCCCATGAAATGCACTGAGAAAAATTTTTCTCCGAATTTGAGATTTTTCGTAACAGGCTAAGCATAAAAGATTTACAGAACAGATCTTCAAAACTTGACGAAAAGACCAAAGGAAAGAGCCCCGTCAGGAGCCATTTTCCAAGTGATCTTTTATATAAAAATTTCGGGCAAAGTAAGGGGAAAATACCCTTACTCTGCCCGATTATCAGACTATATTTATAATATCAACCTATATCTTGGGAGGTGGAGCCGGTGTGGTATGATCCTTACTTGCATCCATGGTGGAGATAAATGCCGACTCGTCTATCTCTTTCACCTTACGGCGAAGACTCAACATCTCCTTGCGCTCCACGATAGAGAAGATAATATCTTTTGGTTCGCCGTTGTAAAGCCCTCTGCCGTGCAGGAATGTTCCTTTTATGGATAGCTCTTCCGTAAGCTTCTTAGCCACCTCTCCCGACTTTTGCGAGACAATGAAAATAGCTTTCTTCGGGTTTTCCGGCATGAACGCTTCTACGACTTTTCCCAAAACAAATATCGTAATCCAAGAGTAGAGAGGCACCTGCCAGTCTCTGAAGACAAGGAAACCGATAAGTACCACTATGGAGTCTATGATAATGAGGGTAGTACTTAACTTTCTGTTGCTGTCTTTGGTCAGTACCCGACCAAGTACATCTGTTCCGGCACTGGTACTCCCGGCTTTGAAGATGAAGAGAACGCCTGCCGCCAATATAGATCCGCCATAAAAAGCACTAAGCATACTGTCTCCTTCGACCAACGCTTTCCCTCCACTGATATAAGAGATGGCATCGGTGAAAAACGAAATGAGAACAAACGAAAGTACGGTCTTGGGACCGGACGAAAGCCCCAGCTTATAGATCGCAAGTATCAATAGAGGAACGTTGAAAAAGAGTGCCGTAACACCGACAGGGAATCCGTTCGGAAAAAAATCGAACAGACCCACCGTTACATGGTTGATTACGATGGAAAGTCCATACACTCCCCCGGGTACGATATTCGCAGGAGCAATGAACAGAGAGTAAGCAAAGGCTTGCAAGAATGCTCCCAAGACGATGTAGAGGAGGTCTAGACCGAGCTGTTTTCGATCTAAGCCCCGAAAACGCTCCTTATAAGAGATGTTGTTCATGGAATCTATTTTTTAGAAACAGTATGTGGAAAAATGGCGTGGTGCACCACTTCCGCAACAGACGGATGCGGAAATGGAATGCGAGTAAGCTGATCCAGCGTCAGCCCCAATGAGACAGCCATGGCAATAGGAGTAATATACTCGGAAGAGAGATGCCCAAAAAGATGTCCTCCAACAATACGCTCTTTCTTCCCAAAAGTGATAATCTTACAAAAACCTTCGTTCTCCCCAAATTCTATCAGGTGTCGCCCGACGTATGCCATAGGAATTTTGTGGATCCGATACCCTTTTCGTCCCTCGGTGTCCTGCTCTGTCATCCCCACTCCGGAGGCTTCGGCATGAGTGTAAACCACCTGCGGAATATCCTTATAGTTCATGCCGTCTTCCACTTTCAGGATATGGTTGATGGCTACTTGGGCTTCTCTCCGTGCCGAATGAGCCAAGAGGGAGAGTCCGTTAATGTCTCCACACGCATAGAGTCCTTTGAGAGAAGTTTCCAGATGCTTATCCACCAAAATGTAACCATTGCGGTGCTTTAGTCGTAACGACTCCAATCCAAGCTCCTCTTCGTTTGCCTTTCTTCCTGTTGCTATAAGAGTGGCTTCGGAGGTTACGGTTTTCTGTTTTCCTTGATACTCAAACGTGATGGTGTGTCCCTCAAACTTTTTCAGCTTTGTACCCGTGTAGAGTTTTACGCCATGCCTTACCAACTCGTCCGCCACTGCCGTACGGATATCTTTATCCATATCTTTAAGCAGGTAGGAAGAGCGTTGGATAAGCGTGGTCTTCACTCCCATATTGACAAAGAAAGAGGCCATCTCGACAGCAATAGTGCCTCCCCCAACAATGGATATGGACTTAGGAAGTTCGTCAAGCATAAGGACATCGCTACTGGTCCAGTACGGGCAAGTCTCTATACCCTCGAAAGGCGGAACATCATTGCGAGAACCGGTGGCAAGCATCACTTTTTGTGCTTGGTAACGCTCCTTTTTCCCTTTTACGCCAAGCACGAAAGTGCCGTCTTTCAGCCTGCTTTCTATATAAGCTTGACCGAAACACTGCTCCACTCCCATCTCTTTGTAAAACTCCTCTATCCCCTCTCCAAACTCTTTCACGTAGTTTCTCTTACGTCGCTGAAGCGCTTTCATGTTCACGGAAATCCCCTCCAGCTCCAAGGCATGTACTTTAGGAGATTGAAGTGTACGATAAAGATGCGCCGTGTGCAACAGTATCTTTGAGGGAATACACCCTTCATTTAAACAAGTGCCTCCGTAGTGCTTCTTTTCAAAAAGAAGCACACGGAGGCCATTGCGAGCGGCATACTCTGCAGCGTTAGAACCTGCAGGGCCGCCTCCAATAATTGCTATGTCGTATGTCATAGGTCATTATTTTCTCTCTTTAATCCAGTTGTAAGCATTGACAAACGCTTCCATCCAAGGCGTTACATCTTCACCCACTCCTTCTCTTAGGTAATCCGCAGCTTGCCAAGGGAAGACGCATCTTTCCGGGTGAGGCATCATCGCAAGGTGTCTTCCGCATGGAGATGCCAATGCAGCGATATTATAATCTGATCCGTTCGGATTGCCCGGATATTCGGCATAGCTGTATTGTGCCACCACATTGTATTCATCTACCGGCAGAGGCAGAGAGAAACGTCCCTCTCCATGCGCTACCCACACAGGAATAGAGCTTCCGGAAAGAGAACCGAACATGACACTCTTATTTTCAGGAATATCTACGCTGACAAATTCGGACTCAAAGCGACCGGAGCGATTGTGTTCCATCTTGTGCTTTTCCGTATGTGAAGGATAAAGTACACCAAGCTCCGCCATAAGCTGACAACCGTTACAGATACCCAAACTAAGGGTATTTTCTCTCGCATAAAAAGCATCAAGGGCTTTCTTTGCCAGAGGATTGTAAAGGAATCCTGCCGCCCAGCCTTTAGCCGAACCGAATACATCCGAGTTGGAGAAGCCTCCACAGAATACAAGGAAATCTATATCCTCCAACATTTCACGCCCTGAAGTCAGGTCTGTCATGTGTATATCTTTAACATCGAAGCCGGCTGTATAAAGAGCATAAGCCATTTCTCTCTCTCCGTTTGTACCCTTATCTCTCACGATGGCAGCACGTACACCGGATGGTTTGTTCTCTCTATCTTGTACGATACCAAGGCTTTCAAAAGTGCCTTTGAACGTTGATGCAAATTTATATTTGAGTGGTTGGTATCCGAGATTGCGGGCTCTTGCCTCAGCTTCTACCTTTGAGCTTTGAAGTTTTTCCATATTGAATGAAGGGGCAAACCAAGCTGCTCTCAAATCATCCACGGGGATCGAAGCAGAGAAATCTTTACCCACAGAGATCTCAAGCTTTCTATCCTCTATCAAAGACCCGATCTTCTCGTATGCCACACCTGCTTCGTCCAGAATTGAAGCCACCTTTGCAAGCTCGGAAGTCTGTACAACAACTCCCGGATTCTCGGCAAACAGTCTGGTTATGGCATCGCATCCTTCGGGCTGAGTAAGGCTAACCTTAAGACCACCCTTACTGTTGGCAAACAGCATCTCTAATAATGTTGTTACAACACCACCTGCGGAAATATCGTGAAGTGCATCTATGAGACCCTTTTTCACGAGCGACTGCACCGCATTAAAGGCATCGGCAAAATATTCGGCAGATCCGACCTCCGGAGCTTTAGTGCCAAGAGCATTCAACGACTGATAGAAAGCAGAGCCTCCAAGCGCTAACGGAGCGAAAGAGAAGTCTATGTAGAGTATCGAAGACTCCTTCTTATCGTTTCGGATAACCGGAGATACAATTTTTCTTACATCCGTAACCTCTCCTACCGCAGAGATAATAACCGTTCCCGGAGAAAGCACCTGCTTACCGTCCGGATACTTCTGCGTCATGGAAAGAGAGTCTTTACCTGTCGGGATATTGATGCCTAAATCTATTGCCAACTCGGCACAAGCCTCCACCGCATTGTACAAACGAGCATCTTCGCCCGGATGCTTACAGGGCCACATCCAGTTGGCAGAAAGAGAGATAGAGGAAAGTCCGTCCCTCAGAGGTGCTCCCACAATGTTGGTCAATGCTTCGGCGATAGCCATTTCAGAGCCTTTTCGGGAATCTACAAGTGCTACCTGAGGAGCATGACCTATCGAAGTGGCAATACCGGCCTTTCCTTTGAAGTCTATTGCCATGGCTCCAAGATCCGCCAACGGCAACTGAAGTTCGCCCAAACACTGCTGCATGGCAACCTTACCCGATACCGAGCGGTCTACTTTATTTGTAAGGAAGTCTTTACACCCTACCGCTTCCATGGACAACACTTCCGGCAAGTACTCCATAAACTTCTTTTCGTCATAAGAAGCATCTGCATACTTGCGCTCTACGCTGTTATCTGTCATCACGGTCTTGGGTGCAGAACCGAACATGTGTTCAAGCATCAAGTCTATAGGGCGTTCGCCATTATCTTTTTCAAAGATGAAAGCCATGTCGTCGGTCGTTTCGCCCACGACGTAGAACGGTGCACGCTCGCGCTCCGCTATCTTTTTCATCCCTGCTATATCTTCTTGTCTGATGAGAAGACCCATACGTTCCTGACTCTCATTTCCGATAATCTCTTTGGCAGAAAGAGTCGGGTCTCCCACCGGAAGCCTGTCTACGTTTATCTTACCACCGGTTTGCTCTACCAGCTCCGATAGACAGTTGAGGTGCCCACCTGCTCCATGGTCGTGTATAGAAACGATTGGATTGGAATCGGACTCTGCCATGGCACGCACGACATTGGCTACACGCTTCTGCATTTCGGGATTGGAGCGTTGTACTGCATTCAGTTCGATAGCTCCGACATAGTGTCCGGTGTCCACGCTTGATACGGCTCCTCCACCCATACCGACACGATAGTTGTCTCCACCCATCACTACCACGCTCTCTCCCGGCTTCGGTTCGCCTTTCAGTGCATCACGTTTGTTAGCAAATCCGACCCCTCCGGCAAGCATGATTACTTTGTCGTAGCCGTAAGAGGGTTGCCCTTTCTCTTCATGTTCAAACGTAAGAAGCGATCCGCAGATAAGGGGCTGACCGAATTTATTTCCAAAGTCGGAAGCTCCGTCCGATGCTCTACTCAATATGTGAGAAGGGTTATGATAGAGCCATTTACGCTCTGCAATATTCTTTTCCCAACCATGTTTGCTCTGCGGGTGGCGTGTATAAGAGGTCATATAAACCGCCGTACCGGCAAGCGGTAAGCTGGCACGTCCTCCTGCAAGACGGTCTCGAATCTCACCTCCGGAGCCGGTTGCAGCACCATTGAAAGGCTCTACGGTTGTAGGGAAGTTGTGTGTCTCTGCTTTGAGAGAAAGCACCGTCTCTATCTCTTTAGTCTTGAAGAATGAAGCCTGATCCGCTTTTTCGGGAGCAAACTGCATGGCTTTCGGGCCTCTGTTAAATGCCACGTTATCCTTGTAAGCAGAAACAAGATTATTGGGGTTCTGCTTTGAGGTCTCTTTAATCATGGAGAAGAGAGACATCTCTTTCTCTTCGCCATCCACAACGAAGCGACCTCCAAATATTTTGTGACGGCAGTGTTCGGAATTGACTTGTGAGAAACCGAACAGCTCGGAGTCCGACAACGGTCTGCCCAACTGCTCAACAATTCCCTTAAGGTAGGTTATCTCCTCTTCGCTTAGGGCCAATCCCTCCTGTTCGTTATAGGCTTCGATATCTTCGATATACTGTATCGGTTCCGGTTGATGATCTATGCGGAACAGTTCTTCTCCGAGGTTCTCGTAACAGCTGCTCAAGAGCGGATCGAAACCTTCCGAGCCCGGAACGAAACGTTCGATGCGATCGACTCCCGAAAGGTTCATATTCTGAAGCACCTCTATTGCATTCGTGCTCCAAGGGGTAATAAGCTCAGGTCTTGGACCTATAAAGGGACCGGCAACCGATCTTTCCTCTAAATACTTGGCACCTCCCAATAGCCATTCAAGGCTTGCTATCTGTTCGGCAGTAAAGGCGTCTCGGTGTCTGAGCGCGTAAACATCCCCCTCAGGATGGCGAAAAAAGGATAGAATCATGTCGTTTATAACGTAAAGATTAAAAGCGGAAGGAGCATCCCCCACCACATATACTAAGTAGGTTACAAAAATAGCAATTTTTAGCCGATTTACATGGTGTTCTCCAAAGAGGTTTTTCTCCTATAATGGCGTGATGATTTTGGCAGGATTTTCCTCTCCTTTTTCCGGAAAATCTCTCTTTCATGCCCTAAAATTCCGGACTCACGAAAGGCACTTTTATATAAAAACGAAGCTCCAAACCTGCTCCGAAAAAGTGTCTGTTTTCTCCTGATTTTCCAAAGAGCGAAAAAGAAAAAAGCAGTAATCTACTCATGATAAGCTTGTTACAAAAAATCTCAAATTCGGAGAAAAATTTTTCTCAGTCCGTTTGATGGGGCTTTTTCGAGTTAATTCGT
>JAUMWS010000022.1:6960-23006 GCA_030529525.1 Porphyromonas sp. | reverse complement strand
CGTACCAAACTGGAGACTAAAGAGCAGTTCGATAAGGGCTTGGAGGTTCTGAAAAAGCTGAACATAGGAGCTTTGGTCATTATCGGTGGCGACGATTCCAACACTAATGCCTGCGTTTTGGCAGAATATTATGCCGAGATAGGAGCGGGTGTACAGGTGATTGGCTGCCCTAAGACGATAGACGGAGACTTAAAGAATGAGCAGATAGAGACCTCTTTCGGGTTCGATACTGCTTGTAAGGTTTACTCCGAAGTGATCGGAAATATTCAGAGAGACTGCAACTCTGCAAGAAAGTACTGGCACTTCATCAAGCTGATGGGGCGTTCGGCTTCTCACATTACCTTGGAGTGTGCACTTCAGACACAGCCAAACTATGTGATTATTTCGGAAGAAGTGGAAGCCAATAACCTTTCACTTGATGATGTGATCACCCGTGTAGCGCAAGTCGTAGCAGATAGAGCTGCTGCAGGAAACAACTTCGGAACAGTCCTTATACCTGAAGGACTCATCGAGTTTGTACCGGCGATGAAAGCGCTTATTGCCGAACTAAACGACTTCCTTGCCCATAATGCAGTGGAGTATGCTCGTATTAAACGTTCGGAGCAACGCAACTATATTATATCCAAACTATCTGCTAAGAACTCCGCTGTTTTTGCTTCTCTTCCTCATGATGTTGCCAGACAGCTTACCTTGGATAGAGATCCGCACGGAAACGTTCAAGTCTCTCTTATCGAAACTGAAAAGCTTGTGGCGGAAATGGTTGGAGCAAAACTTAAGCAATGGAAAGAGGATGGCTTGTATGTTGGTAAGTATTTGGCGCAAACTCACTTCTTCGGTTACGAAGGAAGATGTGCTGCTCCGTCCAACTTCGATGCCGACTACTGCTACAGCCTTGGCTATAATGCCGCTTGTCTGATAGGTGAGGGCAAAACCGGGTATATGAGTTCGATTTCAAATACCACTGCGCCTGCATCCGAGTGGAAAGCGGGAGGAGTTCCTATCACAATGATGATGAACATGGAGCGTCGCCATGGTGAGATGAAGCCGGTAATCCAGAAAGCTCTTGTCCGACTTGATGGTGCTCCATTCAAGACAATGGCTGCAGAGCGTGAGATTTGGGCGAAAGAGACTCTTTACATCTATCCCGGTCCTATCCAGTATTTCGGTCCGACCGAAGTCTGTGACCAGCCTACGAAAACGCTCCAATTGGAACAACAAAAATAATGATGCCCACCATCTGAGACCTTTGTACGTATCCGTCTTTCGGGATAGGTGCACAGAGTTTACATACTATACATTAAACCTAAGCGGAGGTCGCACGATGAATAGCCATCGGCGACCTCCTTCATTTTATCCCTTGCCTTGAGTTTCTTGTTTCCCGCACCTAAGGAAATCTTTCGTTGGAGCTGTTTAAAAGGATTGTTTATCACGTTATTTGGATGACGCAGACGGGTTCAGAGTCCGAAATCGTGCTTTGATTTGTAATTATCACGCTTCGACTTCTACAAATCAAGTCGTGATTTAGGGGCATCAAATTCTGATTTTCGGATGTAAACGGCTTCAGGTAATTTTTCAAACCCGTTTAAACCGTTTTGTAAACGGGTTAAATCTGTCGGAGAGCCGGTCTAAAATCATTTTCCGATAACCCAAGAGTTGCGTTCCGAACCTTAATTTCTCGCCAAGTGTACAGCTTTTTCTAAAATCTATTACGTATTTTTGCATCTTAAATATCGCTTGGATAAGCTCCCTAGAAGAGGGTGAAAAAGTCATAACTCAGATGATAAAAGAACGTAAAGATATAGCTCCCGCATCGTTTGGTCCCGAACAGTTCAAAGGGCATTTGGCGATACTGGGGGCAAACATCATATTTGGTGTAAATACGGCTGTTACGAAGATGATTCTTCACCCCGGTGCTTTGGATCCGCTTACCATCTCTTTTTTGAGGTTTAGTGGAGCTATGCTTTCGTTCTGGATACTATCTCTATTTCTACCCAAAGAGAGAGTGGCGGGGAAGGACTATGTTTATATCGCATTGGCATCGCTGTTCGGTGTTTTTGGAAATCAGATCAGTTTCCTATTCGGATTACAGCAAACATCTCCTACCAACGCTGTTATGATCTTCTCTTTGGGGCCTGTTATTGTACTCATTTTAGCGACAATCGTTCAGAAAGAACCTCTTACTTTTCGGAAAGGTTTTGGTGTATTCTTGGGAGCATTAGGAGCCATTTGGTTGGCTCTAAAGGGAGGGCAGATTGATTTTTCATCGGGAGGAGACTCCGTAGGTATTCTTATTCTCTTTATGGGAAGTCTTTTCTATGCTTTCTATCTGACTCTCTTCAAACGCATCATCATGACCTACTCTCCCGTTACACTCATGAAGTGGATGTTTCTCTTTGCCACAGTGGCTTCGATGCCCATTTCCGGAGTGCGGTTGCTTGAGAGTGATCTTTTCGGGCAGACTCCCTCATACTACGCCATGCTTGCTTATCTTGTCTTTGGCGCTACGTTTGTAGCCTATCTCCTGATTCCGATAGCACAGCGGAAAATCCGCCCTACGGTCGTAAGCATGTATGGTTATATTCAGCCGATACTAACTATCGGTATCGCCATTCTTCTTGGATTGGATAGTTGGCAATGGGGGAAAGTTCCCTCCATGCTAATGATATTTCTTGGAGTCTATCTCGTTACGACGAGTAAAAAGCGCATTGCATGAAATTGTGTAAGGAGGACCGTTGTCGGGGTATCTCCTTTTTCGTATATCTTAGGAATATTCACAAATAAAACGTATCTTTGATAAAGGCAAAAGATTAAATAGAAGGAATTATGAAAAATCTAAATCAGAACAACATCGAAAGAAGCATTCAATCTGCCGGATTTATCTTTGAGACCAGTTGGGAAGTATGTTACAAAGTAGGGGGGATACACACTGTCCTTTCCACTCGTGCTCGTACAATGGTAGAAGAACACGGAGTAGAAAATATACTGTTCGTAGGGCCTCTGTTCGAGGATGGAGATCTTGCGAAGCGTGAGTTTGTTCCCATCTCATCCAAACGGGGAAAGTATGGAAAGTGGTGCCGTTGGGCAGAGGAAGCGTCCGAAAGATTGGATCTTCCTGTGCGCGTAGGACAGTGGAATGTTCCGGGACAGCCGTTTGTTGCACTCGTGGATCACGTTCCGTTATTCGAGCAGAAAGGGATTCTTTACTACGAAGCATGGGAGAGATATGGCATAGACGGGAATGTCGGTTATGGGGATTATGACGAGAGCTGTTTCTTCTCCACTGCCGCAGCGATGGTGATGAAAGATGCCTACGACTATCTCTTGTCTCTGGAGCAGAAAGTGAATACGCTGGCTATCTTTAATGAATGGATGACCGGATTTGGCTTGCTCTATCTTAAAACACATGCTCCGGAAATCGGAAGGATATTCATTACTCATGCCACCTCTACGGGGCGTTCCATCTGTAGCAACGGCAAACCTCTCTACAGCGAACTGCCTGCATACAATGGGGATCAGATGGCGTGGGAACTCAATATACAGGGTAAACACAATATAGAAAAGGCAGCAGCGCATCATGCCGATGGCTTTGCCACAGTAAGCGAAGTAACGGATAAAGAGTGTGCTCAACTGCTTCAGAAACCTGCGGATGTGGTAGTCCCGAATGGTTTTGAACCGGACTTCCTGCCTGCGACATCTGCGGTAAGAAGCAAACTTAGAAAGCGTGCGAGAACCAAACTGATAGATATAGCATCCAAGCTTTATGGCGAGGAGATACCGGACGATACGTTTATAACAATAACCTCAGGGCGTGGAGAGTTTCGCAATAAGGGGTTGGATATGTTTTTAGACGTAATGGGACGGCTTAGCGAACAGCTTCCGGAGAGTGCTTCTCTGCTTGCAGTGATTCTTGTACCCGGGTGGATAGAAAGCCCGAGAGCCGATTTGGAGTATGCTCTTTCCGAGAAAAAGAAAAATACTGCCCCTATGCTGCACAGGTACTTGACGCACTGGTTGCATAACCTCAATGGAGATCCTATCGTAAATAAGATAGAACAGATGAGCAGCTACTGGAATAGAAACGTCAAAGTAATCTATATCCCATCTTATCTGAACGGGCACGATGGTATTCTCAATCTCTCTTACTATGACACTTTGGTAGGAGCAGACCTTTCCATATTCCCGTCTTACTATGAGCCTTGGGGATATACACCGCTTGAAAGTCTTGCATTCGGTGTCCCTGCTATAACCACAGACCTTGCAGGTTTTGGCTCTTGGCTCAACACTCTGGCTGAGGAGCAACCCAAACTCGGTACGGATGGATGTTTCGTGGCACACAGGGAAGACTATAACTATGATGCTGCAGTAGATCAGATCTCTAAGGCAACTCTCTCCTATGTGAACCGCTTCTACGATAAGAAGACTCAGAAGATAGCGAAGTCTGCACGTACTATTGCATCCTATGCAGAGTGGAGTAAGTTTTACAAGCATTACTTAGAACTTTACAGTTATACATTGAACAATAAGTAGACTGCCCTATCTTTCAGGAGATATTCGGCTTTAGTTTCATGCTCCTACTTCTATCTCTCGATAGTTGTAGGAGCATCTTGAAAAAGGGGCATTTCTAATAATTATAAATGAAAAGTATATTATGAGATTATATGGAACATTGATCGCAGGCGTTTTATTCCTTTCCTTCTTTTTTACTGCCTGTGGAGAGCAAGATCAGACAAAGGAGACAGTACCGCAGACAGACTGTGAGAAAGCAGGTTATAAGGGTAGAGTAAAAGAGGTATCGCTCCAGCGTTATTTTGCTTCGGACGAGGAAGGAGAGGAGTGGTATTCTACTCTTGGTCCCACTCTGACCCTTTTTAATGAAGATGGAAGCCTCAAAGAGAAGAAATCTTACAGCAATCTTGACGTCATAATGTATGGTTACTCCTACGAGTATGAAGGGGGTAAACTTGTCAGAGCCATCTCTCTTTCCGAGTCTTTAGCCCCTGAAAGCATATTCTATACCTATGACGAAGCCGGCAACCTGATAGAGAAGAAAATCGTAACTCTCGAAGTGGAAGAGGGGAATGAAAAGGTTACCGATCATATTGTTTATACTTACGATAAGAAGAATCGCCTTATAGAAGAACGCATTCTTGAGTATGGAGGATACGAGTATTCGTATCCAAAGAGCAAAATGTACAGATACGACGAAGCAGATCGTAAGATAGAAGAGATAATTCATAATGTTTTGGAAGACGGAGAATCCTTTGCCGATACCATAACATGGAAGTACGATAAGAAAGGCAGACTCTTGGAAGAACTTTATTTAGTAGGAATCTCGGATGAGTATCCAAATTCTCTTCAAACCTATCTCTACGATGAGCATGGCAACAAGAAAGAGATAAAGTACAGCCAAGAAGGGAAAGAGCTTTACTCTATATTCTACAGCTATGTTTATGAGAATGGTCGGATCAAAGAAGAGACGGAAGAGACGCCCGACGGAGAGAAGAATGTAACGACCTATGATGAGCATGGAAATATCCTTTTGCAACTCAGCTACAACCAAGGGGGAGAGATCACATCGAAGATCGAATATGTATATGATGCCAAAGGAAACGTTATAAAGAACATTTTTTCTACACCTGATGACAACGGTATCTTGAGAGAGATGACAGTGGATGAGATAACCATTTCATACTACGATTAGGTTGTCTCTTTGGAAAGAGTGGCAAAACCGGATCTCCTATTCCCGTCTCTATTTTTCGGGGTGATGCTTCTATCTTTTTTCTGAAGCTATTTGTTACTCTTTCTTTTCCTGTTTAGATTTCATTTTGAGCAGGTTCGGAAATTACAATCATGGCTCGATCGGTGGAAATTCAGTTTTGATTTGTGGAAATGGAAGTTTGATTGCTCCGCTTCATGCTTTGATTTGCAAAATTTGATAGCTTTAGGCTCTCTTTTAAAGCCGTTCGGAAGAGTTCCTAAACAGCTTTAATAATAAAACATAACCCCTATCTCAAAGTAGAGATAGGGGTTATGTTTTTGGTTTGTATGGTAGATCTGTCTATTATTACAGCCCTAATCTGTCCGATATTTCCAGCATCCGTTGTATCGGTTTTATCGCTTGCTCTATCACGTCGGCAGGTAGAGTTACCTCGGGACACTCAAACTTCAAAGTGTTATAAAGCTTGTTGAGTGTGTTGAGACGCATATAGTCGCACTCGTTGCAGGCACAAGGATTTTCATCCGATGGCGCGGTTATGAACTCCTTATCCGGAGATGCTTTCTTCATTTGGTGAAGAATACCGCTCTCTGTAACGATTATAAATGCTTTTTTGTCGCTTTTAGAGACAAATTTGAGAAGTGCCGCTGTGGATCCGATAACATCTGCCAAATCCAATATCTCTTTTTTGCATTCCGGGTGTGCCAGGACAGGAGCATCCGGATGGCTTTCTTTCAGTCTCTTTAACTCCGAAACGGAAAATCTTTCATGCACATGGCACCCTCCGTCCCACAGTAGCATTTCTCTTCCCGTAATACTGTTGATGTATCTGCCAAGGTTATAGTCGGGACCGAAGATCAGCTTTGTCTCTTTCGGGAAACTCTCCACGATCTGTTTGGCATTACCGGAAGTAACCACCACGTCCGTGAGCGTCTTTATGGCCGCACTCGTATTGACGTAGGAGAGAACCGTATGATCCGGATGGCGTTTCACGAATGCCTCAAAATCGTCTGCCTGACAACTTCTTGCCAAAGAGCAGTCTGCATTAAGATCCGGAAGGAGTATCTTTTTGTTCGGACAGAGGATTTTATTCGTTTCAGCCATAAAGTGAACACCGCACATCACTATGATGTCGGCATCCGTTCCTGCTGCCACTCTTGCCAATCCAAGGCTATCGCCTACATAGTCCGCTATGTCCTGTATACCTCCTTCGGTATAGTAGTGTGCAAGAATGATAGCGTTCTTCTCCTTGCACAGTTTTCGGATTTCGCTTTTTACATCTATATCATCAGGGATGGGTTCGTCTACAAAACCTTTGTAGCTCCACTCTGCTTTCATCTTCTGTCGTTTAAAAGTTCATACTGATATCCAATGCCTGGACGCTATGGGTAAGAGAACCCACACTTATGTAGTCTACACCTGTTTCGGCAACGGCTACAATTGTCTTTTCATTGATGTTCCCGGATGCCTCTGTCTTTGCTCTGCCGTTGATTATAGCCACAGCTTCTTTCATGGAAGCGAGATCCATATTGTCCAGCATGATAACATCCGCTCCTGCCTCAACGGCCTCCACCACTTGCTCGAGTGTAGATGTTTCGACCTCTATGCGTATGGAGACCGGAGAGAGTTTGCGTACCTGCTTTACGGCAGGAGTGATACCTCCTGCAGCTTTGATATGGTTATCTTTCAGCATTGCCATATCATAGAGTCCCATTCGATGGTTAGTACCTCCTCCGTGTCTTACTGCCATTTTATCTGTTATACGGTGTCCGGGAACTGTCTTTCTCGTATCCAGAAGTTTGGCGTTAGTGTGTGCAATGAGTTTGACAAGCCTGTTTGTCGCTGTCGCTATACCCGACATCCGTTGAAGAAAATTGAGCATAATGCGTTCGCTCATCAGGAGATGATCGTATCTTGCACGTATCTTGAGAACATCCTGTCCCTTTTTGACCTCATCTCCATCCTCTACAAACGGTAAAAATTCCGCATCTCCAAGATGGGCTATGACACGTTTGATAATCTCAATACCGGAGATAACGCCATCCGCTTTTGCCGTAAGAGTCGCTACCGTGTACTCTTCTTGCGGTATGATTGCACCTGTTGCAACATCGCCGGAGAAGAGATCTTCCTCGAAAGCGAGAGAGATAAGATTTTCTAAATGTTCTTCTTGAATAGAGTTGAAGATCTGCATGATTATACTGTTTGGTGTGTAATACTGTTTTTGTTGATAATAGTGTGATATGCTTTTTGCTGCGGAAGCGTTTCGGGATAATCCTTTCTGTAGTGCCCTCCACGGCTTTCCTCCCGTAGAAGTGCTGCCTTTGTAATGATAAGTGCAACCTCATGACGCTTGTACAGAAGCCTTCCATGGAAAGAGTTGTCTCTTAGCACCGCAAGCTCTTGCAGGCTCTCTTCTATCTCACCAATAGCTTTGCGCAGAGGGTTGGCCTCCCTTACGATACCCACGTTTTGCATCATTGTTGTTCCTAAAGTGCGCATCATGGACTCTCCTTTGCTCTTTATCTCAAGCTCTTTTTGGGGAGAGGCAAGAGCGAAAGGCTTTTCGAGAGACGGCGTTTTGGGGGCAGAAGAGACATGGCTATGGATATGATCGGCAATCCGTTTCCCGAAAACCAGACATTCGATAAGGGAGTTTGAGGCAAGTCTGTTTGCTCCCATTACTCCCGTAGCGGCTACCTCGCCCACGGCATAGAGTTGTCCGATGGAGGATAGTCCGTTCCGATCCACCCTGATACCACCTACCGTATAGTGTGCAGCCGGAGTCACGGGTATTTCACCCGATAAATCTAGACCCTTTCTCCTGCAATACTGCGTGATGGTAGGGAATCTTTCTGCTATGTACAACGGATCCAAATGCTTTAGAGATAGTGTAACGTATGGCATTTTACTCTCTTGCATCGTGTAAAAGATCTCCCTTGCCACAACATCTCTTGGGGCCAGTTCGGCAAGCTTATGCCTTGACAGCATGAAGCGTTCACCGTTCCGATCCAGCAGATGAGCACCTTCACCTCTTACAGCTTCACTTACTAAGAAAGAGGAGTCGTTCCTTATATAAAGAGCCGTAGGGTGGAATTGGATAAATTCCAAATCCATCAATTCCGCTCCCTGTTCGTACGCCAAAATCAAACCATCTCCTACACTTGTAGCAGGATTGGTTGTCGGATTGTAGATTGCGGCAGCTCCTCCCGTAGCAAGAACCACAGCAGAGGCAAAAAGGGGAGCGATAAGGTGATTTTGTGAATCATAACACCAAAGACCCTGACAACTGTTCCCCTCTAAAATGAGGTCGGTTGCCGTGTGATGTTCCAAGATAGAGACTTTGCCCTCTTCGAGTATCAGATTTGTGATGAAAGAGGTTACGAGACGTCCTGTGGCATCTCCTCCTGCGTGCAGTATCCGTTTGTGGTTGTGTCCCCCCTCTAATCCTAAAGCAAGATGCCCGTCTTCCAGATCGAACTTCATGCCCAACTCTATCAGCTCAGCTATTCTATCGGGCGCCTCTTCAGTGAGCAGGCGAACGGCTTCTTCGTCACAGAGTCCTCTTCCGGCCTCTAATGTATCGAGGAAGTGAGCGTGTTGGGTGTCGTTCGCATCGGTTACGGCAGCCATTCCACCCTGAGCCATATATGAGTTGCTATCGACTAAAGAGGTTTTGGCAAGCAGTCCCACACTCCCTTTTTTAGATAAAAGATAAGCGGTATATAGCCCTGCCAAACCTCCTCCAACTACAATATAGTCGAACGTGTGCATATCTACGTGGTTGTTTTATTGGGGGCAAAAGTATGAATAAAAACTCAAGTTTCCCAGTCTGTAAGTTAAATGAAAGTTTTGCAGAGGGCTGTTTTACAAAAAGTATTGCCTGTTTCCCTTGTATTTAAGGCTTTTGCAAAAATAATTATTCGTAAATTGCCACTACTTTCAGCGTTAAATAAAAAACTAAATAAATAATCATCATGAAAAGAATCTATCTGTTGTTGGCTCTGCTTTTATTTGTTCAGGCAACACCACCGAAGGTGAAAGAGTTGAATCCGACATCTGTTCAAGTTTTGGATTTGAGTCTCGAAAAAGCAAAAGAGTACACTAAGAACAGAGAAAAGGCAAGAGCTATTCAGGACAAACTTTCGGATAAAGTGCGTTATGATGATCTCTCCCGGATGGAGAAAAATATCCTCAACAGCTACGACGAAATGGCATCGGAAGACTATTGGGATATACTCGGAGGGGGATGTTCGTGGTACTGTGGTGGAGGTCCGAAGTCTGTAAAAGCTTCCAGTACGCTCAAATCGCAAGGAAAGATAAACTATAAAGCCGAAAATGCACACGACCTGAACTATCTGAATGTATGGGCAGAAGGCGTAAAAGGATACGGAATAGGGGAGTATCTTCTGTACACTTTTGAAGCGGCGAGTCCGAGAATAACGGAAATTATAGTAGTGAACGGTTATGTTAAGAGTGAGGCTGCGTGGAAGAACAATTCGAGAGTAAAGAAACTGAAAGTCTACGTCGACAATAAGCCTTATGCGATACTGAACCTGAAAGATGTCCGCAGTAGTCAGACGTTCAGTGTGGATCCGATAGGATTAAGAACGGATAATGAGAATGATGATTTGGCAGGTAAACCCGATTGGACCATTAAGTTTGAAATCATGGAGGTCTACAAGGGCGATAAGTACGATGACGTTGTAATATCCGAAATCTACTTCGATGGTATAGATGTTCACTGCCTTGGAGAGGGGACCCCGGTCTTGATGTCCGACGGCTCGGAAAAGAATATCGAAGAGCTTAAAGAGGGAGACAGCGTTGCTTACCGGGATGCAATCACCGGGCAGATCAAGAGTGCACAAGTGGAGAAACTGGAAAAGGCGGTTCATCAAGGACTTGTAAAATACAGATTTGAGAGTGGCAGGGAGATCATCGCAACACAGGATCATCCTTTCATGCTCAAGGAAAAAGGCTGGGCTTCTCTGCGTCCGCAAAAGTCTGCACAGTATAGCGGCTTTGAAAATATCGGGAAGGTCAGATTGGGAGACCTCTTCTCCACCGCAAATGGAACAGACAGACTTATTGCCGTAGAGAAGATTGAAGGAAGCAGAGAGACCTACACCATTTCCAAGATGAGTGCAGGCGATCATTTTATTGCAAATGGTCTTCTTGTGGGAGTGGAGAGCCTGAAAAATTAGGTATCTGCTTCTCGTACAAAAACAGATACGGAAGAGCTTCTGCTTTTAAGGAGTTCTATTCGAGACAGAAACGCAGTCTTTTGGGCTGCGTTTTTTGTTTTAAGTCCTCTCTTGGCTTATTCTTGAACTTCGATTACCCCGATTAGAATTACGACTAAAGGGGGATAAAAGTTTGCTCAAACCCGTTTGGTGATGAAAGTCGAGTCATGCGTTTTAATCATCAAGTCCTGATGGATGAAAACCAAGGCTTGATTTCTACACATCAAAGCTTGATTTTGAATTTTGGACAGGTTAAAGGAGAAAAATAAACGGGTTCAGGAGACTTTCTCAATACGTATAGGCCAACATCACAATCCTGCAAAGAGAAAGAGAGAGCCCGAAACCGGAACTCTCTCTCCCATATTAACCCAAATTTTTAGACAAGCAAAAAACGTAGCCGTCTAAGGGTCTTAGCAAGACCCTAATATTATATTATTTGCGGAATGGCAGCTTTACAACCTTCGCTTCGATCTGTTTGCCGCGTACCACAACAAAGATCTTGGAATCCGGAGAAGTGTGTGCTTTCTCCAAGTAGCCAAGTCCGATACCTTTTTTCAAGGCAGGAGACATGGTGCCGGAAGTAACATGACCTATGATCTTGCCTTCTTCATTGGCAATCTCATAGCCGTGGCGAGGAATACCTTTGCCCACCATTTCGAATCCGGTAAGCTTCTTTTCCGGACCGTTGATCTTGGTTGCCTCCAAGATTTCTCGTGATGGAAGATTTTTCTTTTCGTCGGTAAGCTTAGTAACCCAACCAAGACCCGCTTCGAGAGGATTGGTTGTTTCGTCGATGTCGTTGCCGTATAAGCAGTAGCCCATCTCCAGACGAAGTGTGTCTCTTGCTCCAAGACCTGTAGGTTTGATGCCTGCATCTTTTCCTGCTTCAAAGAGGGCGTTCCAGATGGTAACACCATTTTCAGGGTAGAAGTAAAGCTCAAAACCTCCCGCTCCGGTATAGCCGGTATTGGAGATGATGACATCTTTCACTCCTGCAAACTCTCCTACCTCAAAAGCGTAGAAAGGAATGTTGTCAAGGTTTACCGGAGTAAGGGTTTGTAGCACAGCTTTAGCTTTTGGCCCTTGTACGGCAAGGATGCCGATGTTGTCTGATCCATTTTCAAGGATTACACCGTCCGAAGCGTGCTTTTGCAACCAAGCGAAATCTTTTTCGATATTGGAAGCGTTCACGGCAAGCATATACTTGCTCTCTTCGTAGTGGTAGAGGATAAAGTCGTCTACAATACCTCCCTTGTCGTTTGGCATGTAGTTGTACTGAGCTTTGCCCACGGCCACTTTTGAAATGTCGTTGCTACAAACATTCTGGAGAAACGGTAGTGCATTTGGACCTGATACCCATAGGGCTCCCATGTGAGAGACATCAAACACACCCATGTTCTCTATAACATTGAGGTGTTCGTCGGTAATGCCGCTGTACTCTATGGGCATGTTGAAGCCCGCAAAAGGAGCCATCTTTGCGCCTAACGACTCATGGATGGATGTAAATGGGGTTGTTTTCATTTTGTTTGTATGTATAAATAATATGTTGTGTGTAATTGTTTATTTGGCTTGTTCTGCTGCGAGTTTGGCTATTTCGCAAACCACCTCGTAACTTTTTATGAGTGAAGGGATCGGAATAAACTCGTATCGTCCATGGAAATTGTGTCCTCCTGCAAAGATATTCGGACAAGGCAGTCCCATGAAAGAGAGACGAGAACCGTCTGTGCCCCCACGGATTGGCTTGATATTGGGTGTTACTCCGACACGTTGCATAGCTTCAGAGGCCAGATTGACAATCTCAATGCGAGGTTCTACAATCTCACGCATGTTGTAGTATTGGTCTTTCATCGTGAGTGTGCACTTGGCAGTAGGATACCTTTTGTTTATTGTCTCCACAGCCTGAGAGAGCATCTCTTTCATCTTCTCAAACTTCTCTCTGTTGTGATCTCGTATTATATACTGAACGGTAGTATCTTCCACACCTCCCTCTATACCTATAAGGTGGAAAAATCCTTCGTATCCCTCCGTATTGGCAGGGGTAATGGCGGGAAGAAGTGAATTGAGTTCCATTGCCAGAAGAAGGGCATTTACCATTTTCCCTTTGGCATATCCGGGATGCACATTAACTCCCCGTATGGCAATGGAAGCACCGGCAGCATTGAAGTTTTCATATTCCAACTCTCCTATTTCGCCACCATCAATGGTATAGGCAAAGTCGGCTCCGAACTTCTCTACATCAAAAAAGTCCGCTCCGCGACCGATCTCTTCGTCCGGAGTGAAGCCCACTCGAATGGTGCCGTGTTCGACTTCCGGATGTTCTTTAAAGTAGTGAAGCATCTGCATGATAGCTGCCACTCCGGCTTTGTCATCAGCCCCCAAAAGAGTGTGTCCGTCCGTAACGATAAGCTCTTGCCCTTTGTATCTGTTCATTTCGGGGAACATGGAAGGGGATAGAAGTATCTGCTCTTTTTCGCACAGCGTAACAGGCTCTCCCGTAAAGGTTACTATCCTGGGCTTTACATCTTTACCGCTCATGTCCGGAGCTGTATCCATGTGAGCCACAAATCCTATGGTCGGAATTCCTTTTTTGCTCGTATTGGCAGGCAGAGAAGCCATAAGATAGCATTTGTCATCTAAGGATATATCTTCTAATCCGAGTGTTTCCAGTTCTTGTTTGAGTAGCTGAGCCAAGTCGAACTGCTTCTTTGTGCTGGGAGTCTCGTTTGAAGAGGGATCGCTCTTCGTATCGACAGCCACGTATCTTAAGAAACGCTCTACAATGGGGTGATGAGTATTCATAACAATTCTTTTTATGGTTTTTGGCATTCTAAGCGCCTTTTATCACACAAACATACTAAAAAAAGCATACATTTATCGTATCTTTTGGCTATATTTGCTAAACACGAATACATATTATTGAACAATGAAGAATTTCTCCTTTCACAATCCTACAAGAATCGTTTTTGGTCGAGACTGTGTTGCCAAACTGAATAAATTTATACCGGAAAAAGAGCGAATTTTGGTCTGCTTCGGAGGTGGGTCTGTTCGTTCGAATGGTGTCTATAATCAGGTTAAGGCCACTCTCGCCGGGTATGACGTGCATGAGTTTTGGGGTATAGAGCCCAATCCTTCGGTAGAGACCGTGCGCGCCGCCGTAGCTCAAGGACGAGATTTTAAGGCTACTTGTGTATTGGCTGTAGGTGGGGGCAGTGTGTTGGATGCTTGTAAGCTTATAGCTGCAGCCCTTACAACCGATGTTGATCCTTGGGAGATCACTCGGACAGGAGTGTGGAAGAGTTCGCTTCCTCTGTTCACGGTGCTGACCGTTCCGGCAACAGGTTCGGAGATGAATAATGGTGCCGTAATCTCCAATAAGGAGACAGGAGAGAAGTTTCCTGTGACTTGCAGTTATCCTGTGGTCTCATTTATGGATCCATCATTCTGCTCCACACTGGATCAGAGACAGCGTGCGTGCGGTATAGCCGATGCTTATGTACATGTCTTGGAACAGTATCTCACTTATCCTCAAAGCAGTATTATGGACAGAATGGCAGAGGGTGTGCTTAAGCAGTTGATAGATATTGCGCCAAAATGTATAAAGGAAGAATTGGAATATGATACAGCAGCAGAGTACATGCTGACGGCAACAATTGCTCTGAATGGATTCTTGAGCATGGGAGTGGTGCCGGATTGGGCTACCCACTTTATCGGGCACGAAATTACAGCTCTTACCTCTATCACTCATGCTGAGACACTGACCATGATTTTGCCTCATCTATGGTACGTTTTACTTGATCAGAAGCAGGAGAAACTGGCACAGTATGCACTGAGAGTTTGGCACATTACAGATATAAAGGATGAGAGAAAGCTTGCCCTAAGAGCAATAGAACGTACCGTGAAGTTTTTTAAAGATTTAGGACTTGCAACTTCCATGGCTGAAAAAAATATTGCCCCGGAAATAGGCAATGAAATTATTGAGCGTTTTTATAAAAGAAATACATTTTTAGGAGAAGGGCAAATATGCTCTCCTGATGTGATAAAAGCTATTATCAAACGCTCCCAAGGCGTGGAAATCTGAAAAAAGATCTTACTGAATAAATATTAAATAAAGTACGAATGTTTTCTTATTCGTGCTTTTTGCCTATTTTTGCGGACTGGAAGTTTTTAAAGAGAGGGCTATATGTAATTTAATAAAGGGAAGTGTTCGAGGATTAAGCCTTAAAATTTTATCCTGTCTTCCTCTCTACATGAGGTATCTACAAGAGTTCCCCGATGTTGTTCTGTAGACTTAAAGAGTCCCTTATTGTATATATAGTAGAAACTCTCAATTGAAATTTAATAATAAAGTTATTACCCATTATTTCGGTTATCTCTATTTGTAAATACGGATACTCGAGATGAACAGATGTTTTAATATGGTACAAGAAAGAAGTGTTCCAAATCTTCAACGCCACTTAGAATGCAAGCACTACGAACAAGAGTATTCTTGCTCATTCGAGTGTATGAGCGGAGAAGAGGGCAGTGTGTTTTACGTTGATAGAAGCGATTTTTATGGTATCGTGTTTCTAAAGAGAGGACGCTTGCACTATTCGGATAGTGATGAAAACAGCATTCATCTGAAAGAAAATACGATGGTTTTTATAGATAAGATCGTTTCGTATGCTTTTACCTTTGAAACGGACTGTGAGTTGTATTATTTACAATTTTATCGTCCCGCTCGTTTGTGCGAGAACTTTAATATAAGGGCTCTTAAATCTTATGCCCCAACTTCTTACGAGATTTGCGTATTGCCTGTTATTGAGCCTCTTGATCTTGCTCTTAAGAGTCTTAAGATGTACAGAGAAGATGGTTTGAAGTGTGGTATCGTGATGGATGCAAAACTTCGTGAGATCTTTTTTGTGCTTAGCTCTTACTACGAAAAAGAGCCATTGGCTTGCTTCCTTGCTCCTCTGCTTAGAGAAGAGATCGACTTTAAGGAGTTTGTTTTGACGAACTATCTGAGAGTGAATAGTGTGCAAGAGTTGGCTCGGAAGAAGGGTATCACATTGCGTTTGTTCAATAAACAGTTCAAGGAGGCTTTTAATGCGACA
>JAUMWS010000022.1:2701-6950 GCA_030529525.1 Porphyromonas sp. | reverse complement strand
TACCAGTGGATGCTGGAGCAAAAGGGAGAAGTTATAAAAGAACGCTTGGCAAGGAGAGAAATTCCTTTTACGGATATCATAAAAGAATTTGGCTTTTCTTCTCCATCTCACTTTACGGTTTACTGCAGGAAGCAGTTTGGTGAGACTCCATCAAGACTGCGTAAACAGTTGATGAGAGAGGCTAGAGAAGGAAACTAAGATTTTCGTTATCTTGTTTGTGTGATACGCAAATAATACTTAACTTTGCAGAGATTTTCCTTGCAGGGGTCAGATAAGTAGAACTGTTCTGCGACAGTAGTGTTGCAAAATAAGCTCACCTCCAAGGCTGCTAACTATACAATATAATAATAATGTACGTAATTGTAGAGATGCAGGGCCAGCAGTTCAAAGTGGAACAAGGCCGTAAACTTTTTGTACACCACATAGCAGATGTAGAAGCCGGTGCTACAGTAGAGTTTGATAAAGTCCTTTTGGTGGATGTTAATGGTGCTGTAAAGGTAGGAGCTCCACACATAGAAGGCGCAAAAGTAGTATGTGAAGTAATCTCTCCGCTTGTAAAGGGAGATAAGGTTCTTGTCTTTAAGAAGAAGAGAAGAAAAGGTTATCGCAGACTTAAGGGTCATCGTCAACAGTTTACAGAACTCACTGTAAAAGAAGTGGTGGCATAACGTTTGTCCTATTTTTAATACACGTAAAAGAAAACATTTGAATCATGGCACATAAAAAAGGTGTAGGTAGTTCGAAGAACGGACGTGAGTCGGAAAGTAAACGACTCGGCGTTAAGATTTACGGAGGTCAAGCTGTAAAGGCGGGAAATATTATCGTTCGTCAGCGTGGCACAAAGCATCATCCAGGCAACAACGTAGGTATGGGAAAAGATCATACTCTTTATGCTCTTACAGATGGTGTAGTAGTTTTTACTCGTAAGAAAGATGATCGTTCGTTTGTTTCTGTTGCTCAATAATAGAGTTAAATAAGCACACGAACCCAAGACCAAATCTCTAAAACTCTTCTTCAAGCAGGAAAGAGTGGAGGAGAAGAGGCGAAAATAAATATCATAATAAGGTCGCTCCCCCAAGAGTGACCTTATTATGTTTATAGCAGAGTAGTAAGTTTTAGTTGTTGTCTTAATGAGTATCTTCTATGAGTCGTAAAATTTGGCTTTTCTTTCTTTGTCTCTATGTTGTTTCTGTGAGTTCTTGTCGGACAACAAAAGCTCCTGTTCAGTACCCTGCGTACCTTCCTGAAGCACGCTTGACAAAGATAGAGGCACGAGAAATGGCAGATTTGGCTCAAGAAGTATCCGTGGAGATCGGAATGCCTGTAACTCCTGAAGATAACCTGCTACTATATGTCTTCATTGCAGATTGGAGGAATGTCCCTTACAGGTATGGTAGTGTTGGGAAAAGGGGAACCGATTGTTCCGGATTTGTAATGAGTCTTTACGAAGAGGTTTATGGTATTTCCATTGGGCGCATGTCGGCTGCATCTCTTATGGATAAGACCGTTCCGATAGATAGATCGGAGCTAAAAGAGGGAGATTTGGTCTTTTTCAATATTCGCAACAGAACCGGAGGTCGGGCTTCTCATGTGGGAGTTTATTTGCGAAATGATCTTTTTGTTCACGCCGCCACCAAGACCGGTATTACCATAAGTTCATTGACAGAGAGGTATTACAGTCGCACCTACTTGGGTGCCGGACGAATTAGAGAAAGAATCTGATAGCTTATACTGTTCGTATATGTCGCCTAAAGAAGTCTCCACGATACTGTTTGATATGGATGGTGTGCTCTTCGATACCATGCCTTTGCACGTATCGTCTTGGATGGAAACCTCCAAAAACTACAATCTAAAAGCCGAACCTGAAGAGTTTTATCTTTTTGAAGGACAACCCGGAAGAGAGACTATTCGCCATTTGTACCTGCGAACATTTCAAAAAGAGCCCGAACAGGAACTTGTAGAAGAGATATATAGCTATAAGACTTCTCGTTTTATGGAGAACGCAGGAACTAATCAACTCATTCCGGGGATTGTTGATATTTTTGAACTTGCCTCTCAAAAAGGGTGGAACATAGGAGTTGTTACCGGAAGCTCTCAGCGGACATCTCTTGATAAGTTGCAACAATATTTTGGTCGCTACGTCTCTATATCTCAAATCATAACAGGGGATGATGTGAAAAGAGGAAAGCCTTCTCCCGAACCTTACGAAAAGGGAATGAATCTTTTTGATTCTTCTCCGGAAGAAACATTGGTTATAGAAAACGCTCCGTTTGGAGTGCAAAGTGCTTCTTCCGCGGGTGCTTATACGATAGCCATAACAACCGGACCGATAAGAGACGAGGTCTTAAAAGAGAGTGGGGCGGACAGAGTCTTTTCGGATATGTATGCTCTCAAAAAGTGGCTGCTCGAATGTTATTGATTGGGAATTATTACCCTATTTAGAATCAGATGAAACCGATAACAAATAACGAGGTTAAGCTAATATCTTCTCTTCATCATGCTCGTTATAGACGCCAGCACGGGCTTTTTATCGCAGAGACATGGAAAGTGATAAAAGAGTTGTTGCCTCATTTTAATCTTCGACTCATAGCCTGCCACTCTTCCAGCCCTATTCCTAAATCATTGTCGTTGCCCCAAGAGGCAATGAGAGAGATAGATGATATCAGACTTGCAAAGTGTTCTTCTCTCCAAACTCCTCGGGAAGCCATTGCGGTATTTTCTATTCCTATAACGGAGGAGCTTTGTCCGAACCGGTTGCCAAAGGGTATTATTCCCGTCCTCGACAGAATTCAAGATCCGGGGAATATGGGAACCATCATTCGTCTATGCGAATGGTATGGTTGTTCCACTCTTATTTTAGGTGAAGGATGTGTAGATCCTTTTTCTCCCAAAGTGGTACAATCTTCCATGGGTGCCCTTGCCGGAGTAACGCTTTACAGAGATGTTGTCTTGTCCGATTGGTTTTCAAAGAACAAATCTACCTTTGTATCGGAAATTGTTGCTACAGATATGACCGGGAAAAATCTCTACGCTTGGAAACCTGAAAAGGAACAAATATTCTTGCTGTTGGGTAACGAAGGAAGTGGAATTTCTTCCGATCTCAAGCAATTAGCCGACTGTACCATTACCATACCTCGTTCTGAACGTTCGTTTTCAGCCGAATCTCTCAATGTTGGAGTCGCTTCCGCTATTATATTATCTCATCTTACAGCTTCGTCATTCTCGTGAAAGGAAAACTTTATCTTATTCCATCTGCTCTCTCGGAGGTTTCAGCTTCTCACTATGTCCCGCCATATAATATGGAGGTGATACGGGGAGTAAAGCACTTTATCGTTGAAAATGCTCGTACGGCAAGGCGATTCCTTAAGTTTGTGCTCCCGGATCTGAACATTTCCGAGCTTATTATGATAGAGTTGGACAAGCATAATCCGCAAGAGAGTATAGCCGAATTGGCAGCTCCTCTCTTGGAGGGGCTTCATGTCGGATTGCTTTCCGAGGCAGGTTGTCCTGCCGTAGCGGATCCCGGCTCACGTATTGTGGAATGGGCGCATAAGAAGGGGGTGGAGGTTATTCCTTTGATTGGTCCTTCTTCCATATTGCTGTCTCTTATGGGATCCGGCTTTAATGGACAGCGTTTCGCATTCAAAGGCTATCTGCCGATAGACGAAAGAGAGAGAGCTTTGGCTATGAAAGAGATGGAGCGAAGGATACTAAAAGAGGACGAGACTCAGATTTTTATAGAAACCCCATACCGGAATGTAAAGTTGGTAGAAGAGTTGATCAGGCAGCTACCTGCACAGTTTCGCTTGTGTGTTGCTGTAAATCTTACGGATGATAAGCAGCAGAAAATCGCAACAAAAAGCCTTTCCGAATGGAAAAAAGAGAAAGATCTTGCCACTTGGTTGCACAAGCATCCGGCAATATTTCTTCTCTATAAATCCTTATGAAATAAATTCTTATGCTAGTTCGAGTTTTTGAAGATAACCCACAAGAGGGTGTTATAGATCAGATAAACGAAACTTTATCCGACGGAGGAGTTGTTATTATGCCGCTGGATGGGCGTTATTGTCTTGTCGGCGATGCACTTCAGACCCATGCAGTACAGACTATTTGCGACATGAAAGGGCTTGTTAAGTCTGTCAAGACACCTCTAACGATTGTTTGTAAAGACCTTTCGCAAGCCAGCCTTTATGCTAAGGTGGACAACTCTTCTTTTTCTATCATACGCAAAAATGCTCCCGGTCCTTTT
>JAUMWS010000022.1:0-2691 GCA_030529525.1 Porphyromonas sp. | reverse complement strand
ACTTTCGTGCTGTCGGCAGGAAGCAGTCTGCCCAAGATCTTCAAGCAAAGAAAAGAAGTTGGAGTCCGCATCCCACAAGGAGGAATTATTGCAGCGCTCTTTACTCACAGAGAAGAACCTCTTATCACAGCATCTCTACCTTCTGTAAGAGCAGAAGATGATGAAGCCTATTTTTATCATCCCGAACTTATAGAAGAGGAGTGGGGAGATAAAGTAGACATGATTCTTGATGCAGGAACAGGGTCCATGGATAGAACCACTGTAGTAAGGCTAACAGACTCAGGAGAGGTTGAGATTATAAGAGAAGGAGCAGGAGAGTTGCAGATCTGATCATTGGGAGAGAAGAATTCCCTTTGTATTGTTTGAGATAGGAAAATAGATGCTAAAATTAGTCTCTTTTCCTGATTGTCTATTGCAAAAATAGTTGTTACTTTGCAGGCGATTCGGGATGTCTTTTTTCCGAAAAGTGAGACACTTGGCAGGGAGAGAGGTTTTCAATGAATCCTTATTCTACAGGCAACAAACTTTTGCACTATACAGAATATAATACTTTCATTTGAATAATTTATGAATTCAACTCCAAAAAAGAATTCGCAATTCATGCGACATCTTTTAGAAGCAGGGATATTCCTTCTGCTTTTCTTTGCCGTTTTTGGTTATCTCGGTTCTCAGATGGGATTGGCTAATATGCTCAATACCATCATGAATACCTCTTTCCGTTTGCTCATAGATACGGTATTCTACATCATGGGTATCACTGTGCTTAGTGGAGCATTAGGTAGTCTTTTGGTGGAATTTCATGTCGTAGATATGCTGGAGCGCATACTTCGTCCCTTGATGCGTCCTGTTTATAATCTTCCGGGCGTATCTGCTTTGGGAGGTATCCTCACTTTCCTTTCGGACAATCCGGCCATTATATCTCTCGCAAAAGACCGTAAGTTTTGCAGATATTTCAAGAAATATCAGCTTGTTTCTCTAACCAACTTCGGTACTGCGTTTGGTATGGGGCTTGTGGTTATCATCTTTATGGCAAGTAAGGGGTATGCATCAGGTGCTTTGGTCGGACTTTTCGGAGCGCTTTTTGGTAGTATTATCTCCACAAGGCTTATGCAACGCTTTACCCTCAAAAAGTATCCCGAAATGGATTCTACCGTAGAACTTGAAGGGGTAGAGTATGTCGAAACAGAGGAGAAAAAAGAAAACGCTTTTTTGCGTATGCTTAATGCCATCCTGGATGGAGGTAAGACAGGGGTAGACCTTGGTATCGCCATCATTCCCGGCGTACTTATCATCTCCACAGCCGTAATGATGCTTACAAATGGACCCGGTGCGGATGGAACATTCGGTGGGGAGGCTTTTGAAGGTGTCGGACTGCTTCCGGCATTGGCAGATAAAGTGGATTTCCTTTTCAAATGGCTTTTTGGTTTTGAAGACTCTCGCCTTATCGCTTTCCCCATAACTACACTTGGAGCTGTGGGAGCTGCACTCGGTTTGGTCCCAAACTTTGCAGATCAAGGTATTTTAGATGGTAATGCCGTGGCTGTATTCACCGCAATGGGTATGTGTTGGAGTGGTTTCTTGAGTACTCATACAGCGATGCTCGACTCTCTTGGCTATCGCAAACTTATCTCTCAAGCGATAGGTGCTCACGCCATAGGCGGTCTTGTTGCAGGCGTTTTTGCTCACTGGCTTTTTGTTTTGGTAAGTATGATTTTCTAAGCGTATCACATACATCCGATAATATAAGAAAAAGAGGCAAAGTCATCCATGGCTTTGCCTCTTTTCCTTGGGAGCTTTTATATAAAAATGATATTGTCTGATCCCCTTTTCGGACTGTTATTTTGGATTGCTTTTCGAGAGAGGATAATATGCTTAAATTTATATGTTCGTGAATAACAGCTCGCTATGAGATTTTGTGAATTTGGAATATTTTTCCTCTTGCCCGATTCTATGGGCTCTTCTCGAGTTAATAAGGTTTAAATTCTAGCCTGTTTGGTGTGAATATTCTTTAATAAAGATCTCTCCCGGAAATTCCCCTATTTTTGAAGATATTTGAGTAAGTCTTTGTTTATTAGTGCTTTAGTTTGAATTTCTAAACACGTTAATTGAATTTGGTTAACGTGTTAAATGAAATCACTAAACCTGTTTACTGAAAAATTAAACCCGTTTAGCCGATAGAATAAATTGGTTTGCAGTTTTTCTTAGAGTTTTCTGTTAATTTATGTGTTTGATTTGAGTCGAAATTAACACTCCTCTCGGCCTCCAAAAGTGAGAGCAATGAGCGAAAAAAATGAAGCTGTTTTTGAAGGGTCTTGTGGTGACGAAATATATAAAAATAAAGCTCCCAAAATCGGTTTTCGGACTATAAAATTTATCCATAAAAATGGCTGAAATAAGAAAGTCAAAATAAAACGGGTGAAAAACGAAAATATTTATACATTTTGTAATGCCTTCTTGTCTCTGATAAACAGGAGTTTGCAGGTTTTATTGCAAACTTTTTCTCCTAAAATTGAAAAAGCTGTTTGTAGGTTAAAGATATTCTTTCTACCTTTGCATTCGCTAAAGGGAAATCCCTATAGCCGAAATGAGATCATAGATATATTGGATACAAGATTTTCAACAAGTAGTACAAGGGAAATAATATTTACGTAAGTAGATAAGACATTACCCGTCAACTATTACCTGGGAAAT
>JAUMWS010000021.1 GCA_030529525.1 Porphyromonas sp. | reverse complement strand
TCAAAATAGAGAGGGAGAAAAAAGTGAGCATTTTTCGGTATGGAATATATAAAAACAGCGTGTACGAAACCTTGTCCGTACACGCTGTTTTTATGGTCTGAAGATGTTTTCAGATTGCTCTTATTATCACCGAAATGATGCCTGCAATGCCTATGAGAAGTTTTATCACAGACCATATCAGTCTGTTTTTATTCTTCCCGTTTTTCAGGTTCTTTTCTCTGAGTGCGTAAATCTCACGCACAGCAATGATGATGATCAGGATAGAGATGAGAAGAATCCCTGCAAGGTATAGTGTCATACTCACTATGGCGGGGAGATAAGCTTAGTTGGCGGATTGTGCTTCCGGAGTCGGTACCGATGGTTTACGCCCTTGGGCGGAGGTGTCTGAGACGATCCGTTTCTCTACCAACATACCATCTTTGAAAATAAGATAAGTGTAGGTGATGAGCAGATGCTCTCCCTGATACTGGGAGTGTCTGTAAACGAGTGTCTCTATGACGTTGCCCTCTTTATCTTTATAGAACTCCGTCCCTTGAAGATTGTTCTTCATGGAGCGCAGTTGGCGCAGTATGTCATTCTTCTTGGCTCCATAAGAGACCGCATCCATCTTGCTGGCATAAGAAGGTCCGAATATACCGCAACCGGTGAGACCGAGTGAGCAGGCAAGCAGAGCCGCTGCAAGAAAACTTTTTTTCTTCATATATTTTACGTTTGGGTTTGTCTTTTTGCTCTTGTTATCTGTTATCTTCGACGAGGATAGCCGGGAGGAATCGGACGCCTTGGCATATACATTCCGGGATGAGACACCTGCTTCTCCACAAGGATATTGTTTCTGAAGATGAGATGTATGTAGCTCACATTGTAGGGAGCCTGCCCGGAGTCGTCTCTGTAAGTGAGTACCTCTATCATGTCTCCGTTTTTGTCCCGGTAAAATTCCTGATTCTCGAACATCCCTCTTATCGGATAGAGACGATGCTCTACCTCTTGCTTGGTCAGCCCGGGCGGTAAGTGTCGGAGATCTCGGTACGCTCTCATCATGGCACATCCACTGAACAGAAGCGCAAGAGAAGCAATCAATGCTATCAAAATAACTTTTCGTTTCATGGTTTTGTACTCTTTTTTATCGTTTTTCTTTCACAAAACAGATCCCCTGTATAGGGTCCCGAGCAAATTTATGCAAAACTCTACATAGAAACAATAGCCTTACTCCTCTTCCTGTGGCAGATAGTGCCGATAGGGTTCCCCGAATGATGCCAGCTCTCGAACCAATGAGGAGCTGACAAAACAGAGCTCGGGGGAGGAGAGAAGCAGTATGGTCTCGAGATTGAAGTGCTTGCGGTTGAACTCCGCCATGTTTCGCTCATACTCCATATCCGCCACGTTGCGTATTCCACGTATCAGCAGAGATGCCCCACGCTCTTGAGCAAAAGCTCCGGTAAGCCCTTCGTATGCAACAACCGAGATGGCAGGAACCTTTGCATAGATTCGGCGAAGAGTCTCCACTCTCTCTTCCACGGAGAGAAAAGGCTGTTTCGTGCGGTTGATACCCACTACAATGATGAGCCGGTCTACGATCTCCAAGGCTCGTAAGGCTATGTCGTGGTGCCCGACCGTATAGGGGTCGAAGCTTCCGGCATATATCCCGATGCGGGGATGAGGTGTTGATGAAGCGGTATTCATATCCATCGGTTAAAAGTTATATTTGACATCTACGAGCGAAAGCCCTTCTGCCGGTGCGGACATGCCTGCAGCCGACCTCTCTTTCTGCTCCAAAATATTTCGGATAGCTTCCGGAGCTATCTTTCCTCGCCCTACCAAAAAGAGCGTACCCACAATGGCTCGTACCATATCCCTTAGAAAGCGATCTGCGGTAATCTCAAAACGATAGCCTCCTCCCTCTTCCCGTACCCACTCGGCACGTTTGACGGTGCAGATGTTCGTCTTCACGTCCGTGTGGAGCTTGCTGAATGAGGTGAAATCCTGCTCTCCGAGCAGATACAGAGCCGCTCTGTTCATCGCTTCTATATCCAAAGAGTGGTGTACAAACGTGGAGAAGTGTCGCAGAAACGGATCTCTATTGAAGTGGATGCGGTAGTGGTAGGTGCGCTCTACGGCATCGAATCGTGCATGAGCATCGGAAGAGACTTCATATATCCTGTACACGGTGATGGTTCGTGGGAGCAGGCGGTTGATTTTGTGAGCATCGAACGGCAGGGTTTCCCCTTCAAAGTCGAAGTGTGCCACCATTCGAGCGGCATGAACACCCGCATCCGTCCGTCCTGCGCCTACGATGCTTATCTCTTTTCTGGCTACTGTGCTCATCGCTTTTTCGAGCGTCTCCTGCACGGTGATGCCGTTGGGCTGGATCTGCCAACCCGAAAAAGAGCTGCCGTCGTAGCCCAACTCCATGAAATATCTCTTTATGACCGGCTTCTCACTCATGCTTTTATGCATTCATGTACTCTTCCTGACGGCGTTTTTCTTTCTCTTTTTCCTCTTTGCTTAGGGGCAAAATCAGATTGAGCAACACGGCAACAACCGCGGATAACCCGATGCCTGAAAGTGAGAAATTGCCATAAGAGAAGACGGCACCACCGATACCGATGGTGAGAGTTATGGAGACGATAACAACGTTGCGGGTATTGGTCATGTTGAGTTTGTGTTGCATCAGGTTCACGATGCCGGCACTCGCAATCGTTCCAAAGAGTAGGAGCATGATACCACCCAGTACAGCGGGAGGAATACTCTTTAGAAGTGCACTCACTTTACCTATCATCGAGAAGACAATTCCGGTAACAGCGGCTATGCGGATCACGACAGGGTCTGTTACTTTGGTCAGTGACATCGCTCCGGTAACCTCCGAATAGGTTGTTACGGGAGGGCCTCCGATGAAGCTTGCAGCCATACACGCCAATCCGTCACCAAGTAGAGTGCGGTGAAGACCGGGGTTTTTGATAAAGTCTTTTCCCGTTACGGTGTTTACCACATAGACATCGCCGATGTGCTCAATCACGGGAGCGATGGCAACAGGCACCATAAACAGAATGGGTTCCCACGCAAAACCTTCGTAAGGAATGAACTGAGGAAATCCGAACCACGGGGCTGCTGCAACAGCAGAAAGGTCTACCCGTCCCAAAGAGAGAGCCAAGAGATAACCGACAAGGATACCGCAAAATATCGGGATCAGCTTCAGAAGTCCGCGAGTATATATTGTGACAAAGACGGCAACGGCTAAAGAGGAGATAGCCAACAGCCAATCTTGCTTTGCCATATCTACTCCGGCGGAGGAGAGACTGAGACCGATGAGGATGATTACCGGACCTATCACAACCGGGGGAAAGAGTCGGCGAATTACCTTAAGCCCTTGCCATTTCACCAATGCACTCATGATGAGATAGACTGCTCCCACTCCGATGATGCCGGAAATGGCTCCACTCAGTCCGTAAAGCTCGGTGGCTTTGATGATGGGTGCGATAAAGGCAAAACTGCTACCCAGAAAAATGGGTACCATGCCCTTGGTAACGAGATGGAAGATAAGTGTACCTATACCGGCGGAAAAGAGTGCCGTAGAAGGATCGAGTCCTACAAGAAGAGGTACCAGCACGGTAGCTCCGAAAGCTACAAATAGAAACTGAACGCCCACAATACACTTGCGGGGAGTGCTGAGAACGATTTGCTCTGCGGGTTGTTGCATTCTGTGATAGTTTTTTAATATAGATATTTACAAAATTAGTCAATTAGGTCTGCTCCGCAATGTGTTACTTTTTACGGCTTTCCATTGAGTTTTGAAGTGTAGAGAGCTATATGCTGTTGCGCTACTCTCTCGTAGGAGTAACAGGATACGGCTTTCTCCCTTGCGGCTCTCCGCATAGCTTGGTATTGGGAGTGTGGTAGCCGGAGCATTTCAGCTATTTTATCTGCCAAATCTGCATGGTCTGCATACTTTGCCAATAGTCCGTTTTCTCCCGACTGAACCATTTCGGGGATACCTCCGGTCTCGAAAGCAACAACCGGTGTACCGCAACTCAAACTCTCCATAATGGTACAAGGCAGATTTTCAAACAGAGACGGCACGACAAGCATATAAGCCGAACGATATAGCTCTATCATCTCCTTCTCCGAACTTATATAGCCATGGAAAACAACCGGAAGAGACTCCAGCAGAGCGGAAGCCTTAGGAGAAAGATTGCCGAAGATATCTACCACGACATTCATCTCCCTTAGGGGCAGACGATGAAGAGCGGAGAGCAGTTCGTTAAAGCCCTTTCGTGGGTCATCTGTCTGTACTGCACCCACCACTATACGCTTCTGTTCCGTGGAGAAGAGGGTAGGAGGAGAGAAAAGAGATGTGTCTATCGTATTCGGTATAGTCGTTATCTCCAATCCTTGAGTGAGTTCGGACTCTCTCGCTTTGCCGGCAATCCATTCGGTGCAACAGATAAAAGAGGGACGAAGCAAGGGGTATATCCGATGTTTTATATCCCATACACGCTGCACGAGAGAGCTGTTTTCTTTGCCCGTCCAGGGCGATTCGTAACGGTTCGGATCGGATAGATGAGGCGAAACAGCAGTAAACGGCCACATGTCGTGGGTCGTCCAAAAGACCGGTTTACCCATCTTGGCAAGCCGTTCCAACCCTTTAAGAGAAATCATTCCATGGTTCATCCAATGAAGATGAATCACATCTGCCCACTTCACCAAAGGGTGCGACGATATATCTCTTCCCCACAAAGCCGTGGAGATATGGAAGATCTTCTCTTTTCGGAAACCGTTGTACAGAAAAATCTCTGCACGTTCCGCCACAAAGTTGAGTCTGTCCCGCAGACTCTTTTTCTCCAATGAGAGGAAAGCAACACTCACTTCCGGCATCATAGAAAACGCATCTCTCAAACGGCGTGCGGCTATTGCTGCTCCACCACCGGAGAGATGCGTATTTATGATGAGGATATTCACGTTGTTTGTATCTTCTTATTGCTCTTCGCTCTTGGAACGGCTTTTAGATCCAAGATAGCCGCCGTGATGACGCTTGGAATACTCCGAGTAGGAAAAACCGATGGCTTCCATCACACCGACGACGAGCATGTCTCCCATAACGGTCATTACCGTGGTGCTGGTTGTGGGAGTAAGTCCGAGCGGACAAACCTCTTTCGGTGCTCCCGTATGCAGGACAACGTTGGCATTTTGAGCCAGTACGCTGTTGGTATCACTCGTTATACAGATGTAGGGAATATCGGGAACCAGTCTGCGGGATAGCTCTACCAGTTCGAGTATCTCCCTTGTCTTTCCGGAGTTGGAGATGAGAAGCATCACATCATTCGGGCAAACGATACCGAGATCCCCGTGTTGAGCCTCGCTTGGATGCAGGAAGAAGGCAGGCGTACCCGTACTGCTGAATGTCGTGGCTATATTCGCTGCAATCTGTCCTGCCTTACCCATACCGGAAGTAACCAGCTTACCTCCATTGGTATGTACATGTTTAAGTATAAGATCTATAGCCTCTTGATATTCCGAACCGAGAGGAATGTTTTTTACGGCACGTGCTTCCTGTTCGAGTATATCGGAGAGGTTTTCTATTGTAAGCATAGCTGTCGTTATTCTATTGCAATTAGTTAACAGGGTTCAAAGATACACCAATTTTCTTACAGGTTTATCTCCGCTTCTCTCTTCGGTATTCGTTGGAAAAAGAGTAGGGTTTGTCCTTTTCGGTTGTGCCTCTTTGGTAGTTGGGGCGGTTGCTCATTTCAAAAGATATTTTCCCGCCTTGCAGGAGTTGCGAATGGGTCAGGAAGTTTCGTTGCCACTCGTTCCCGTTTACACTCATTCTATATATATACGGAGTGTTGGGGCTGTTACCTTTTGCTTCCAAAAGCAGTTTCTTGCCATTCGAAAGCCGGAGAGTTACCTTGGGAAATAGCGGTGAGCCTAAAACGTATTGCTCGGTTCCCGGAGCCACCGGATAGAATCCGAGAGCGGAAAAGACGTACCAAGCGGAGGTCTGACCGTTGTCTTCATCACCGCAGTAACCGTCCGGAGTGGGCTTGTAGAGCTTATTCATCACCTCACGCAGACGGCTTTGTGCTTTCCATGGTTCCCCTGTATAGTTGTAGAGATATATCATGTGTTGTATCGGCTGATTACCGTGTGCATAGTTTCCCATATTGGCTATCTGCATCTCTCGAATCTCATGGATGACAAAGCCGTAGTAGCTCTCATCGAAAATGGGAGGGGTGGAGAAGACGGAGTCGAGCATGGTACTCATCTTCTTATCTCCTCCCATAAGAGAAGCCAATCCCTTAGGGTCGTGAAAGACAGACCATGTATAGTGCCACGCATTCCCCTCGGTAAAGGCATCTCCCCACTTCAGCGGAGAGAAAGGAGTCTGAAACGTGCCGTCTCTCTTCCTGCCTCTCATGAGAGATGTCTCCGGATCGAACAGATGTTTATAGTTCATCGCCCTTTGTGCCAACGTATCCAAAAGAGTGGCTTCCCACCCTAATGTCTGTCCCAATTGCCACAAACACCAGTCGTTATAGGCGTATTCCAATGTGCGTGCAGCACTTTCACGGATTCCGATATCGCACGGCACGTATCCCAGCTCGTTGTACTCTTTCCAGCCTGTTCTGCCTGTGGACGATACCGATGGATGCACTGCGTTGGCTCCGTGAAAAAGTCCGGCCTTGAGAGTTGCGGTGTCTTGCACTCGTACACCCTTGATATACGCATCGGCAAGGACGGATGCGGAGTTGTTCCCGATCATGCAGTCTCTGTGTCCGGGACTTGCCCACTCTGGGAAGAAGCCGCTTTCCCGATAGCTGTTGAGGAGTCCTTCCTGAATCTTTATATTCTCTTCCGGATAGAGCAGATTCAGTAGTGGAAACAGCGAACGGAATGTATCCCAAAATCCGGTATCGGTATAGAGATAGCCGGGGAGCGTCTTCCCATTGTATGGGCTGTAATGAACCGTCTCTCCTTTTGCGTTTGTCTCATAAAATCTTCTTGGAAAAAGAAGACTGCGATAGAGTGCGGAGTAGAATGTACGGAGCTGATCCGTACTGCCACTCTCTATCTCCACACGTCCCAGTAGCTCATTCCACTCTCTCCGTCCCTCATCTCTGACCTCTTCAAGAGTTTTTCCTGCCACCTCCAAGAGGTTTTGCTCTGCCTGTTCGGTGCTGATAAAGGAGGAGGCGATTCTCACTTCTACATCTGGCGTAGCTATCTCCACAGCCACTCCGGCGTGGTCTGCTCGGTTCGGATATATCTTGCGGAGACTCTTCATCGGGGTTGAAAACCTTACGATGAAGTGGCAGGCAAAATTTTCCGGCACGCCTCCGCTGTTTTTGCGTGATACTCCCCTCAAAGAGTATTGGTCTATCTGTTCTATCCGAGAGCCGGAGTCGAAAGCATCCAAAAGCAACCAACAGGTCTCATTCGGCTTTCTCTTTTTCGGATATGCTATGCGAAATATGGCAGAACGCTCCGTTGGGGCAAACTCCACAAACGTATCATAGGAAGCAAGATAAACGCTATAGTAATAAGGTGTGGCGCTCTCTGCCTTGTGAGAGAACCAAGAGGCAGAACGGTCGCTCTCGAAAAAAGAGTACCAACTGTCCGTTCCTTCCGTTTCCTCTTCCTGAGGAGCAGGCGGAGCTATCACGGGCATGATGAAAAACTGTCCGTAGTCGTTGATCCAAGGGCTGGGCTGATGGGTCTGCTTGAATCCTCTTATCTTGTGAGCCGTATAGGTGTATTGCCAACCGTCTCCCGGCTTTCCGGTCATGGGTGTCCAGCTATTCATTCCCCACGGTCTGCCTATAACGGGATAGGTGTTCCCCGAACTTAGTTCAAAGCTACTCTGTGTCCCTATAAGGGGAGATACGTAATCTACGGGAGATTGTGCCGAAAGATCGTAACCGGCTATGTGGAAAAGGAGAAGTGCCAGAGTGGCAAAAAACGCTTTGGAATGTTTCATGTCTGTAAAATATCTCCCCTAAAGGTAGAGGAGTTTGACGAAAAAAACAATATCGGAACTCTTCCCAACTCTTCTGTAAGTGAATCGGTTACGACTGTTTACACCCTCTCTCTATTTGTAAGAGAGTGTCTGTGATTTGCTTTTTAGCTGTTCGGAAGTTCTTCTTATCGTGTTAAGAAAGAGTTGTGAGGCTTTATAAATCTTGAAATCAAGGCTTGATGCTTGCAAATCAAAACTCGATTTCTGCTTCACAAAGCTTGATTTGCAACACTCGGCACTTGATTTATAAATCTTAATACTTTCAAAGTAAGAAACAGACAGGTTCAGGAGAACTTTTGTACAGCTTCATCGAAAGAGTTCGAGCCGTTTCCCCATGGCTCTTTCCGGCAATGGTTTTCTTGCCATAAAGCTTCCGGCAGTGTAGTGCGAGAGAATTACCGAAAAGCAGGTATGCTCATTTAACTCTTTGTAAGATAGTATGCTATGTTTTAATCTTGGCACAGCAGTCTCTCCTTTGGAATAAAAACCGACAAAATGTTGTTTTTCTGAAATATTAATACTAATTTTCGGAGAAACTGCGCAGACCCCCACCCGAACAGGAGTGCGGACGAGGATCTGCCTTTGAGAAATAAAATAAGCTATTATCATTTCAAACCATCTTACATAAGGACGTTATGAAAGTATACCAAACCGAAGAGATAAAAAATATCTCCATTCTGGGCAGTTCGGGCTCAGGTAAAACCACGCTTGCGGAAGCAATGCTATTTGAAGGCGGTGTCATTAAGCGTAGAGGAACAGTAGATGCAGGAAATACTGTATCGGACTATTTCCCGGTAGAAAAAGACTATGGGTACTCTGTATTCTCTACGCTGTTTTCTGTGGAATGGCAGGGTCGGAAGCTCAATTTTCTGGACTGCCCCGGATCCGATGACTTCGTAGGTGCAGCCGTTTCATCTCTTAGTGTAACAGATACGGCCCTTATGGTCGTAAATGCTCAGTACGGTATCGAAGTGGGACTTATCAACCAATTCCGCTACACGGAGCAGTTTAAGAAACCGGTGATCTTTATCATCAACCAACTCGATCACGAAAAAGCAGACTACGAGAATAGCGTAACCCAGCTGCAAGAGAGATACGGCTCGAAAGCAGTACCTGTACAATATCCGGTAACGGTAGGTCCGGCTTTCAACGAAATAGTAGACGTCCTTAAAATGAAGATGTACCGCTGGAAACCCGAAGGGGGAGTACCGGAAGTGCTTGAAATCCCTGAACAGGAACAAGAAAAGGCTATGGCTTATCACCAAGCACTGGTAGAAGCTGCTGCCGAAAACGATGACGCTCTCATGGAAAAGTTTTTCGAACAAGGTACGCTTAGCGAAGAAGAGATGAGAGAGGGTATCCGTCTCGGACTTATAACCCGCAGTATGTTCCCTATTTTCTGTGTAAGTGCTCTAAAAGATATGTGCGTGAGACGTACTTTGGAGTTCCTCGGTAACATCGTTCCATGTACAGACAAGATGGAACCTGCTCTTACCAATAGCGGAGAAGAGGTAAAACCGGATCCTAATGGCCCTGCTAGCATGCTTTTCTTTAAGAGTGCCATAGAGCCGCATATCGGTGAAGTGCTTTACTTTAAGGTGATGAGCGGAACCGTGAAAGAGGGTGAAGACCTTGTAAATGCCAATAAAGAGAGCAAGGAGCGTATCTCTCAGCTGTATGTGGCAGCAGGTGCAAACCGTGAAAAGGTTGCGGAAATGAAAGCCGGCGATATAGGTGCCACCGTGAAGCTGAAAGATGTAAAAGTGGGACACAGCCTGAACGAAAAGGGCTGCAACTACACTTACCCCGAAATACAATACCCGGAACCGAAGTACCGCAGAGCCATTAAGGCTGTGAACAGCAGCGATGCGGAAAAACTGGCAGAAGCGCTTAACCGTATGCACTCTGAGGATCCGACATGGATCGTTGAGCAGTCCAAAGAGTTGAAGCAACTCATTGTGCATGGACAAGGAGAGTTCCACCTTCGTACATTGAAATGGAGACTTGAAAACAACGATAAGATTCCGGTAGAATTTTACGAACCTAAAATCCCTTACAGAGAAACCATCACTAAGGCTGCTCGTGCCGATTACAGACACAAAAAGCAGTCGGGAGGTGCCGGTCAGTTCGGTGAAGTACACCTTATCGTCGAGCCTTACGAAGAGGGATCTCCTCTTCCACAGAGCTACAAGTTCGGAGGACAGGAGTTCAAGATTACAGCTCGGGATACACAGGAAGTCGCTTTGGATTGGGGCGGAAAGCTTGTCTTTGTAAACTCTATAGTGGGTGGTGCCATAGATGCACGCTTCCTTCCGGCTATATTGAAAGGTATCATGTCTCGTCTGGAGCAGGGCCCGCTTACCGGTTCTTATGCTCGTGATGTGAGAGTGGTGGTATACGATGGAAAGATGCACCCGGTAGACAGTAATGAAATCTCTTTCATGCTTGCAGGACGAAATGCTTTCAGCGAAGCGTTCCGCAATGCTAACCCGAAAGTATTGGAGCCTATCTATGATGTAACAGTATCTGTTCCGGCAGACTATATGGGCGATGTGATGAGCGATTTGCAGACACGCAGAGCTCTTATTATGGGTATGAACAGTGCAGCCGGTTACGAAAAGATTCAGGCGAAAGTACCTTTGAAAGAGCTTTCCAGCTACTCTACTTCTCTAAGTTCCATTACCGGAGGACGTGCAAGCTTTACAATGAAGTTTGCAGCATACGAGCTTGTTCCTGCCGATGTTCAGGAAAAACTCTTGGCGGACTACGCTGCGGAAAAAGAGAAAGAGGAATAATAACAGGATTGAAACTTGTTTTAATTCAACAAATAAAGGAGTTGCTCTTCGCGGGCAACTCCTTTCTGTTTAAAGGAGTAAGTGTAAAGAATGTGATAAAAATACGCTATCTTTGCTCTAACTATGTTTGTTCTGCAGGGAACAAAACGGTACCATGATCGAAATTTATCTAACACAATAAAGACATGACAAAAAGAATTATTCTATCTCTTACTACTCTTGCTGTAGTATCTGTCTTGGCTTCGTCTTGTGCGAAGCTGAAGCCTCTTCAAGCTAAGTACGTAAATGTGGATCCTCAACCACTCGAACTGACTGCCGGAAAGGTGCCTGCTCAGGTTAATATCTCTTTCCCTAAGAAGTGGTTTGCCAAGAAAGCACAAGTGAGCATCATACCTGTCCTCAGATATCAAGGGGGAGAAGTGTCGGCAGCACCTGTTACTTACCAAGGAGAAAAGGTGCGTGGCAATGCTACCGTAGTGCCTTTTGCCTCTGCAGAAAGAGTGGTATTCCATACAGAGTTTGACTATAAACCGGAAATGCAAAAGAGCGATCTGTTCCTTACTTTCCGTGCAAAAATGGGTAAGAAAGAGGTTCGTCTTCCGGATGTAAAGGTTGGTGAAGGTGTTATAGCCACAGAGGCGTTGGCTTCTGCTGAGTATGTTACTCCGGCTATCGCGCCCGACGGCTTCCAACGCATCATTAAAGAGGCACACAATGCCAATATCTTGTTCCTTATTCAACAGGCAGGTCTTCGCCCTACAGAGCTTGCAAAGGCTGAAATGAAGGAGTGGAAGAGCATAGTGAAGAGTGCTAACGATGCTGAAAATAAGAATGTAAATGTGGAAGTGCGTGCGTATGCTTCTCCGGATGGTGCATTCGAACTGAACGAAAGACTTGCAGGTCAGCGTGAGAAAAATACCACAAGCTATCTTAGCAAGGAGCTTAAGAAGCAGCGCATCACAGCTCCGGTGGCTACTCACTACACTGCTGAAGACTGGGAAGGCTTCAAGGAACTTGTAGAGAAGAGCGAAATCCAAGATAAGGATCTTGTGCTCCGTGTTCTTTCTATGTATACCGATCCTGTTCAACGTGAACAAGAGATCAAGAATATCTCTGCTGTATTCCGTCAACTTGCAGATGAAATTCTTCCTCAACTTCGTCGTTCTCGTCTTATCGCTAACGTGGAAATCATCGGTAAGAGCGATGAAGAGATTCTTTCTCTATCGAAGAGAAATCCTGCTGCATTGAATGTAGAAGAGTTGCTATACTCTGCTACACTTGTTCCTACCACAGCAGAAAAGATGAATGTGTACAAGAAAGCAACAGAGTTGTTCCCTAACGATGCTCGTGCTTGGAACAATATCGGTACTATCCTGTACGCTTCTAAGGAGTATACAAATGCTGCCGAATATTTCAACAGAGCAGAAGCAGTAGCAAAAGCACAAGGAAAGACTCTTGCCGAAGCTCAGCTTAACAACGGTCTTCTTGCACTAAGAGCAGGAAATGTTGGTCAGGCAAACAGTCTCTTTAGTGCTGCTGCGAACGTTCCGGAAATGACTGAAGTAATGGGATTGATGCAGATTCGCGAAGGTAAGTATGCCGAAGCAGCTAAGACACTTTCCGGCTATGCTACAAACAATGCAGTGGTAGCACAAATCCTTGTGAACGACTATAACAAGGCGGCTGAGCTGATTGCGAAGATTGCTAATCCGGATGCACAGACTTTCTATTTGAAGGCGCTTGTTGGTGCTCGTACGGATAACCCGGCTCTTGTAGAAGATGCTCTTAAGGAAGCAGTAAAGCTTGATCCTACGATTGTAAGAACTATTGCTTTGGATCGTGAGTTTGCCAAATATGCTCGCAATCCATTCTTCCAAGCAATCTTGAGATAAGAAAGATTCTGCTTGATATAACAAATCGCCCCGATGTATCGGAAGAGATACATCGGGGCGACTTTTATTTTTCTTCTCGTAGCGGTACTACTTTTTCAGGAATATGATTCTCTGGTTTCTGCTTCCCCTGAAGCGTAGGGTAGGATCGAACTGATTCTGAATGAAAGGACCATCTACCAAGACATCTATATATTGCAACGGAAGAGAAAGAAGTGGGTCGTCCATCAAAGCTTCCAGTGTGTAACCGGTGTATACCCAGATGTTCATTCCGGTCTCTTCCTTTAACCGAGAGAGAAGAGCCGTCAATCCGACCGGATTGAAGAACGGATCGCCTCCGCTGACAGTGATTCCATCTAAGAGTGGATTCTCTTTTATCTCTCCTATTATATCTGCAAGTATGGTTTCGGTCATGAGTACACCACCTTCAGGATCCCAACTTGCAGGATTCTGACACCCCGGACAGCGATGCGGACACCCCGCCAAATAGATGGAGAAACGAATACCTTCGCCATCTGATATAGTCTCTTTGTATCTATTCAGAAGGCGAAGGTTATATTCTTCTATAGGACAAGACATGCTTGCTTCTATATTCCTTATCTTGAGTGTTTGACTCTATCGTGCTCTTCTGCTTGCTTTGCAGAGTTCCAGCTATCCAATGACCCTGTAAGATAACCGGTGATACGCCTTAGTCTTGCAATATTCTCTCCACTACATACAGGGCATTTGGCATAGATCACACCCTTGTATCCGCATTTGTTACATGTATCTACGGGGTGATTGATAGAGCCATAGCCGATACCCTCATCGTGCATGGCTTTTACGATCTTAAGGATGCCGGAAATATTCTTCTTTGCTTCTCCGTCAAGCTCTACATAGGTAATGTGTCCTCCTCTCGTAATAGCATGGAAAGGTGCTTCTTTTTTAATCTTTTCAAAGATAGTTACAGGCTCTTTTACGTCTATGTGAAATGAATTTACATAGTAGTCTCTGTCGTTTACTCCGGCTATTACTCCATATCTTTTTTTATCCATACGAGTGAATCGACCTGAGAGTCCTTCTGCCGGAGTTGCCAGCACCGAGTAGTTGAGTCCGTACTTCTTTTTGTACTCCTCTACCACTTCGTTCATTACCATCACCGCATCGTAGAGAGTCTGCCAAGCCTCTTGGTTGTGAGCGTGTCCTTCTCCATATATTGCGATCATGGCATTGTGTCCGCCTATAAATCCGATGCCGAGAGTTCCACTCTTTATTACGTCTCCAACCTCATCGTTTGCATCCAAAGCGCCACCGCCTTTCCAAACATCATTTCCCATCATGAACGGATACTGTCTTGCCAGAGCACTTCTCTGATATTTGTATCTGTCGTAAAGCTGTTCGGCAATCATTTCGGATGTTTTTCTCACTCCTTCCAAGAATAGCTCTTTTGCCTCTTTACGGATAGTGTGCTTATCCGCTCCCGGATTATTTTCTTCTGCTTCTCTTATCGCTTCTATCGCCAATCTTGGCATATTTAGAGAGGTAAATGAAAGGTTTCCACGTCCTACGGAGCTTTTTTCTCCGTTAAGATTTTCAAATACTCTTGTTCTGCACCCCATGGTTGCTACCTCATACAGATAGCGTTTAGGGTCATCGGCATTCCATTTTTCGTGTTTGTTATACGGAGCGTCAAGGAATACGAAGTTTGGGAAAAGGGCTTTTGAAGTTGTTCGGCATGCTTCTATTAGCAGGTCGAAGTTGGGAGCTTCAAATTCTATCTCTCCACTGAGAGCCTTTGAGAAGTCTTCCAACGCCTTTTTACAATCTTTCTCAGAGTAAGAGATGCCATCTTTTACCTTAAAGATCTGAATTGGGAAGATGGGCACTTCACCATGTCCAAGCCCTTCCATCGTGGCCGAAAGGAGCTCTCTCATAAGCAATCTTGCTTCCGGAGAGGTATCTGTTCCGTAATTGATAGAGCTGAAAACAACCTGATTTCCTCCTCGAGAGTGCATCGTATTCAGGTTATGTATAAATGCCTCCATCGCTTGGTGAGTCTCACGTATGGTTTTATCCATTGCGTGTTGCCATGCTTTTCTTACTCCTTTTTCGTCTATACCTTCTAAAACAGAGAGGATAGAAGAGATGGCTTTCTCTTGCTCCTCTTTCTTTTCCTGTACAGATATTTTATTATCAATAAGCTTTTGTAGTATCTCCTTGCGGTCAATCTCTTTACCACTCTCCAAAGAAATGATAAGCTTGAGGGTTTCAGCGAGATGTTTTTGGAAAGACTTCCTTACGCCGGGAGCCATAAAGTAATCGAATGCCGGGATAGACTGCCCACCGTGTTGCTCATTCTGATTTGTTTGGAAAATGATAGTGGCAAGCGTAGCATAGCTTTGAATACTTTGAGGTGTCCGTATACTTCCATTTTTCGTGCGGAACCCTCTCTCATAGAGATCCTCCAAGTCGTATTGGAGACATGTAGTGGTTTTGGTTGGATAGTAGTCCAGGTCGTGGATATGAATATCTCCATTCTTGTGGGCACGTGCATACTTAACGCCCAAAAGATACTTGTTGGTATAGTCTTTAGTTACCTCCGATGCAAATGTCATCATCTGTCCAGCCGGAGTGTGAGCAGACATATTGGCATTGCTGAGGTTGATATCATTCTTCTCTATCTTGACTATACCATCCATGACTTGCTTCATTCCCGTGCGTTTGTCTCGCTCTACATTTCTCCACTCTCGGTAGATGATATATTTCTTTGCTACGAATGGGTTGTGCACCATCAGTTCATGTTCTACGAGGTCTTGAATCTCTTCTACTCCGGGATCCTCCTTTGTGATTTTAAGGCAGACCTGATCCACTATATTTCGGATAAGATCTCTATTCTCGCAGAGGCCGCATGCACGGTATGCTTTTACAATTGCTTCTTCAATCTTTTGTGGTGAAAAGGGCTCTTTTTTACCATCTCTTTTGGTAATGTACAGTGTCGCAGATGTCATATTATGTCGGGTATAAGTGGTTGGTTTAACGTAAGAACCGTTCGGTATGTGTGATCGGCTCTTCTGGCTATTGTAATAATTTCTTCTCTATTCAGTCTTAAAGGTTTTGACCTTTCAATGCTCGGACTTATTCTTCCTGATAGCTTTCCAAAATTAAGAAAAATATCAGACGAAAGCAAGCCGATTTCAGGTTGTTTTTCTCAAGAAAAAAACTTTTAAAAAAGAGATAGATTTCGCCTTTATGAGTTAATTATGAAACGAATATTTGTCTTTACGGAATAATTCTCTAATTTTGGGACTTGCAACCACACAGTTATAAGTCTAATAATGCGATTATAAATATCAATGTTTAACCTTTTTATTCACGACAACAAAAAAGCTATGAAAAGAATTCAATTGAGAAGCCTATTTGTTTTGGTTCTTTTGTCGGTATTTGCTTTTACCGCTTGTAAGAAAAAAGACCCTGTATTGGTCACTAATGTAACTTTGAACAAGACTTCTCTCGAGATCTTTAAAGGAACCACAGAACAGCTTACCGCTACCGTAACTCCTGCCGATGCAGAGAACAAAGACCTGACATGGAGCTCTTCAAAGAGCAACATCGCGTCTGTAGACAAAACAGGAAAGGTGACTGCTATTGCCGTTGGAGAAACAGACATAACAGCAACAGCCGGCGGAAAAGTAGCTACTTGTAAAGTAGTTGTATTGGCAGTACCCGTTTCAGGTATTACTCTAAACAAAACAAGCCATGAAATGAAGATCGGCGAAGAGGTCGTTCTTCAAGCAGCCGTAACACCGGACAATGCAGAAGATAAAACCATAACATGGGAATCTTCAAACAAAGCCGTGGCAACCGTAAGCAATGACGGTAAAGTGGTTGCCCTATCTGAAGGAGAGACTAACATCACTGCAAAGGCGGGAGCTCAGAGTGCTGTATGTAAAGTAAAGGTCAATCCTATTGCTGTTGAGAGTGTAAATATCAACAAGACTTCTCTTAAAATGACCGTTGGAGAGAGAGTAAAGCTTAGTGCAGAAGTTCTACCTGCAAATGCTACACATAAAACCATAACATGGTCTTCATCTAATGATAATGTTGCTGTTGTCAGTGAAGTCGGTCTCGTAACCGCAACCGGAGCCGGAAAAGCGGATATTATCGCAACAGCCGGAGGTAAGAGTGCCAAGTGTGTAGTAGAAGTAGCTCTTCCTCAAACTCCTGCAAAAGTTGGAGATTACTACTACGAAGACGGTACTACATCTCACCTTATAGACGAATCCAAGAAGATTGTTGGTATCGTATTCTGGACAGGAGATGCTACATTGCAAGATAAAGCTCTAAAGAGAGACTTCCCTGAATGCAAAAACGGATTGGTTGTTGCTCTTAAAAACATTGATGCTTGTCCATGGCAAGCAGAGTATGCAGCTTACAATAAGACTGTAGGCTCTTGGATTGAAGCCAATGCAAAGGAATACGAAACCACCGTTACAGGAGAAGGTAGTGTTAATACTAACTTGAACAAGACTGTCGGATACAACAACTCCAAGGCATTGGAGGCTTTCAATAAAGCTCCTGAAAATGCAGCATGGCCCGTTACCGCAATGATAAAGATCAAAGAGTATGCTGATGCAAATCCTGCTCCTGCAAAGACATCCGGTTGGTATCTTCCTTCTCCAAAAGAGTTGAGCCTTCTTTGCTATGGTCCATACAGCCAAAACATTAAGGATCTTAACAGTAGAGAAAGAGCCGTAATGAACAAAGTGAATCTGTCTCTTAAGAAGATTGCTCGTATGGGAGCCCAAGAGTTGAAAGAAGCCACTTATCGTTCAAGCGCAGAACGTAACGAGTCTGTTTCTCAAGGGTTGTTGTTCTATAACTCTTCACTACAAGGTCCTAAGAAGAATGCAGCCCTTACCGCTCGCGCTATCTTTGCATTCTAATCCGATACGGTGATAATGTTTGATTCCTAAATCTGCATATTTCCTTGCAAAGCCAGTTTTGCTTTGAGGGATAAAAGAAATCGGCAAAAGACTTATCTGAAAGAGTCTTTTGCCGATTCTTTTTTTCTTGTAATTCGTGAGAGATTAAGGTTCCAATCCTCTGGGTAGTACTTTAGCCTGCTCTATCCACTTACTTACGACGGTGATAAGAGGTGTTCGTTTTACGAAATTCTTCTTGTCGTTCACTTCTGCCATCTTTTGTACGATGTACTCCGGATCTGCCGTGCTCAGATTTTTCATGGAGCCTACCCCTATGATGACCAAGATGGACACATAGTCCGCTCCGATACCATTTATACGCAGAAGATCCACCATATTAGCCCACTTGAGGATGCGTCTCTCATCTATTTTTGTCTGTTCCGAGAGCTTTTTTCTCATAGCCCTTGTTTTGCTTGCTCTGGAAAGGGCAAGCGTATTTTCTATACCGACTCTAAGCAGTTTCTTTTTGCAAGCGGGTTCGATGGCTTTGATCTGTTCCAGTTTATAGTTGACCATAAGATGAAGATCTTTTTGAGATTTATTGATACCTGAAGGAGTACAAATATACAGACTACTTACCAATATTCAAATTATTTTTAGGGCTCTCTCTTCTCTTCCTCTCTATATCCCTCACCCATTCTAAGATATATGGAATTTGTGATTTTTTATATCCACGTCCTGTTATCAAGGCCTAAGTTTTAAAATCCGAACTTGTTCATAAAAAATATTTAACCCATATAATTGTGCTATTGAACCTATTCAGAGTTATAAATCACAGCTCGGTTTGTGAAATTCACGTCTTGAATCTCACAATACAAAGCTTGAATACCGGTATTTAAGTCTTGATTTATGACTCTGAATACGATAAGAGGAATTTAAGAACCTGTTGAGCGCAGTTTTTTAATACTCTTATAAAAACATAAAAACAGCCAGCTATTTGGAAATTAAAGACCTAATGTGTAAATTGGTGGCACTAAGTAGTGATGATTATTGCCTGTTAGAAGAATAACCTGAGTGTAAATCACTACTATTTATGGTTCTTAAAAATATGGCTTATGTGTAATAAACGATCTTCATCTACCCGCATAAGCTCTCTGATGCAGAGTTTACTTCCTACTTATGGCGCCAAAGTGGGAGCAGTGCTTCTGCTTGGTGTTATATTTGGGTTAGGGGCGTATCTGGTTTATGCCTCTAAAGCTTACAGCTATCTTCTGGACGAACCGAAAGTTTGCGTCAATTGTCATGTTATGGGACCCTATTACGCCACGTGGCAACACTCCTCTCACATGCTTGTGGCTACGTGTAACGACTGCCATGTGCCCCATAATAACATCCTGAACAAATACTTTTTCAAAGCCAAAGACGGCTTGAGGCACTCTTATGTATTTACGATGAGACAGGAACCTCAAGCCATGCAGGCTATTTCGGCAAGCCGTGAAGTGATATACGACAACTGTATTCGCTGCCACATGCAGCTGAATCAAGAGTTTGTAAAGACCGGGCGAATGACCTACAAAGAGCTTGACCACGGAGATGGTCGGGCGTGTTGGGACTGTCACCGAGATGTCCCTCATGGGGGCAAAAACAGCCTTTCATCCACTCCTTCCGCTATCGTTCCGTATCCGGAATCACCCGTTCCGGAGTGGCTCACAAACAAGATGCGGGAAGAGAGAAAGAAGAGATAGTGATAATGATAGTATGGTTAGAATAAAAAAGAGACTCCCATGAAAGAAAAAAGAAAACTGAAAAGTTGGCAGGGTTGGGTGCTATTTATATTTGCGATGTTAGTGGTTTTCTGTTTGGGTCTTTTGGCTTCGTCCGTTATGCAACGGCGTGCAGAGGTTGCCTCTATCTTTGCCAATAAGAAAGTGCAGATAGCTCCGATGGAAGCCAGAAATGTGATTTTTCAATCCAACTATCCCAGAGAGTACGAGACATGGACGCAGACGGCAGACACATCGTTTGTCTCCGAATTTAATGGCAATAAGGTTGTAGATGTCTTGGAACAGCGTCCGGAGATGGTACTGTTCTGGGCAGGATATGCTTTTTCGAGAGAGTATGGCACACCCCGAGGGCACTACTACGCCATACATGATATGTTGTACTCTTTACGTACCGGCTCTCCCGGAGTGGACGGAATGGACGACATGCAGCCCGCAACCTGTTGGGTTTGTAAAAGCCCCGATGTTCCGAGGATGATGCAAGCACTGGGAATAGGAGCGTTTTACAATCAAAAGTGGAGCGCTATGGGTAGTGAGATTGTCAATCCGATCGGATGTGCAGACTGCCACGATACCGAAACAATGGATCTTCATATCTCTCGTCCTGCTCTTGTAGAGGCGTTCGAGAGAATGGGCAAAGACATTACCAAAGCCACTCATCAGGAGATGCGCTCTCTGGTATGTGCGCAGTGCCACGTGGAATACTATTTTTATAAGGACAACAAATACCTTACTTTCCCTTGGGATAAAGGCACTTCGATGGAAGATGTCGAGAAGTATTTCGACGAAATAGAGTACTACGACTATATCCATGCCATTAGCAAAGCACCTATCATCAAGGCTCAGCACCCGGATTATGAGATAGCGCAGCTCGGCATACACGCCCAAAGAGGTGTGGCTTGTGCGGATTGTCATATGCCGTATATGAGTCAGGGCGGTGTGAAGTTTAGCGATCACCACATACAGAGTCCGCTCAATTATATAGATCGTACCTGTCAGGTCTGCCACCGAGAAAGCGAAGAGGTTCTTCGTCAGAACGTTTACGACCGCCAGCGTATGGCAAACGAGATTCGGAACAAACTCGAAAAAGAGCTTGCCGCAGCACACATAGAGGCGAAGTTTGCATGGGACAGAGGAGCTACGGAAGCGTCCATGAAACCGGTCTTGCAGTACATCCGGCAGGCGCAATGGCGTTGGGACTATGGTGTAGCTTCTCACGGAGCATCTTTCCATGCGCCACAGGAGGTTACAAGAATCCTTTCCAACGGTTTGGAAAGAGCACTTCAGGCGAGACTTGCTCTCTCTAAAGTGCTTGCTAATCTCGGTTTCACGGGCGATGTGCCCATGCCCGATATTTCCACTAAAGAGAAAGCACAACGTTACATAGGGCTTAATCCGGAAGAACTTCATGCCAATAAGAAGAAATTCTTAGATGTTGTAGTGCCGCAGTGGATAGAGAAAGCCAAACAGCAACAACGCATCTGAAAATAGAGGTGGTCTCATACTTTTTGTCGTATGAGACCACTCTTTTTGCATATAAACGGAGCTTCTATCGGGGATAAAGCTTTCTTCTGTTCTCTCATAGGCTCCGAATTTGAAATAAAGACCGCTTACATATATAAATATAATGTGGAGACAACCTTGGAGCTTCCTTGAAGCATTTGTCATTGCAGCGGCTTTTCTTGCCGTCGGAGTGGTGCTTCACTTCATTCTTGGCCCTATTCCGGCTCAGGGATTTGCCTATCCTCTCAATCTCATAGGCGGAGTTTGGATTTTATTTCTTTCCGTTCTTCTTGCCATCCTTGCACGGCGACACAATCGGGTAGCCACTTTTCTGACGGGATATAAGATGTCTATTGCTGCCATGACGACACTTATGGTGCTTTCTATCATAATGGGTCTTACCCGACAGATAGAGCTTGCCACCGCTCATGGAGCAGATATGAAAGAGCCTTTGCACGCTCTTGGCTTCAGCTATATGCTCTCTACATGGTATTTTTTGATGGATTATCTCCTTCTGCTTGTCGTGCTTGGCGGTGCCACCTTTACATTCATACTGAAAGGACGGAGGCGAAATATGTCTTGGAGCAGATACGTCTCTTTCCTCTTGAATCACTTGGGGTTGTACATTGCGCTCCTTGCCGGACTATTGGGCGCACACGATGTGGAAAGATACCGAATGCAGGTAGATGCTTCTGCCAACAGACCCGAATGGCGGGCTACTAAGGATTTCTCTTCCGAACTGTACGAACTTCCTTTGGCTATCGAGCTGGAAAGTTTCGAACTGGAAGAGTATCCGCCCAAGCTGATGATTATAGATAGCCGAAACGGCACGACACTTCCGGAGGGTCGTCCGTGGCAGCTTTCCGTGGAGGAAATTCCTGTTTCGGGATCGCACGAAGCTTGGACAGTGGAGGTTTTGCAGCATTTACCGCTCAGCTCGCCCGTGGTTTCCCAAGACAGCATTCACTTCGTGGAGTTTGGCAGTACGGGAGCAGTACATGGTATTAAGGTGCGCGCAACCAATGGAAAGACGGGTGAAGAGGTAAACGGCTGGGTTACATCCGGTAGTTATCTCATTCCGTTCCGAGGGCTATCCCTGCCGGATAGTTTGAGTATCGTTATGCCCGATCCGGAACCAAAGCAATTCCGCTCGCAAGTCTCCATCTATAGTCCGAACGATAAATATATAAGAGGGGAGATTTCGGTAAATAATCCCATTAAGTTTGACGGGTGGAACATCTATCAACTCAGTTATGATCAGGAGATGGGAAGGTGGAGCACGGTCTCCGTCTTCGAGCTTGTCCGAGACCCTTGGCTGCCTGTTGTTTATGTGGGACTCCTTTTAATGCTTCTCGGAGCGGTATCTCTTTTTATCTTGCCTCGCTCTTTTCGTATACCATCACCCCTAAAAGAGGAAAAGCTATGACCACTTGGAACGATATGATATACTATGCCGTCCCCACCGTTATCCTTGCCGGATGCGGAGCATGGATGGCTTTCAGGGATAAACGAAACATGGCTCTTGCCCTTTCTTTGCTTTCTCTTCTGCTGTTCGGCACCTACATCGCTCTCATGTGGTACTCTCTCGAGCGTCCTCCTATGCGCACTATGGGGGAGACCCGACTATGGTACTCTTTCTTCGCCTTGCTTGCCGGAATTATCGTTTACCTGCGATGGCATTATAAGTGGATATTGGGTTTTTCTACCATTCTCGCTTCTGTTTTTATCATAATCAATCTTATCCATCCCGAAATACATAATAAGAGCATGATGCCGGCGCTGGAAAGTCCGTTCTTTGTCCCGCACGTAATCTCTTACATGTTCTCTTATGGAATGTTGGGGGCAGGACTGCTTGTCGCTTTCTATGCTTTATGGGTACAAAAGAAAAAGGGAGATGAGAACCAGATACTTCATCTTATGTCCGTCTCGGACGGATTGGCTTACACCGGGCTTGCTTTCTTGATGATAGGGCTTCTATTGGGCGCATTTTGGGCAAAGCTTGCGTGGGGGCACTATTGGAGTTGGGACCCGAAAGAGACGTGGGCAGCCATAACGATGCTTGCCTGTCTGCTCTACATTCATTATCGGCTAAGCAGACCCCGAAAGGTGTCTACTGCGCTTTGGCTGCTGCTTTTCTCTTTCTTGTGTCTTCAGATTTGTTGGTACGGGGTCAATTTTCTTCCATCGGCACAAGGCATCAGCGTCCACACGTATGGGTGATAAGAGATTTACCCGATACCGTCGCATTGATACTTGAAACGATTAAAGCTGTTTTGAAATGGCAGAAGGGATTTTTATCTCTCCGCTGCCTCGCTTTTTCTCCTCTTGATTTTTATATATTCCGTACCGACAAAACTCCTCTTTTTTGAGGCTCTCTATTTTGATCAGAGAGGTCGTTTTCAGAGCATGACCGAATTGTTAAATCAAGGCGATTTTATTAACACTAATTTTGACAGCTGTTTAGCTAAAACGATAAACGAGCATATTCTTTCGGCTTAACGGGTTTAATTTTTCAATGAACCCGTTTACCGATTTCATTTAAC
>JAUMWS010000020.1 GCA_030529525.1 Porphyromonas sp. | reverse complement strand
TGGTGAAAATGGCCAAGATGGTCAGAATGGTCAAGATGGCGTATCTCCTCGCATTGGTCCTGATGGCAACTGGTGGATTGGTGATGTAAATACCGGTATCCCTGCAAGAGGAGAAAAAGGTGCAGATGGTAAAAACGGAGAAGATGGTAAGAATGGCGAAAACGGTAAGAGCGCCTATGAGCTTTGGGTTGATGCTGTTAAAGCCGGATGTTCAGGTGAAGCTGCTCCTGTAATGGACCCTCATAATGTTGGTTATGAATGGCCCTGCGAAAGAACAAGCCTTACAGACTTCTGGCATTATATTCGTGGAGAGAAAGGTGAAGATGGTCAAAATGGTAAAGACGGTAAAGATGGAGAGAATGGTAAAGACTCCAATGGTCTTGTTACCGGTAGGGTAAATGTTATAGCTCAGTTCTTCAATGCATCTTTGAAGGAGTATGTAGATCCGGAAGATGGGGGAGTTTGGTATATTGTTTATGATAAGGATGGAAGACCTGCTCCGGCCGGTACCGAGGTAGAGAATCTTCCAGGAATACCGGGCGTGAAGTTTACGACGGGAACAGATGGTAGATTTAAGGTGCCTGCAAATCAGTTGCCTGAAAATAAGCCTGAAGCAGAAAGAATGGGCGCTTCTACTGTTAAGATCGTAGGAGAAACTATGGAGTCTGCAAAAAATACTTATGTTCCAAATAAGATTATAACTCGAATTTCTGCAGAGCTCGTTTACTTGCGTCAGCAGACATATGTCAATCTTGGAGGAGGAAGTTTCCCTTTTGCTCACTTTACAGCCGTACATTACAAATATGAACGTCGTGTTGATGGTATCTGGGGAGAATATCCGGAAGAATTTCCAAGACCAGAATTTGCTACAGGTAAAGTAAAGGATGCCGCTCAAGCCCTTACACTGGCAAATGTTACTCTTGATAATGAAACGAGAAAGTGGCTTGTTACGAAAGATGGTTATTATGCGGACTTTAACACAGCTAAAGATAAAAACATTGTAATGATTATACGTCCTGTTGTCTTGATGGAAAGAGAAAAGACAGGTACACTTCCGAACCCTCCTATTCACGACTACAATAAGAGAGTTTTAGAAGTGAGGAAGTACGAGTGGAATGGACAGCCAAACTACTTTGCTATTGTTGGTCAGAAATATTTCTATGGAGAGACTCCTGTTCTTCCGGAGGCAATACATGTTCCTGAAATTCATCCTACCCCAGTTTTCTCTAATTCAAAGATTCATGTCATACATGGGCAGACAACTATTTGGGGACAGCTTGACGTGATTAATCATTTGCCTCCATTCTATTTGAATTATACAAAAGAGCAAGCTCCTGTTCCGGTTTGGAAGTCGAACCGGCTTTCGGGCGATGTTCTGAAAAATGAACTTAACTATAGGAAGAACCTTAAATACAGAGTTTATTCTTTTAAGAGAGAAGGCTCAAATAATATTACAACTAATACGGAGATAAGTCTTAAAGAAGATAATCCTCTTTACAAGCTTATTTCTCCGCGTGATGAAGGTGTATGGTCTGTAATGTGTTACTTGGAGGGCGACCGTTATGGGCAGTTGACTCAACCTGAGAAAGACGAAAGAATTCTTGGAGTGGGATATGCTCCTTATAGAGCACTGCCATACTACATTACTACCATCCAAGATCCAAAGTTTGAGTTCAAAGATTTCTATGGTGTAAATGCGCCAATTGTTATCCCTCAGGAAAATGTTCCTGCTGGGCTATAATGATTGAGAGTTATAATACCATTGAAATATAATAGATAAAACAACGAGAAAATGAAAATAAGACATACAATATACACACTTGCTGCTTTAGCACTTGGGTTTTGTAGCTCCACGCTACAAGCCCAAGAGGCAAAGCCTGCAAAGAAAGCCTGGGAAGTAGGTGTCGGTGGAGCTCTTATCAACTGGAACAGAGTGTCTATCTCCGGATTCGAAAGCAGACAAGATGATTATTTCTACAACTTTAGAGTGGATCATCTTATGGGTGGAGCCAAACTGTATGTGGCGAAAGAGTTGAACAAATGGTTCTATCTCGACCTGCAAGGTAGTATGGGCATCACTTACAACAATCCGGAACAGACAGGAAAGTCCGGTAAGCATAGCTTTATGTTCATGGGAGGTCCCGGTCTTCAGTTCAGACTAAGCCCTCTATTCGGATCCGAGTACGTAGAGCCTTACCTGAGAGTTGGTGCAAACTATCTATGGAAAGATTTCCAAGCTAAGAACGTTGGTCGTTTCAGTCAAGACCCTACGGGACAAGCAGGATGGAGCTCAACAGATACTTGGAATGGTAAAGACAAATTGTCGGATAAGAACCAATATTTCCCGGTTTCTTTGGGAGCGGGTGTAAATGCTTGGCTTAACAACAGTGTTGGTATCGGTCTTCAGGGAGAGTATATCATGCCGGTGAGAAAAGAGCTTCCTCGTTTTGCTCAAGTCTCTTTGAATGTTCTCTTCCGTTTTGGCGGTAAGGATAAGCGTCCTCAACCACGTATCGAGTATGTGGAAATAGAAAAGCCTGTAGAGAAGATTGTAGAGAAAATCGTGGAGAAGAAAGTATTTGTAGAGGCAGAGCCACAAGTAGGCAATCTGCTTGAAAATATCAATTTTGCTTTCGACAGATACGATTTCACTTCCGAGTCTCTAAAGGTGCTGGATGAAGCTGCTGCTGTATTGAAAAAGCAGTCCGGAAAGTACTTCCTTATCACCGGTTATACAGACGCTCAAGGTAGCGAAAAATACAATCTCGAACTTTCTCGCAAACGTGCAAAAGCGGTTACAGACGCTCTTATAGAGAGAGGTGTGCCTGCAAGCATGCTTAAGTGGAGAGGGGTAGGTAAGAAGATAAATGCCGTTCCTGCTTCTGAGACCGACGAAGTAAGAGAAGGAGATCGTAAGATCACCATAGAAAGAATCTCTAACATTGCTTTTTGGAATAAACTACCATAAGACTGTATATTAATGTATGGAGAACAGATGAGAGACTCTCTTCCGGATGTTCTCTAAAGAGATAGGAGCTATGCCGAAGCATTTCGGCATAGCTCCTTCTTTTTACAGAAAGGTGTGGTGTGCTTTTCTTTTCTCTTCTGTTTTTTTGCTTACGACTTCTTTGTCGTTTCTTGCAATGGGATGGAGTGAGATTGCCGTATTTATCGTCAAATTCTGCTTTTCTCTGATTGTCGAGAGGGGCTTTCTTCTCTTTTTTTTGTGAAGAGATTTTTTTGTGTAGGCTTTTCTGCTTTATTGTTATGGTGGTGTTTTGAAGCAAGATTAAAATATCCTTTTGGGGTTGTAGATGAATAGGCTTTTCCCACTCTTGGAATAGGTGCTTTCCTCTGACTTTTTATATAAAAATGAAGCTCTCAAAGGTGTGGATTTTTCCACTTCCCAAAGAGAATTTTAGAAGGCATAAATTTTAGAATCTATTGTATAAGATTTATTATCAGTAGGATATGAGAAAATGAAAGTTTGGAGAAAATTTTTTCTCAAGGCATTTCATGGGGCTTTTTCGCGTTAATTGATGTGAATTTTAACGCCTCTGTTTGTGAATGTTTCCTAATAAGGAAATCTTGCTTTTCGTGTACTTTTTATGGGTTGAAATCGTAAAGATCTGAACCGTAGTGTTTTGGCTGTTTTTGCTAAACCCTTTAAATGGATTGGGTAACCCTGTTTAATGAAAATGGTAAACGTGTTCATTGAAAAATTAAACCCGTTAAGCGGACAAAATATGCTTGTTTGTTGTTTTTGCTGAACAGGAGTCGAAATTAGTGTTAATGAAATAGCGTGAATTTAACGATTAGGTTGTGCTCTCAAAACAACCCCTCGGATCAAAATAGAGAGGGGCTTTCCAAGGAGGGGGTGGCCGGTATGAAATATATAAAAATAGGAGTCGTTCCATTTGAGCTTTTGGGTATCTTAAAAGAAGAAAAATGGAAAGAGTGGGCAGCTGATTTAAATCTATTTCTTAAGCCTATCTGTGCAGAAAATATTTTTCATTTTTTTTAATGCTTTTGTCATTTGAGAGGAGAAGATCGGGAGGCGAATTTAATTTTATCTGCTTGATTTATTGCACAATCGGATAATTATGTTTACCTTTGTGCGTTCAATCGTATATCCCGTATGGAAGGGTATAATGAAATGAGTATCAAATACGATATAACACAGAAATAAAAACAGTTTTAAAATGCCTACAATTCAACAGTTAGTTAGAAAAGGAAGGAAAACAATCGAAGAGAAAGGAAAGTCTCCTGCTCTTGACTCTTGTCCGCAACGCCGTGGCGTTTGTGTGCGTGTGTATACTACTACGCCTAAGAAACCAAACTCGGCTATGCGTAAAGTGGCACGTGTGCGTCTGACAAACGGTAAGGAAGTAAACTCCTACATTCCGGGAGAAGGACACAACTTGCAAGAGCACTCAATCGTACTTGTTCGTGGTGGTCGTGTGAAAGACCTTCCGGGTGTTCGCTATCACATTGTTCGTGGTACATTGGATACTGCAGGTGTGAATGGTCGTACACAACGTCGTTCCAAGTACGGAGCAAAGAGACCTAAAGCGGCTAAGTAAATAGCAGCCCTTTGATTCGGCCTCTATACATATATAATATAAGAGAGATAGAGGTCTGAAAAAGCTCTCCCATGAGAGCAAAAACAAAACAAATCCCCTTTTCTACTTCGCTCGAAAGACGAAGAGACAATTATTACTAAACAATGTTTTGAGTAATATTGGATAGGCTCCCAGGTTGAGTAAATGCTACAGCGGTAGTGTTGAAGACAGAAGAAGGAACAACCAATGACAAAACGAAATTTTTAGACCAAAATGAGAAAAGCTAAACCAAAGAAAAGACAGGTGTTGCCAGATCCTGTTTTCGGTGACGTAAAAGTAAGTAAGTTTGTAAACCATCTTATGTATGATGGTAAGAAAAACTTGTCTTATGATATTTTCTATTCAGCATTAGAGATCGTAAAGACAAAGCTTCCGAACGAAGAGAAGTCTGCTCTTGAGATCTGGAAGATTGCTTTGGATAATATCACTCCACAAGTGGAAGTGAAGAGCCGCCGTGTCGGTGGTGCTACATTCCAAGTGCCAATGGAAATCCGTCCCGAAAGAAAAGAGTCTCTTTCAATGAAGAACCTTATCGGCTACGCAAGAAAAAGAGGTGGTAAGACTATGGCGGATAAGCTCTCTGCAGAGATTGTAGATGCTTATAACAATCAAGGAGGTGCATTCAAGAGAAAAGAAGATATGCACCGTATGGCTGAAGCAAACCGTGCGTTCGCTCACTTTAGATTCTAAGTTCCACTCTTATATAAAAGAAAAAAGACACAACACTCGTAATACGAATACAACCCTAAGTTGACACTCTGATATCTCAAACCTCATTTTGGTATGATGAAAGAGAAATGAGGAACGAGAAGATTGCGTAGAGTTGTGGAAAGATAAGGAAAACAAAATGGCAAAAAAACAAGGAATAGAACTTACAAGAAATATCGGTATCATGGCTCACATCGATGCCGGTAAAACAACAACCTCCGAACGTATTTTGTTCTATACCGGTCTTACTCACAAGATCGGAGAGGTGCACGATGGTGCAGCTACCATGGACTGGATGGAACAAGAGCAGGAAAGAGGGATTACTATCACATCCGCAGCAACAACTACATCTTGGAACTATGATGGCGATAAGTATAAGATCAACCTTATCGACACTCCGGGACACGTGGACTTTACTGTGGAAGTAGAGCGTTCGCTTCGTATTCTTGACGGTGCGGTAGCTGCGTTCTGTGCTGTAGGTGGTGTGGAGCCTCAGTCTGAAACTGTTTGGAGACAGGCAGACAAGTACGAAGTTCCTCGTATCGCTTATGTAAATAAAATGGACCGTAGTGGTGCAAACTTCTTTGAAGTTGTTCGTCAGCTTAAGGATGTTCTTGGCGCTAATCCGTGTCCGATTCAGATACCTATCGGAGCAGAAGAAACCTTCAAAGGTGTAGTAGACCTTGTAAAGATGAAGGCAATCTTGTGGCACGATGAAACTATGGGAGCCGACTACTCTGTAGAAGATATCCCTGCAGATCTTCAGGCTGAAGCGGATGAGTGGAGAGATAAACTGTTGGAAACTCTATCTGATGTGGACGACGCTATCATGGAAAAGTATTTCGAAGATCCGTCTACAATTTCTGAAGAAGAGATCTTTGCTGCTATCCGTAAGGGAACACTTTCGATGCAGATCAACCCAATGCTTTGTGGTTCTTCCTTTAAGAATAAGGGTGTACAAACACTTCTTAATGCTGTTTGTGCTTATCTGCCAAGTCCGGTAGATACTCCTGAAGTAGTAGGTACTCTTCCGGGTGATCCTGAAACAGAAGTAGTAAGACCAACATCTCCGGATGCTCCTTTGTGTGCTTTGGCGTTTAAGATCGCTACCGACCCTTATGTTGGTCGTCTTTGCTTCTTCCGTGTTTACTCAGGTCAGCTTGATGCCGGCTCTTACGTTTACAACACAAGAAGTGATAAGAAAGAGAGAATCTCTCGCTTGTTCCAAATGCACTCAAACAAGCAAAATCCAAAAGACTTCATCGGTTGCGGTGATATCGGTGCCGGTGTAGGGTTTAAGGATATCCGTACAGGTGATACGCTTTGTGCAGAGGGACATCCGATTGTATTGGAATCTATGGACTTCCCGGATCCTGTGATCGGTATTGCAGTAGAGCCTAAGACTCAAAAAGACCTTGATAAGCTTGGCGTTGGTCTTTCTAAGCTTGCAGAAGAAGACCCAACATTTACAGTTCAAACTAACGAAGAGACCGGTCAGACAGTTATTTCCGGTATGGGTGAGCTTCACCTTGAAATCATCATCGACCGTCTTAAGAGAGAGTTTAAGGTTGAGTGTAACCAAGGTAAGCCTCAAGTATCTTATAAGGAAGCTATCTCTAAGAGCGTAGAACTTCGCGAAACTTATAAGAAACAAACCGGTGGTCGTGGTAAGTTTGCGGACATGATCGTTCGTGTAGAGCCTGCCGATGCTGAGTTTGAAGGAGAACTTCAATTTATAGATGAGGTTAAGGGTGGTAATATCCCAAGAGAGTTTATCCCATCTATTCAAAAAGGTTTCCTACGCGCTATGAAGAATGGTGTGCTTGCAGGTTATCCTCTTGATAAGTTGAAAGTGACTGTTATCGATGGTTCTTATCACCCGGTAGACTCGGATCAGCTTTCATACGAAATCTGTGCTATACAGGCATTCAAGAGTGCTTCTGAAAAGGCAGGTCCAATCCTTCTTGAGCCAATCATGAAGATTGAGGTTGTAACTCCGGAAGAGAGCATGGGTGATGTGATCGGCGACCTTAACAAGCGTAGAGGACAAGTGGAAGGTATGGAGAGCCACCGTACAGGTGCTAGAATCGTTAAGGCGAAAGCTCCTCTTGCCGAAATGTTCGGTTATGTTACAGCGCTACGTACCATCACTTCCGGTAGAGCCACTTCTACTATGACATTCTCTCACTACGCTGAGGTTTCTGCTAACATCGCTAAGGAGGTGCTTACAGAAGTACAAGGCCGTGTAGACCTTATTAAGTAATTAGAAATAGTTCATATTTGAATCGTACATATTATGAGTCAGGTAATAAGAATCAAAATTAAGTCTTACGATCACCAACTTGTGGATAAGTCTGCTGAAAAGATCGTAAAAGCAGTAAGTGCAACCGGTGTGAGCATCTGTGGTCCTATTCCATTGCCAACACACAAACGTATCTTTACTGTAAACCGCTCTACTTTCGTAAACAAGAAGAGCCGTGAACAGTTTCAGCTTTCTACGTTCAAGAGATTGATCGACATCTTGAACGCAACACCATCTACAGTAGATGCTTTGGCACGTTTGGAGTTGCCAAGTGGTGTTGAGATCGAAATCAAGACAGATATTTAATGTTTATTAATTATATATTTAACTGAAATGCCAGGATTATTAGGAAAAAAAATCGGAATGATTTCCGTTTTCAGTGCCGAGGGTAGAAATATACCATGCACTGTTATCGAAGTAGGTCCTTGTGTTGTAACCCAGGTGAAGACCGTGGAGACAGATGGTTATGATGCTATCCAGCTTGGCTTCGTAGACAAGAAGGAAAAGCACACTACCAAGCCTCTTCAGGGACACTTCAAGAAGAGTGGTGTTACTCCCAAGAGATTCTTGGCCGAGTTCAAAAACTATGAAGAAGAATACAAGTTGGGTGATGTTATTACTGTAGACTTCTTCGAGAATGCAGGTTTCGTAGACGTAGTAGGAAAGTCTAAAGGTAAAGGTTTCCAGGGCGTCGTGAAACGTCATGGTTTTGGTGGTGTGGGTCAAAGTACTCACGGTCAGCATAACCGTCTACGTGCTCCGGGTTCTATCGGTGCTTGTTCTACTCCTGCAAGAGTATTCAAAGGTACTCGCATGGCTGGTCAGACAGGGAACAAGAGAGTGACTGTGCAGAACTTGGAGGTAGTTAAGGTCCTTCCGGAAAACAACTTGCTTCTTGTGAAGGGCTCTATACCAGGTGCTAATGGTTCAATCGTATTAATAGAAAAGTAAACATGGAGGTAAAAGTTTTAGATATCAACGGTGTAGAAACCGGCAGAACAGTAACTCTTCCGGAGAGTCTATTTGGCATTGAACCTAATGACCATGCGATCTATTTGGCTGTAAAGCAATATAGAGCAAACCAACGCCAAGGCACACACGCTACAAAAGAAAGAAGCATGCTCAGCGGTAGTACTCGCAAGCTTATTCGTCAAAAAGGTTCCGGTGGTGCGCGTAGAGGTGATATTAACTCTCCTCTTCTTCGTGGTGGTGCTACTGTATTTGGTCCTCAACCAAGAGACTACCGTCAGAAGTTGAACAAGAAGGTGAAAAACCTTGCAAGAGCTTCTGCTTTGAGCTATAAGGCAAAGAACCAAGAGGTAATCGTCGTGGAAGATTTCACATTCGATTCTCCTAAGACAAAGCAGTTCGTTGCTGTGCTTAAAGCTCTTAAGGTGGACGCTGCTCGCACATTGATGGTTTTGAATAATGCGGATAATTTTGTATATTTGTCCGCTCGTAATATCCCCAATGTGAGCCTTATGAACGTTAGACTTCTAAATACCTACAAGGTTTTGGAGTCTAAGTATATGATTATTACCGAGAGCGCACTTGGTGAAATGGTTAATGTTTTGAACGCATAATAATAACACGACGTAAGCAATGAGTATTCTAATTAAGCCTATCATCACTGAGAAGCAAACAGAAATTACTGAAAACATGCCCAATAGGTATGGCTTCCGTGTTTCTCGTGATGCGAACAAAATTGAGATTAAGAATGCTATCAAGAAGCTTTATGGTGTAGACGTGAAGAGCGTTAATACCATGAACTATGATGGTAAGAGACAAGTAAGATATACAAAGGGTGGAGTAATCCGCGGTAGAAAAAGTGCATTCAAGAAAGCTGTTGTGACTATCGAAGAAGGTCAAACAATAGATTTCTATAGCAATATCTAATTTTAAGAAATGGGAATACGTAAACTAAAGCCCACTACCCCTGGGCAGAGACACAAAGTTATTGGTGCATTCGATAAGATCACTGCAAGTGCACCAGAGAAATCTCTTGTTGTGGGTAAGAAGCGTACCGGTGGTCGTAACAACACCGGTAAGATGACAATGCGCTATATTGGTGGCGGTCACAAAAAGCGTTTTAGACTTATAGACTTCAAGAGAAACAGAGATGGTATCCCAGCAACCGTTAAGAGCATCGAGTACGATCCAAACAGATCTGCTCGTATTGCCCTACTTTATTATGTGGATGGTGTGAAGACTTATATCGTTGCACCAGACGGTTTGCAAGTGGGACAAACAGTGATGTCCGGTAGTCAGGCAGCTCCAGAAGTAGGAAATGCTCTACCGCTTCAAAACATTCCTATCGGTTCTGTAATTCACAATATCGAACTTAGACCGGGTCAAGGTGCTAAGCTTGTGAGAAGTGCCGGTGCGTTTGCACAACTTACCTCCAGAGAAGGTACTTATGCTGTGATTAAGATGCCTTCGGGAGAGACTCGTAGAATTCTTTCTGCTTGTAAAGCTACTATTGGTGGTGTTGGTAACTCAGACCACGCTCTTGAACGTTCTGGTAAGGCCGGTCGTTCTCGCTGGTTGGGTAGAAGACCTCACAACCGAGGTGTGGTAATGAACCCAGTGGATCACCCAATGGGTGGTGGTGAAGGACGTGCTTCCGGAGGTCACCCTCGTTCTCGTACAGGCCTTTACTCTAAGGGCTTGAAGACAAGAGCTCCTAAGAAGCACTCTTCTAAGTACATCATAGAGAGAAGAAAGAAATAACTTATTTAGAATAGAAAAACTATGAGTCGTTCATTAAAAAAAGGACCATATATCAATGTGAAGTTGGAGAAGAAGATTCTTGCTATGAACGAAAGTGGCAAGAAGTCTGTGATCAAAACGTGGTCAAGAGCTACGATGATTTCTCCGGACTTTGTGGGTCATACAGTTGCTGTCCATAATGGTAACAAGTTCATTCCTGTTTTTATTACTGAAAACATGGTAGGACATAAGTTGGGAGAGTTTTCTCCTACACGTACGTTCCGTGGACATGGTGGCAATAAGAAGCGTTAAGCGATCCCAAAGTAAGTAATAGTAATATAGAACAACTAAGAACACATTATGGGTAAAAGAAAACAAGTGTCGGCAAACGCACGCAAGGAAAATAATAAAACACTCTACTTCGCAAAGCTTAACAATGTTCCTACATCTCCTCGTAAGATGAGATATGTGGTGGATATGGTTAGAGGCATGGAAGTGAACAGAGCTCTTGGGGTGCTTCAATTTTCGAATAAAGAAGCGTCAAGAAGAGTGGAGAAGTTGCTTCGTTCTGCCATAGCGAACTGGGAGGCGAAAAACGAACGTCGTGCAGACGATGGTGAGCTGTTTGTAAGTAGAGTTTTTGTGGATGAGGCTGTGACTCTAAAGAGATTGAGACCTGCTCCACAAGGAAGAGGTTACAGAATCCGTAAGAGATCTAACCATGTGACTCTATATGTAGATACACTTAATTCATCTGTAAAAAATTAATTTAGATGGGACAAAAGATTAATCCAATAAGTAACCGTTTGGGTATCGTACGTGGATGGGATTCTAACTGGTTTGGCAAAAAGAAAGATTTTGCAGATACAATCTATGAAGACAGTAAGCTACGTAAGTACCTCGATGCTCGTTTGGCTAAAGCAAGTGTATCTCGTATAGTTATAGAGCGCACGTTCAAGCTTATTACAATAACAATTTGTACATCTCGTCCGGGCTTTATCATTGGTAAGGGAGGACAGGAAGTAGATAAGCTAAAGGAAGAGCTCAAGAAGATTACAGATAAAGATGTTCAGCTTAACATTTTTGAAATAAGAAGACCTGAACTTGATGCTGTTATAGTGGCAAACACTATTGCTCGCCAGTTGGAAGGCAAGATGGCTTACAGAAGAGCTGTAAAGACAGCTATTGCTTCTACTATGAGAGCCGGGGCAGAGGGTATCAAGATTCAAATCTCTGGACGTCTTAACGGAGCTGAAATGGCTCGTTCGGAAATGTTTAAAGAAGGACGTACTCCTCTTCATACCTTGAGAGCAGATATTGATTATTGCCACGCAGAAGCGCTTACTAAAGTAGGTCTTCTTGGTATTAAAGTTTGGATCTGCAAAGGTGAGGTTTATGGTAAGAGAGAGCTTACGCCTAACTTTACAGCCGCAAAAGAATCTGGCAGACGTGATAACAACAGAGGTGGCAGAGATTCTCGTCGAGGTAGAAGACAGAACCGTTAATGTAAGAAGAAAGATTTATCGTCATGTTACAACCTAAAAAAACTAAATTCAGAAGGCAGCAAAAGGGTCGCATGAGAGGTGTGGCTCAAAGAGGTAATCAGCTTTCTTTCGGTTCTTTCGGTATTAAGGCGCTTCAAAGCAAGTGGATTACCGGTAGACAAATAGAGGCTGCTCGTATTGCTGTAACCAGATATATGCAACGTCAAGGTCAAGTTTGGGTACGTATTTTCCCTGATAAGCCTATTACTAAGAAGCCAGCCGAAGTGCGTATGGGTAAGGGTAAGGGTGCTCCGGAAGGTTTTGTGGCACCAGTTACTCCCGGTCGTATGCTGTTCGAAGTAGAAGGAGTTCCATTTGCTGTGGCTAAAGAAGCTCTTCGACTTGCAGCACAAAAGTTGCCTGTGACAACTAAGTTTGTTGTTCGCAGAGATTATGAACACAAAACTAATGCGTAATCGAAAATGAAGAGTAAAGAAATAAGAGAGCTAAGCATAGAGGAGCTAAAGGAAAGACTCCAAGCTGAAGAAGAAGCCTACAACAAGATGCTTCTTGTTCATGCTGTTACTCCACTAGACAAGCCTTCGGATATTACTGCTAAGCGTAAATTCGTGGCAAGACTTAAAACTATTCTTCACGAAAGAATATCAGAAACTAATTAATGTCCCTACCTTATGGAAAGAAATTTAAGAAAAGTAAGACAGGGCGTTGTCTCTAGCAATAAGATGGATAAAACCATAACTGTTGCTGTAAAGTGGAAAGAGAAACACCCCATTTATGGTAAGTTTGTAAACAAAACAAAGAAGTATCACGCTCATGATGAAAAGAATGAGTGCAACATCGGAGATACTGTAAGGATCATGGAAACAAGACCTTTGAGTAAGACGAAGCGTTGGAGATTGACTTCTATAATTGAAAGAGCGAAATAATCATGATACAGCAAGAATCAAGACTAGTCGTAGCCGATAATAGCGGTGCAAAAGAAGTCCTATGCATTCGTGTTCTTGGAGGAACAAAGAGACGCTATGCAGGTATAGGAGATGTTATTGTGGTATCTGTGAAAAGCGTTATCCCTTCTTCTGATGTAAAGAAAGGTGCAGTGTCTAAGGCTCTTATCGTTCGTACAAAGAAGGAAATCAGACGTCCTGATGGCTCATATATCAGATTCGACGATAATGCTTGTGTGCTTCTTAATGCTGCTGGCGATATTCGTGGTAGCCGTATCTTTGGCCCCGTAGCTCGTGAGCTTAGAACCAAAAACATGAAAGTGGTATCATTGGCACCTGAAGTGCTATAACTCTTTCACTATTATATACACATATATAAACTAAGACAATGAGTAAGCTACATATTAAAAAAGGCGATACTGTGTATGTGAATGCTGGTGAAGATAAAGGCACAACCGGACGTGTACTCAGTGTAGACCCTACAAAAAAGAGAGCTATAGTAGAGGGCGTAAATGTTATTACGAAAGCTACTAAGCCTAATGCCAAGCAACCTCAAGGAGGCCTGGTTAAGATAGAAGCTCCTATCCATATTTCAAACCTTAACGTGGTAGATCCGTCAACAGGAAAGCCTACTCGTATAGGTCGCAAAGATGATGGAAAAGGCAATTTGGTTCGTTATTCTAAAAAATCTGGAGAGCTGATAAAATAATGAGTACTGTAAATAACCTACAAAAGGATTATAAAGAGCGTATTGTCCCTGCTCTTATGAAGGAGTTTGGCTACTCTACAGTAATGCAAGTCCCAGCAATTAAAAAGATTGTTATCAATCAGGGAATTGGTCAGGCTGTAGCAGACAAAAAGCTTATTGATGTTGCTATTTCTGAACTCACAGCTATTACAGGACAGAAAGCGGTTGCAACTCTTTCTAAGAAGGACATCTCAAACTTTAAGTTGAGAAAGAAAATGCCTATCGGTGTTATGGTAACTCTTAGAAGAGAAAAAATGTATGAGTTTCTAGAAAGACTTGTGCGTGTTGCTCTTCCTCGTATCCGTGACTTTAAGGGTATCAATAGTAAGCTGGATGGTAGAGGCAATTATACTCTTGGTGTGAGCGAACAAATTATTTTCCCTGAAATTAATTTGGACTCTATTACCAAAATAATGGGTATGAATATTACCTTTGTAACATCGGCGCAGACTGATGAAGAAGGTTATGCATTGCTAAAGCACTTCGGCCTTCCGTTCAATAATGCTAAGAAAGAAGACTAAATACTAAGAGCATGGCAAAAGAATCAATGAAAGCCCGTGAGGTGAAAAGGGCAAAATTGGTAGCAAAATATGCTGATAAGCGCGCTCGCCTTAAAGCGGAAGGCAATTATGAAGCATTGCAAGCTATTCCTAAAAACGCTTCACCAGTACGCCTTCACAACAGGTGTAAGATAACAGGAAGACCTAAAGGATATATGAGATTGTTTGGTCTTTCTCGTATCCAATTTAGAGAAATGGCTTCAAAGGGATTGATCCCCGGAGTAAAGAAAGCAAGCTGGTAACAGACTGGCTGCTTTCTCTTTATTTCAATATTTGAAGCAAGTGTTAAATATTGTCCGATTGTTCGGATCAATTTAATTAAAAGTTTTATGACAGATCCAATAGCAGATTATCTGACTAGATTGCGTAATGCAATCAGCGCTAATCACCGTGTGGTGGAGATCCCTTCGTCTAAACTTAAGAGAGAGATGACTAAGATCCTTTTTGAAAAGGGATACATCCTCAACTATAAGTTTGAGCAAGATGGCGCAAGAGGTACTATCAAAGTTGCCTTGAAATATAATATGGCTACTAAAACAAATGCCATAAAGAAACTACAAAGAATTTCTAAGCCTGGTCTTAGACGTTATGTAGGTTATAAAGATCTTCCTCGTGTTCTAAATGGCCTTGGTATCGCAATCGTTTCTACATCTAAAGGAGTGATGACAGATAAGGAGGCTCGTGAATTAAGAGTCGGCGGAGAGGTATTGTGTTACGTTTATTGATTAGGAGGAAAGTATTATGTCTAGAATTGGAAAATTACCTATATCAATACCCGCTGGTGTAACCGTTAATGTAAATGACGATCAGATCGTAGTGAAAGGTCCTAAGGGAGAGCTTACACAGAAGATGGATAGTCGAGTTGCGGTAGAAATAAACGAAGGTCAACTTACTGTAAACAAGACAGGAGAGACAAAAGAACACAACGCATTTCATGGTCTTTACAGATCTCTTATAAATAATATGATTGTTGGAGTTTCTCAGGGATATACAAAGACTCTTGAACTTGTAGGTGTCGGTTATAGAGCCGCAAATACAGGTCAAGTCTTGGAATTGTCTCTTGGATTTACTCACATGATATATCTTCAATTGCCTTCTGAAGTGAAAGTCGAAACCAAGATGGAGAGAAATAAAAACCCTCTTATCATTCTTGAGTCTGCAGACAAGCAGCTGTTAGGACAGGTATGTGCGAAGATTCGTAGCTTCAGAAAGCCTGAACCATATAAGGGTAAGGGTGTTAAGTTTGAAGGCGAAGTAATCAGAAGAAAGTCTGGTAAGACAGCAGGTAAATAATCTCTCTACGTAAACTAAACATTGTTATGAATACAAAAATTCTAAGAAGACAAAAAATAAAAAGACGTGTGCGTAGGAATATTTTTGGTACTGCTGAAAAACCTCGCCTAACAGTCTTTAGAAGTAACAAGCAGATTTATGCTCAGGTGATAGACGATGCAACCGGTAAAACTCTTGCTGCTGCAAGTTCTCTTCCTATAGCAGAAAAGCTTCCAAAGAAAGAGCTTGCTGCAAAAGTAGGTGAAGTTATTGCTCAGAACGCAATGCAAGCAGGTGTAAGCACTGTTGTGTTCGATAGAAATGGCTACCTTTATCATGGTAGAGTAAAAGAACTCGCAGATGCTGCGCGTAAAGCTGGTCTTAAGTTTTAATAGTAAAAGTCTGTAACGAAATGAATAAAGTGAAATCTGCAAATGGCTTAGAGCTTAAGGATAGGCTTGTGGCAATAAACAGAGTAACAAAGGTCACCAAGGGAGGACGTACGTTCACATTCTCTGCGATTGTGGTTGTAGGAAATGAAGATGGAATCGTAGGTTGGGGTCTTGGAAAAGCCGGAGAAGTTACTGCTGCAATAGCTAAAGGCGCTGAAGCTGCAAAGAAAAATCTCATTCAAGTTCCTGTTTATAACGGTACTATTCCTCATGAGCAATATGCTCGTTTTGGTGGAGCCCGTGTGTTCATTAAGCCTGCTTCTGCCGGTTCCGGAGTAAAAGCCGGTGGTGCGATGCGTGCTGTGCTTGAGAGTGTTGGTGTAACTGACGTTTTGGCAAAATCTAAAGGATCTTCCAATCCGCACAACTTGGTAAAGGCAACAATAAGTGCACTTTCAGAGCTTAGAAGCCCATTGGATGTTGCTCAAGCCAGAGGTATATCAGTAGAAAAAGTATTTAAAGGCTGAGAATGATGAAAACAGTAAAAGTAAAACAAGTCAGAAGTCGTATTCGTTGTCCTAAAGATCAAAAGGCAGCTTTAGACTCGCTTGGGCTCAATAAGTTAAACAGAGTAGTTGAACTACCGGATAACGATGCTACAAGAGGCAATTTACATAAAGTAAGACACCTTATAGAGATCGTTGAAGCATAAAATATTTGAAGTTATGAATTTATCAAACTTACGTCCTGCAGAAGGATCTACAAAGTCTCGTAAGCGTGTTGGTCGTGGTCCTGGTTCTGGTAAAGGTGGTACTTCTACCAGAGGTCATAAGGGGGCACAGTCTCGCTCTGGATACTCTCGTAAGATCGGATTTGAAGGGGGACAGATGCCGATACAGCGTCGTCTTCCTAAATTTGGCTTCAAGAATATCAATAGAGTAGAGTATACTCCTATCAATCTTGACACACTTGCTGAGATTGCACAAAGAAATAGTATCACAGAATTTAATATAGACACACTTGTAGCTAACGGTTTGTGTGGAAGAGCCGATAGAGTTAAAATCTTGGGTAGAGGAGAACTCTCTTCTTCTCTAAAGGTTGAAGCTCATGCTTTTTCTAAGAGTGCAAAGGAGGCTATTGAAGCGCAAGGCGGAACAGCTACAGTGATAAACTAATAAGCAATGAAGGCAGTACAGACAATTAAAAATATCTGGAAAATTGAGGATCTTCGTACAAGAATCCTTACCACTGTTTTCTTGGTAATTCTATACCGGTTGGGGACATATGTTGTCCTTCCCGGTATAGATCCTAATGCTCTATTGGCATTGAAGAATTCAACATCTGAAGGTCTTCTTGCGCTACTAGACATGTTTTCCGGAGGAGCATTTTCAAATGCATCTATTTTTGCATTAGGTATCATGCCGTATATTTCGGCATCCATTGTGATGCAGCTTTTGGCGATAGTAATTCCTTCTGTCCAAAAGATGCAGCGTGAGGGAGAAAGTGGTAGAAGAAAGATAAACCAATACACACGTTACCTTACTATTCTTATTCTTCTTGTTCAAGGTCCTGTTTACCTTATTGGTACAAGAAATACATTGGCGGCAGAAGGTGTTATAATGCCTTCTTCTTTAGGATTCATGGCAGTTTCCACTGCTATTCTTATTGCCGGATCTATGTTTGTCTTGTGGCTTGGAGAGAAGATTACAGATAAGGGTATAGGGAATGGAGTTTCTTTCATCATTCTTATAGGTATCATAGCTCGCTTCCCTGAAGCAATTATTAATGAGTTTTCTCTAAGACTTGGAGGGGAAGGTGGTTTGTATGTCTTCATATTAGAGATCATATTCCTTTTGCTCGTTATTGCCGGAGCTATTTTGTTGGTTCAAGGCACACGCAGGGTTCCTGTTCAGTATGCTAAGAGGATGATTGGTAATAAGCAATACGGAGGCGCTCGTCAGTATATTCCTCTCAAGGTTAATGCTGCGAACGTGATGCCGATTATTTTTGCTCAAGCTATCATGTTCTTGCCGGTGAGTTTGTACTCATTTGCATCTAATGAGCCATCTGCAGTATTGGCGGATTTTATGCACGGTAGAGGTGTCTTGTATGCTGCATTGTTCTCTTTCTTGATCATTCTGTTTACGTATTTTTATACAGCTGTAACGGTTAATCCTACTCAGATGGCAGAAGATCTTAAAAGGAATAATGGATTTATCCCAGGGGTAAAGCCGGGTAAGGCTACGAAAAACTTTTTGGATGATGTGATGAGTAAGATTACACTTCCGGGAGCGATTTTCCTTGCTATCGTTGCTATACTTCCTACGTTTGCGATGTCAGACTCTATGGGAATAAATCCGGCTTTTGCGCAGTTCTTTGGAGGTACTTCTCTAATCATCCTTGTTGGTGTTGTTCTTGACACTCTACAGCAGATAGAGTCTCACTTGCTTATGCACCACTACGATGGATTTAGTGAAAGTGGACGCATTAAAGGACGTTCAAGTGCCATGTACTAACTTTAGACTATGGTATATCTGAAGACGAAAGATGAAATTGAGCTACTTCAAGCGGCCAACCAACTTGTTGGTCGGACGCTTGCAGAAGTAGCCAAGCATATACAACCTGGAGTCTCAACAAAAGCATTGGATACAGTTGCTCATGAATTTATTTGTGATCATGGAGCTGTTCCTGCATTTTTAGGTTATGCGGGTTTTCCCGGATCTATTTGTGCATCTCCCAATGAGTACATTGTACATGGAATTCCTTCCGAAAAAGTGATATTAAAGGAGGGAGACATTATTTCTGTGGACTGTGGTACGAAGTTGATGGGTTTTACCGGAGATAGTGCTTTTACTTTTCCTGTTGGGGAAGTAACACCTGAAGTAAAAAAGCTTCTTAATACAACAAAAGATTCTCTTTACGTTGGAATAGAGCAGCTGCAGGTTGGACGTCGGCTTGGAGACGTAGGTAATGCTATACAGACCTACTGTGAAAAGGCCGGATTTTCTGTTGTTCGTGAGTTTGTAGGGCATGGCATTGGTCGTGAAATGCACGAAGAACCTCAGGTCCCCAATTATGGAAGGCGTGGAACAGGTTTTCAGATAAAGGAAGGATTGTGTGTTTGTATAGAACCTATGATTAATATGGGCTCTAAGAATATTGTAAATGGAGAAGACGGCTGGTCTGTCTGGACTCGAGATCGTAAATATTCTGCTCATTTTGAACATTGTGTTGCCGTTATAAATGGCAAACCGGAGATCCTTTCCTCATTTGACTACATATACGAAGTCTTAGGTTACCAAACATTTTAGTATAATAATTCATGGCAAAACAAGCGGCAATAGAACAAGATGGAGTAATTGTTGAGGCTCTTTCCAATGCGATGTTTAAGGTAGAGCTTGACAATGGTCACGTTATCACCGCACATATTTCAGGGAAGATGCGCATGCACTATATTCGGATCCTTCCGGGAGATAGAGTAAAGGTTGAAATGTCTCCATATGATCTTACAAAAGGTCGTATATCATTCAGATACAAGTAAAAAAGACAAAGATACATTTCATTATGAAAGTAAGAACATCCCTAAAAAAACGCACTCCGGAGTGTAAAATTGTTAGACGTAAGGGTCGCTTATACATTATAAATAAGAAGAACCCTAAAATGAAACAACGTCAAAAATAATTCGTACTTTTGCACTCCTAAAACGGAATTAATATATTCATATTATGGCAATAAGAATTGTAGGTGTTGACCTACCACAAAACAAAAGAGGCGAGATTGCTCTTACCTACATCTTCGGTATAGGTAGAAGCAGTGCTAATTCCATTCTTAGTAAAGCCGGTATCGATAAGGATATCAAGGTAAAGGATTGGACAGATGATCAAGCAGCTAAGATCCGTGAAATTATTGGAGCCGAGTACAAGGTAGAAGGAGACCTTAGAACAGAAGTTACTCTTAATATTAAGAGACTTATGGATATCGGTTGTTATAGAGGTATACGTCACCGTCTTCATCTTCCTTTGCGTGGTCAAAGCACCAAGAACAACGCTCGTACTCGTAAGGGTAAGAAGAAAACAGTTGCGAACAAGAAGAAAGCTACTAAATAATACGTTAAGATAATATGGCAAAAAAGACAGTCGCAAAGAAGAGAGTTGTTCGCGTTGATGCTATCGGGCAGGCGCATATTCACTCCTCTTTTAACAACATCATCATCTCTCTTGCCAATGCAGAAGGTCAAGTTATCTCTTGGTCAAGTGCAGGTAAGATGGGTTTTAGAAGCTCTAAAAAGAATACTCCTTATGCAGCTCAACTTGCTGCTCAAGACTGTGCTAAGGTTGCATATGACCTTGGTCTACGTAAAGTGAAAGTTTATGTGAAAGGACCGGGTAATGGACGTGAGTCTGCTATCAGATCTATTCATGGTGCCGGCATTGAGGTTACAGAGATCATAGATGTAACACCACTACCACATAATGGATGTCGTCCTCCTAAGAGAAGAAGAGTATAGTAACACTTTACTTAAATTATTTTGAATAAGAATGAAGGCTGCGTGTAAATATAGATGGTTTGAGCACCTCTCACGATCGCGGCTGTATGCGTACGCTTTCATGTAATCAAATTTTATTATGGCAAGATATACAGGCCCTAAAGCGAGAATCGCTCGCAAATTCGGAGAGCCTATCTTTGGCTCCGTAAAGTCTAAGAAGAATTATCCTCCGGGACAACATGGCAATAGCAGAAGACGTAAGACTTCTGAGTATGGCATTCAGCTGCGTGAAAAACAGAAAGCAAAATATACTTACGGTGTTTTGGAAAGACAGTTTAGAAATCTTTTCGATAAAGCATCTCGTTCTAAGGGTGTAAAGGGTGAAGTTCTTCTTCAACTTTTGGAACAACGTCTCGACAATATCGTATACCGTTTGGGTATTGCTAAAACTCGCGCTGCTGCACGCCAATTAGTAAACCACCGTCATATTGTAGTTGATGGAAAGGTTGTAGACATTCCATCTTATAGCGTGAAGCAAGGCCAAGTTATTGGTGTTAGAGAAAAGTCAAAGTCTCTTGAAGTTATCGTAGACTCTCTTGCATCAAGTGGTGGAAGTAAATATCCTTGGTTGGAGTGGGATAAGGCTTCTTATTCCGGAAAACTTCTTAGTATTCCTACCAGAGAGGATATCCCGGAAAATATCAAAGAACAATTGATTGTAGAACTCTATTCAAAGTAACGTAGTATGGCTTTATTGGCATTTCAAAAACCCGAAAGGGTGGTCATGCTTGAAGATTCCCCAACCTATGGGAAGTTCGAGCTTAGACCGCTAGAGCCGGGGTATGGTATTACCATAGGCAACGCTTTGAGAAGGATTCTTCTGTCGGCTCTAGAAGGTTACGCTATCAACTCAATTAAAATAGACAACGTTGAGCACGAGTTTGCTACCATCCCCGGAGTTATTGAGGATGTTACCAGCATCATTCTAAATCTAAAGAAAGTGCGTTTTAAACGTATTGTCGATGGGGAAGAAGCAGAAACCGTTAGTATCAAGGTTCAAAATACAGAGCAGTTTACCGCAGCAGACATCTCTGCAAAGCTAAATAGTTTTGAAGTGCTCAACAAGGATCAGGTTATCTGTAACTTGGATAAGTCTGTATCCTTCACCATCCAGCTTACCATTATAAAAGGACGCTCTTGGATTCCTGCAGAGGAGATGATGGGGACGTTTGATGATCCGCAACAAATAGCGATAGATGCTATTTTTACGCCTATCAAACAAGTTAAGTATCACGTCGAGAATACCCGTGTAGAGCAACGTACAGACTACGATAAGCTCACATTGGAGATCACTACCGATGGTTCCATATCTCCTAAAGAAGCCCTACAGGGTGCTGCTCAGATCCTTATTTCTCATTTTGCTCTTTGTGCAGAAGATTATGTTGCCATGGAGAATGATGTAACGGACGACAGTGTCGAATTTGACGAAGATGCTATACATATGCGCCAGTTGCTTATGTCGTCTTTGTCTGAGTTAGACCTTTCTGTTAGAGCGTTAAACTGCTTGAAAGCAGCAGAAGTGGAGACTCTTGGAGAGCTTGTTGCCCACACAAAGGCAGACCTTCTCAAGTTCCGCAATTTTGGTAAGAAGTCTCTAACCGAGTTAGAGGATCTTCTCGAACGTTTAGATCTTTCGTTCGGTATGGATGTAGCCAAGTACAAACTAGATAAAGAATTATAAGAAGATGAGACATAGAAAAAAATTCAATCACCTTGGCCGTAAGACAGCTCACAGACATGCAATGCTTTCAAACATGGCAACCTCTCTTATCTTGCATAAGAGAATCCAAACAACTCTTGCCAAGGCAAAAGCACTAAGACAATACGTAGAGCCAATTATCAACCGCTCTAAAGAGGACACTACTCACTCTCGTCGTACAGTATTTTCTTATCTCCAAAATAAGGTTGCTGTTACAGAGTTGTTCCAAAACATCTCTCAAAAGGTGGCAGATCGTCCGGGCGGATACACTCGTATCCTTAAGACCGGTTTCCGTCTTGGGGACAATGCACAGATGTGTATTATAGAGTTGGTAGATTACAACGAGAATATGCTTAAGGAGAAGAAAGAGTCTGCTAAGGCAACTCGTACACGTCGTTCTCGTAAAAAAGCATCAGACTCTCCTGTTGCAGACCAACCACAAGCACAAGGAGCAGAAGCTTAAAGGAGACGTATCTTATTATAGATCATATATAGTTCTAAAAAGAGAAGGGGCTGTGGCAAAATTCGATTTTGCCCAGCCCCTTTTTAGGTGTCTCAGAATGCGCAAAATGCAAGGCGCTAAGACTGAGGCTGAAGGGAGCATACTAAGGTATGTGACCGAAGCCGAATGTCGCAAGCAACACAGCAGTTTGTGCATTATGACACACCGCCTTTTTTACTGTTCGGACTCACAGATCTCTTTCTTATCTATCTTTCAGGGGGGGCTTCTATCTCTGACAGATTGTGCGATTTGGAAATAATGTTCTTTTTGCTGAAAGAAAGTTTAAGAGGAGTTCGATTCTTTTCTCTCATTTTGTCTCCATTCTCCTCTCTTTCTCCTCTTTGCTGCACCGCTTTAGCTGTGGAAATGTTTGTATTTATGATAATATTTCCTACCTTTGTTCCTGTAGAGTAAGACAAGAAGAGGTCTACTTTGATGTAAGTATGAGATATTAAGGAGATTAGCACCCTTTTGTATGTTCATTTGTGGTTCGTTTTTATCCTCTTTGTGTCTCCCTTACTTTTGGGTTTTGTCGCTTTTTGCGTAAAATTTTTCTTCTTTTTTTCTTTCTCTTTATTACGGATATGTTAAAAGTGTACTCTTGGTTATTGATTTTTGGACGTTGTGTATCTTTAGGATATGACCGGAGTAGAGAGATAAAGAACCTGCCCTTGGATATTGAGTGGTCTAAGACTATGGCGCTAATTTTATAAACAGAAAGTATTAACCCAATACAGCATACGAATCAAATTATTTATTTACTAACTCTAAATGTTATTGTTTTATGAAAAGAAACTTTTCTTTCAGATTCATTATGCTTGCGCTTGTTGCGGTGTTGTTCACTGTAACAAGTTGTAAGGATTATGATGATGATATTAAGAAAATCGAGGCAGCTCTGGAAGCATACAAGGCTGGTGCTGCTAACGATCTTAAGGCTACGAAAGCTGAGATTGAAAAGAAGATCACAGACCTTAAGGGTGATGTGACTGCTGTTGCAGG
>JAUMWS010000019.1:3574-23786 GCA_030529525.1 Porphyromonas sp. | reverse complement strand
GACCATCGTTGGATGATCTCTCGCTTATAAACGCTTTTTAAGGGATGACTAAGTATTGTGTGTTAAAGCGAATCAAAGTTTGAGTCTGCAAGAGATAGAAGGCTACTTCTGTCCCCTATTTCAGAAACATATCCTCCTTGACGAGCAGACGGAACTATCTCACGGACGCATAGAAACTCGTCGCTATGAAAGTATTCTCAATCCCTTGGAGATAGAAGCTGACGAGGTATTAACCCGCTGGAAAGGCTTAAGGTCGATACACAAAGTTGTACGTAAACGAAGGGATAAAAAGAGCGATAAAACGAGTGAAGAAGTGGCCTATTACATTTCGTCATTGACAGATCTTTCTTTATTGAAACAGGCTATTCGTGGGCATTGGGCGATAGAGAATAAGTTGCATCACTGTTTGGATGTCTATTTCGGACACGATGCCTCACACAAGAGAACGAAGAATGTGGCGCAGATTATGGATATCATTCAAAAGACTAATTTACTCATTATAGAGCGACTGAAGACGAATATGAAGTCTTCAATCCCTCGTATTCAGAAAAAACTTGCTCGAATGAAGCCACAACAACTAATGACAATACAATTTTAATGCGTCACCCCTGAGAGATATTTGAAGTTTTGAACCTGTATAATAGATTGGCTATTCGGTATTAGTTCTTTTGCTGAATGTGATAAAATATTGGAATCTGTTTTTGAGTTGTCAAAGTCAAGCCTTGATTTTTGGAAATCGAACCTTGAAAGAAAAGATTCGGGACTTGATTTGAGTTGTCTATTGTGTTCAGAACAAACTCTTAATATGATAAATGATTTTTCTAAGCAGGTTAAGCCTCTTTAGATTGCAGTTCAAGAAAAGGACATTGCTCTGTATTTAAGATATATAAAGGGCAGATGGGTTAAAGAATAGATGTTTTTCCAAAATGATTTATCCTTGAGCGGCTTCCATTATGGTGGAGAAAACGGCATTACAATGCAATATTGAGAGTGCAGAGAAATAGGGTATAAACCATTTTGCATGCGGAGTATTGAACTAAATTCTTTATCTTTGAGGGATAGAGAAGGTGGCTTTCGTGCTTCCTTCTACCGAATAATTAAAATATGAATAATATTATACCAAGCAGAGATTGGAGATGAAGAGAGTCTTATTGAAACTCAGTGGTGAAAGTCTGATGGGAGCTCAGTCCTATGGAATAGACCCTTCTCGACTAAATTCGTACGCAGAAGAGATAAAGCGTTCTCAAGATTTGGGTATCCAAATTGCGATAGTGATAGGAGGGGGAAACATCTTTAGAGGTCTTTCCGGAGCCACTCTGTCCGGTTTCGATAGAGTAAAGGGGGATCAGATGGGGATGTTGGCCACGTGTGTCAATAGCTTAGCACTAAGCTCCGCACTAACGGCTCATGGAGTGGATAATGTCGTTTATACGGCTATCCGAATGGAACCGATAGGAGAGTTTTACGATAAATGGAAAGCGATAGCAGCCCTTCAAGCAGGAAAGGTTGTTATTTGTGCAGGGGGTACGGGCAATCCGTTTTTTACCACAGATACAGGCTCATCTCTCCGTGCCATAGAGCTGGAAGCAGATGTCATGCTCAAAGGAACAAGGGTTGATGGCATATACGATAAAGATCCGGAGAAGCATTCGGATGCTGTCCGATTCGATCGGATATCCTATTCGGATATTATAGCCAGAGAGCTGAAAGTGATGGACATCGCGGCTACCGCCATGTGTATGCAGAACAAGATGCCTATCGTGGTCTTCGATATGGATACACCGGGCAATCTGTACCGACTTCTTTCCGGAGAAAATATCGGTACACAGGTATATATAGACGAGAAGTAAAAACAATAGAACGCAAATAAGTATTTACAAAAACAGGTATAAGAATTTATGGAAGACATTAAAGTAGTTATAGAGCACTCAGAAACTCTAATGAATGATGCCATTTCATTTTTGGATGAGCAGCTGGCACGTATTCGCGCAGGTAAGGCCAACGTAAAGATTCTTGACGGTATCATGGTGATGTACTATGGTAACATGACACCTCTATCTAATGTTTCGTCTCTTACTACTCCGGATGCCAAGACTATTCTTATCACTCCTTGGGAGAAGTCTATCATCAAGGACATAGAAAAGGCAATCATAGATTCGGATCTTGGAATCACTCCGGAAAATAACGGAGAGCTTATCCGCATCGGTATTCCTCCTCTTACAGAAGAGAGACGTAAGCAGCTCGCCAAGCAGAGCAAGCACGAAGCAGAAACTGCCAAAGTAAGTGTACGAAATGCAAGAAGAGATGCCATAGATCACATTAAGAAGATGGTGAAGAATGGTCTCTCTGAAGACATGGGTAAGGATGCGGAAGCAAAGGTGCAGAAGATCCACGATAAGTTTGTACAAAAGATAGACGAACTCTACGCAGCTAAAGAGAAAGAGATACTTACTATTTAAGAGGAGAAAGAGTCGCTGCTCCTTTGTTTTGTGGATAGTAGATGACATTGCTACAGACAGGAATTGTTATAGGAAATCCGGGTAATGAATACACTGTTCGCAGTGAGGGAAAGGATTACCCGTGCAGACTGAAAGGACGATTCAAGATAAAGGGGATAAGGACAACCAATCCTATTGCCATCGGCGATAGGGTACGGTTCTCCGTTCCCGAAGGTTTCGGAGAGTCTTCCGGTAATAAAGTGGATCTTTGTTGCTTTATTACTGAGATATTGCCTCGCAAAAACTATATCATCCGCCGGAGCATCAACCTTTCTAAGGAGGCGCATATAATAGGAGCCAACTTGGATAGGGCGTTGCTCATTGTTACAATAAACTATCCCGAAACACCTCTTACATTTATAGACCGATTTCTGGCGACAGCCGAGGCTTATGGTGTGGAGGCTGCTTTGGTCTTCAATAAGATAGACCTTTATGACTCGGAGGAGAGACAGATGCTCGGACAGCTCTGCAATATGTACGAGGAGATAGGGTACAGATGTTTCTCTGTCTCTGCAACGGAAAAAGAGGGAATAGAAGACTTGCGGGAGTATGTAGATAGAGGTATAACACTTCTTTCCGGTCAGTCCGGAGTGGGGAAAAGCTCTATCATAAATGCTCTTGTACCTACAGCCTTACTGAGAACGGCATCTATCTCTACCACTCACCTTGCGGGAGTTCATACGACAACACATTCGGTCATGATAGATTTGCCGGGAGAACCGGATACTTTCTTAATAGATACTCCGGGGATAAAGGGTTTCGGTACATTGGATTTTGACCCTAAGGAAGTCGCTCACTTCTTTCCTGAGATTTTCAAAACATCTAAAACTTGTCGTTTTTCCAATTGTACACACACTCACGAACCCGGTTGTGCTGTTCGTGTAGCCGTAGAAGAAGGCGATATCTCGGAGTCGAGATTCAGAAGCTATCTCAGTATATTAGAGGACAAAGATGAGTCCAAATACAGAGAGGCGTACTGACAGCCTTGTTCTTAATTACTAAATCTATATCATCACAAATACATAATGACGACTCCATTAAGCAATTTCCCTCCCGTCACAAAGAATCTTGTTATTATCAATGCTATCACTTGGGTGGCTATGTTTGTGCTATCCCGTGTGGGATGGGATCTTACATATCTTCTCGGATTGCATTATTTCCCGACGGATAGTTTCAAGCTATGGCAACCGTTTACGTACATGTTTATGCATGATGCATCCGGTTTCTCGCACATATTCTTCAATATGTTTGCTTTGGTCATGTTTGGTCCAAGCTTGGAAAGAGTGTGGGGAGCCAAGAAGTTTTTGTTCTATTACCTTTTTACGGGAGTAGGAGCCGGTATTGTGCAACAAGCCGTATGGTATCTGTCCCTTACAAGCTATTCCGAGTACAGTATTCTCCTTTCCACTGGATATTTAGACCAATTCATAACCGTCGGAGCCAGTGGTGCCATATTCGGAATATTGCTTGCTTTCGGTATGCTGTTCCCGAATGTTCCTATGTATATTATGTTTATACCGATACCCATCAAGGCAAAATATATGATGATAGGATATGGACTCATAGAGTTGTTTGCGGGTATACATCCGGGAGCAGGAGATAACGTGGCACACTTTGCACATCTTGGAGGGATGCTGTTTGGGCTTATCCTCATCCTTATATGGCGTAAGAAACACGGAAAAGAGGTTTACTACTAAAGCTGACGTGATCGGAACAAAACAGAGACAGAGATACCGGGCAATCTCTTGGTGGTGTATAGGTGTGTGTATGCTTTCTATACTCGCTTGGATGCTTCCTTCTTCGGAGACATTTGCTTTTACACCAACACTGACTTCTATTATAGAAGCTCCTTGGAGTTTGCTTACATATCCTTTTTATCACAAAACATTGTTGCATCTTGGCAGTAATGTTCTTCTGCTTTTAGGTGTTATTCTGTTTGCTGTGAAAGGGCGTGGAAAAGTTTACCTCCGAAGACCTTTTCTATATACTCTGATTTCTCTTGCTTTTCCTCTTTTTATCTTCACAATCACGGCTATTTTGGTTCCGACATGGATGGGATCGCTCAGTGGTGTTTCAGGATTGGCACTATTTGCATTAGGTAGTTTATTGGCTCAGTATAGAGGGCTCTTTTTCTATCTGTTTCTGTTTCTCGGAATTGCGACTATTGTATTGTTGTCTCTAAGAGGGAATAGTGCGGGGCATGTTGTTCATTTGGGAACTCTCTTTTTGGGAATACTGCTAGGAAGAAAAGGGGGATTTGTAGCCGTTTTGACAAGAAGAAGTTTGACCGGAGATATGGAGAGACAGGTGTACAATTCCGGCTACACTTCACTATCTGAAACGCAAAGACAACAGCTGATAGGAAAAGGACGATCAAAGAAATGAAACCGCATCGCAAGATACTCAGACATTTTACTCTCACTGTTGAGGGTATTATCAATTTTCTATTGGTATTGGCATTTGTAACGGCACTCGTTGCTCCTTATATCTCGCCCAAGACTACCATACTTCCTGCATTCTTTAATCTCTCTTATCCTCTATGGTATACTCTCTTGATTGTTTTCTTTCTGTTTTATCTTTTAAGAAGAAAATGGTCTTTTGTGGGATTGTATGGCATACTGATTCTTTTGGCTATTCCTTATACCATGGCATACTTCCCGGTAAGATTTGCCTCGGATAGTGCCCCTCAGGAATCGGAGACAGTTAAAGTGGCGACCTATAATGTGAAGAGTTTTAGAGGTGTATCAAAGAAGGGAGAGACTGCCGTTCGGTTTATCAATCAATTGGATGCCGATATCGTTTGTTTGCAAGAAGCAATATTTGATACCAATCTCTCTCAGAATGCAAAACAACTCAAGAAAAACTTTGGGAAAGTATATCCCTATATTCATGAGCATGTAGACTACGACTCCCACTCCCAAGGATTGGTTCTTTTGAGTAAGTATCCGATAGAAAAGCATATACCTATACGCTATCCGGCTGAAGGGAACAGCTCTTGTTCCTATATATTGAAACATCACAATGGAAAGAGTATCATGGTGGTCAATAATCATATGGAGTCCTATCGTCTGACCCAACAAGACAAGCAGGACATCAAGGGATGGATAAAGAGAGAACCACTGATTAATATTCCCAAAATCTATTCCGGATTGAAAAACAAACTGGGGCCTAAGCTTAAAATTCGAGCATTTGCAGCAGAAAGAGTCAAGTGTACCGTGGACTCTTTGTCTCAGCGATACGCTCCGAAATATTCTTTTGTTTGTGGTGATATGAACGATACTCCAATGTCTTATTCCTACAATGTGATTCGTTCGGATATGCGAGATGCTTATAAAGATGCCGGTTCCGGATTTGGTTTTACTTATAATGAGAGATTTTTCTGGTTTCGTATAGATCATATTTTTTACAAGGGAAACATCAAAGCTTTTTCTTCCAAGGTTGATGAGAAAAAGGGAATAAGTGATCATAATCCTCTTGTTGCAGAATTTTATCTCACTTCTTCGGATTAGAAATTATAGTTAAATTTGCTTTCAGATATTTCTTACTGATATTCTGTTTAGATGATGATAAAGTCCAATTTTCTACAAAGAACCGTGTATGGTTTGATATACGTCGCTCTTATTCTTGGAGCCATATTTTCTAATTCTCCATACCTGACGGGAGCGCTTTTGGCCGCAATGGGTTCATTGGGGATTTTTGAATTTCAATCTATTGTCGCTATCAACAGGGATCGCTTATTCTTGAAGATTTGGCACTCGTTAATGGGGCTTTTGCTCTTTTTTATCGTTACGACCAGCGGAGTGGAGCCTTTAGATCAGAAAGAAAAAATCATATTTTCTCTTCCTTATACGGCATACGTTTTCTTCTACATCATTGCAGAGCTTTTTAGAAATAGGAAGCACCCGATTCGAGAAGTGGCTTATGCCTTTTCTGCTCATGCCTATTGTATTTTGCCTTTGGCTGTAGTACACAGATTGTGTGTGGATAGCACTCTTATTTTACCCGAAAATATACCCGGATGGATAAATCATACCTTTTGGCTTTTGCCAATGTTTGTCTTCATTTGGATAAATGATACAGGAGCATTTCTTGCCGGAAGTTTGATGGGAAAAACAAAGTTGTTTGAACGAATTTCTCCTAAGAAAACGTGGGAAGGACTTATTGGCGGAATCGTACTTACTCTTCTGTTTTCTGTGGGATTCCATTTTATTTTTCCGGGTATCCTATCCCTTTTACAGTGGCTGCTCCTTTCTCTTTTGGTCTCAACCTTTGCAACTTTGGGAGATCTATTTGAATCTCTACTGAAGAGAACATATAATGTCAAAGATAGTGGTAACATTATGCCGGGACATGGAGGAATATTGGATAGAATAGACTCTCTTATAATGGTATCCGTACCGGTATTTATATTTGTCTGTATAGTTTCGATGCTATAACAGAGTACATGTCAAACATAAAAAGTCTAACAATTAATCAACATCAAACATGAAAAAATTATTATTAGCCTGCTCGCTTATCTCTCTTACAACACTGGGCTATGCCCAAGAATCGGAGAAAGGTCCTTCGCAAATAGGCGAGGTTGTGGTTACTTCTACGAAAACAAGTATTCCTTTGAAGAATATCCCTCAACGGGTAGAGATTATAACACAGGAACAGTTAGCCTCTACGGTAGCTAAAGATTTAGGTGAACTTTTGTCCAGATTTACGAATTTGGATATGATTAAATACCCGGGAGCAAGTGCCAGTATAGGTATGAGGGGATTTTCTCCTACTGCCCATGCAAGAGCTTATACTCTTATTATGATAGACGGACTACCTTCCGGAACAACGAATGTATCGACAATTCCGATTTCTCTCATTGAAAAAGTAGAAGTGATAAGAGGCCCATATGCTGTACTATATGGTACAGACGCTATGGGTGGTATAATAAATATTGTAACAAAAAAGGCTATACCAACAGCAGAAGTTGGGTTAGGGCTTAGCTATGGAAGTTTCAAGCATCATACTATAGATGCTCACTATGCAGCTAAGTACGATAAATTGGGTATCGTATTGGGTCTGCAGAGTGACGCTCAAAAGGATGATTATAAAATTGGGGGAAGTCATTCTTTGGCATTGACGGCAGGACAAAAAGCCACAGTGAATAAAGAAGCTTACAATCAATCGTATCCTCATACAAAAATAGATCACTTGCAGTTGATGGGTAAGCTGAGTTATGACTTTGCGGAAAATCTAAAAGCAGGTGTTACAGGGCTACTTTACAATGCGGATGGTATAGACAGCCCGGGAGCTTATCCGGCAGAATACCCTTCTCTTAAGCAAGCTAAGAGATCCAATTTGCAAGGAAATGTAGAGTGGACGGTCGGCGCAAATAAACTTTCGATCGCTCCTTATTTTGCAGTTGAGAAGTCGGGATATTACGAAAAGCTTGAAGGTAAAGATAACTTCCTTAATTTCCGAGATGATATAAGAAGTTACGGTCTAAAGCTATCCGATAATATTGCTCTTCGCAATTGGGACATTTTGTTTGGAGTCGACTATGATATGTATAAGTATGCATCTGAACGTCAAGAAGCAGCAGGTAAGCCTATTGCTCCATACAAGCCCGATAATTCTTCTTTACGTTTCAGTGGATATGGTCAAGTAACTTATGTCAACGAAGGATTGACGATTAATTTGGGAGCGAGAGCTAATAGTATGCTTGCAACAACTTATGCCAACAAATTTCTCGAAAACGAAAAGAAGAACAACAGTTATTTTTACTTCAATCCTTCTGCCGGTATCAAGTATCTGACAAATAGCGGTCTTAACTTCCATGCTTCTTATGGTAACGCATTCTATTTGCCGGATCCTCTCTACACAAGCGGTTTCTATGAAATAAAGACAGCGTGGGGAAATTATAAGTATGTCGGTAATCCAAAACTTAAACCGGAAACCTCTCACACATTTGAAGGAGGTTTGGGATTCTCTAAAGGTTTTGTAAATATTGATTTGAACTATTTCTATACGCTTTATAACGGCAAGATTATTCAAGATACTTCTCGTACGACAGAATACTTCTACATCAATGCTAAAGGAGGGCAAATGCAAGGAGTTGAGGCATTGGCTTCTATAGACTTTGGAAAGCTTATAAATCCTTTGATGAACCTTGAACTTTATGCAAAGGGTACTTTCATATCTCAAAACAGAGTTAAGGAAGGTGATATTTGGAAAGCGGCTTTGTATGTTGCAAATACAAACTATAATGCCGGAATATACTTCAAGTACGGACTTTTCTCTACACGTATCAATACCAGATATGGAGGTTCAAGATATGAGAAGTCTTTTGCTAAGCATGCCCCGGAAGCATTTATCGAAAAAGATGGTTATGTGGCAAAGGACAAAATCATAGCAACTCCTCCTCATCTTGTTACAGACCTCTCTTTAAGAGCAGATTTTAATAAGATGATAGGACTTCAGCTCCAAGTCAATAATCTTTTCAATGAAAATTACGCATTCAAAGACCAATACTACATGCCGGGAAGAAACTTCATGGCAACTCTGAGAGTAGGTTTGGAATGGAGAAAATGAGACGTAAGATAATCTACGTATCAGGTGGACAAAGATCAGGAAAGAGTAGCTTCGCACAACGAACAGCGGAGCTACTCTCTCCGTCTCCGGTCTATCTTGCTACGGCACACATTTGGGATGATGACTTTAAGGAGCGTGTCCGAAGGCATCAGCAAGATAGAGGACCGCACTGGACCAATATAGAAGAAGAGATAGAGATTAGCAAGCACGATCTTACCGGAAAAGTTGTGCTGCTCGACTGTGTTACTCTATGGCTTACCAATGTCTATCATACAAACGGATATAATCTTCAAAGTTCTCTTGAGCAGGCTAAAGAAGAGTGGAATAAGTTTATAGAACAGCAGTTTACACTCATTGTTGTAAGCAATGAAATAGGAATGGGGCTACACGCTCCGGACCAATCTTCAAGGCATTTTACCGATTTACAGGGCTGGATTAATCAACACATCGCAAGCCTTGCAGACGAAGCATATTGTATGATATCGGGCATACCGTTAAGACTAAAGTAGAAAAAAATGGATTTTAAACAACAATTACAACAGAAGATAGACACAAGAACGAAGCCGATAGGTTCGCTTGGTATCTTAGAAAGATTGGCTTTCAAAATAGGATGTATCCAGCAAACATTGACTCCGGAACTGCATAATCCGGCAATGATTGTTTTTGCCGCAGATCATGGTATTGAACGAGAGGGAGTGAGTCCCTGTCCAAGAGAGATGACGTGGCAGATGGTTCTTAACTTCCTCCGTGGAGGAGCCGGGATTAATGTCTTTTGCAAGCAACACGGATTCAATCTTACTGTTGTAGATGTTGGTGTCGATTACGAATTTTCTGAAGGTCTAAATGTTGCCAGAGAGAAGATAGCAAGAGGAACGGAAAATATTCTTCACGCTCCGGCCATGAGTCCGGATACGTGTCGGAAAGCAATGGAGGTTGGAGCTAAATATGTTCGTCTCGAGCATGAACGAGGATGCAACGTAATAGGCTTTGGAGAAATGGGGATTGCAAACACATCTCCTGCTTCTCTTCTTCTTCATCACTTTACCGGTGCTCCTCTTGAGGTTTGTGTGGGACCGGGTGCAGGATTGGATACAAAAGAGGTGGAGCACAAGTTGAATATCCTAAAAAAGGCTTATGCCAAGCATAAAGTTTCTACTCCGTTAGAGGCTCTTGCTACATACGGAGGGTTGGAGATTGCAGCCATTGCGGGAGCGGTTTTGGAAGCTAAGAGATTAGGTATGGTAATTATAGCCGATGGTTTTATTACCTCATCCGGCTTTCTTGCCGCTTTTGAAATGGATCCCGGCGTTGCAGATAACGTAATATTCTCACATGCATCCAAGGAGCAAGGGCATCAGATTATGCTTAACCACATGAAAGGAGAGCCTGTACTTCGTTTGGATTTGCGTTTGGGAGAGGGTACAGGAGCAGCTATTGCTTATCCTATAATCCAGTCTGCCCTTGTTTTTCTTAACAATATGGCATCTTTCGATGAAGCTGAAGTTTATGAAGTAGAGCGGTATCGAGAGACGCCTGAGAACTTACGCTCATGATACGCAGAGAGATAGATTACTTTCTTCATGCACTGATGTTTTATACCCGAACACCTGTTACGGGCGTAGAATATAAGGCAGAAAGTTTGAATAAATCTTTTAGATACTTCCCTCTAATAGGACTTCTCATAGGAGCCTTAGGGGGAAGTATTACTTTTTTATTATCGTACGTTCTTCCACAGGAGCTTGCATTAGTTTTAGGATTGGCCTTTTTTCCTCTTTTTACCGGAGCTTTTCACGAGGACGGACTTTCCGACTTCTTCGATGGTTTTGGAGCGGGAAGGACAAAAGAGCGTATTCTGTCTATCATGAAAGATAGCTCGATAGGAGCATACGGTATCATTGCCCTTATTTTTCTGCATTTGTTCAAGTTCGTGGCTCTATATCCATACAGTCCGATAATTTGGCTTTATCTTTTTATGGCATCTCATGCCAGCAGTCGGCTTCTTTCTACGTTTTATATTCGTTCTTCCAAGTATGTAAGAAAAGAGGAAGAGCATGGTAAGGCTGAGCACACTCGCAATACTCTGACGCCGATAACGCTTCTGATTGCCTCCATATTCGGTCTTATACCGCTTTTTTTGATTTCATGGAAGTTCGCGCTTCTTGTTATCGCTCTTGATGTCGCTTTTGCATTGCTTCTCAGAAGCTATACAGAAAGAAAAATAGGAGGGTTTACGGGAGATGTTTTGGGTGCTGTGCAGCAGATAGGGGAGCTTATGGTCTATCTCTCTTTTGCTATTGCCACCTCTTTTGTTTGGGTTTGAAGATGAAAATTTTAGCTATAAGACACACCTCTGTAAATGTTCCATCGGGTATCTGTTATGGTCATTTGGACGTTGAGTTATCGGTTCATTTTGCAGAAGAAGCGGAGGCAGTTCGGCAACTACTTCCCGATGATGTTCAAAGATACATGGCAATATCAAGCCCTTCCTTCCGTTGCACAAATCTCGCTTCAAGATTGGGTCTTACATTTTCTACTGATGCAAGACTCATGGAGCTTAATTTTGGCTTGTGGGAAGGAGAGAGTTGGAATAATATCTACGAAACCGACAAGGGGAAAGAGTGGTTTCAAGATTATGAACATACGATCTGTCCGGGAGGGGAGTCTTTCAATCAACTTATAAAAAGAGTACAAGAGGTTGTAGAATATTATGCCCGAAATAAAACAGAAAACCTTCTGATTGTAGCTCATGGAGGAACATTAAGGGCACTTCTTCTGATTTGCGGAGTTTGTCAAACTCCCTCAGAAACCTTTGCTAAAGAGATAGCCTACGGAGCTGTATTGCACCTCATATATCCCGCATAAAGGCTCATATAATACCTAAATCTTGGTATTGTGTGTATGCTACGTTACTCTTACATTTGCACCAAAGGGAATAGCCCTAAAAATAAAAAAGTTAACAACCTATTTTATCAACATTCATTATGGCTAATATTGGTATATTCTTTGGTTCTTCTACCGGAACAACTGAAGATGTTGCTACTCGTGTAGCGGACAGATTAAATGTTTCTCAAAGCGATGTACATAATGTTGCAAGCGCTGATGCTGCTGCAGCAGATGGTTACGATGTGCTTCTTCTTGGTTCCAGCACTTGGGGAGATGGTGAACTTCAAGATGATTGGATCGACTTTATAGAAAAACTAAAATCTCATGTTTCCGGCAAGAAAGTAGGTTTCTTTGGTTGCGGTGACGGAGATAGCTACGATACAACTTTCTGTGATGCTATTGGTCTTCTTTATGATGAGCTTCAAGGTTCAGGTGCTACTTTCATCGGTGCTTACGCTAAGGATGGATACAGCTACACAGATTCAAAGGCAGAAAGAGATGGCAAGCTTATCGGACTTTGCTTGGACGAAGTAAACTATCCGGAAGAGAGCGATGCAAGAATGGATAAGTGGATTGCAGCACTGGACGCAGCTATCTAATTCCGTTTTATCCTTAGTATAATATACACCCTCCATACCTGTTTGTCCGGACACGAAAGTGTCGTTCATACAGATTTGGAGGGTGTATTGTTTTTTATCCGAACGTGTATAAAAGTTCCGATAATGCTGTATAAGTGTTTTTCTAAACATATTCAGATCTTTAAGTCGAGCCTTGATGTACAAAAATCAAGGCCTGAGTTTCAATAATCAGGATTTGAATCGGAGAAGTCAAGCTTTGATTTATAGAACTTATTCGGTTCAATCCCTTTTCTTATCACTGTCAATGTGATTTTTTAATAGGATCAAGTCGTATTTCTTAGGTGTAAATGGAAAACTATTTTACCTGAAAACAGCAAGGATCAGGCTGGAAAAACTTTATTGTAAATTTCCTAACGAATAAGTGTGATGTTCACGATAGGTGGAAAATTACTCCCATCTTTCAGTTTTTTCCCCTTGAGCTAAAATAGTAAATTTGTATTCGGGTAAAAAAGGAAGTTTAATGCAAAAGAATTATTCGGTATGAGGCTTGATGGAAGAAGAGAGAGCAGTAATGTTCAAGACAATAGAAGAATGAAGATTGCGGGTAGAGCCGGAGGGTTAGGCATCGGTGGTCTTATCATTGTGGGGCTCATCACTTGGCTTTTAGGAGGCAATCCTCTCTCTGTTATACAAGAGGGTATTGGCGGTTCGTTGGGTTTGGAGCAGACCTACGAGCCTTCTCCGGAAGAGGATGCACTGGCTACTTTTTCTTCTCAGATATTGGCTGGAACAGAGGATGTTTGGACAAAAGTTTTTGCAGAGAATGGCAGAAGGTATCAGCCTCCCCGTTTGGTTTTATTCTCAGGTGCTACGGATAGTGGCTGTGGATATGCTTCTGCAGCAACCGGTCCCTTCTACTGTTCGGCAGATCAGACTATATATTTGGATGTTTCTTTCTTTAAGGAGATGGAAAGGCGGTTTGGAGCGAAAGGAGAGTTTGCTTTTGCTTACGTCATCGCACACGAAGTGGGGCACCATGTTCAGTATCTTTTAGGAACGTTGGACAAGGCTCATGCTGCTATGTCAAAAGCATCCAAGAAGGATGCAAATGCCATCAGCGTAAGGCTTGAGCTTCAAGCCGATTACTACGCGGGGCTTTGGGCTCATCACGACAACAAGATGTTTCGTTCCATGGAGATAGGAGACCTGGAAGATGGACTCGTTGCAGCACAGGCGATAGGAGACGACAGACTTCAGATGCAGGTACAAGGGTATACGGTTCCGGAGTCTTTCAATCATGGAACATCCAAGCAGCGTATGGCATGGCTGAGAAAAGGATATGCTCGTGGAACATTGGAAGATGGAGATACATTTAATCTACCTGATCCTTATTGATAATAGAGAATGCGCTCGGATACTCCGGGCGCATTCTGTTTCTACTTGGTTTTCTTGTGATATCTTGGTATCTTTGGAATGGTAAGCCTTGAAACAATATAAAACCAACTTAAAATATAAAGATTATGTCTACTATTAAGCAGTACATTGCAGAGAATGAAAATAGATTCATAGAAGAGCTGTTCAGCCTCATTCGCATACCTTCTATTAGTGCTAAAACCACTCACAAAGATGATATGGTTCGTTGTGCGGAAGCGTATAAGGAGTTGCTGTTGAGCTCCGGATTTGAGAAGGCGGAGGTGATGCCCACTAAGGGTAATCCGGTTGTTTATGCCGAAAGAATCATGGATCCTTCACTGCCTACCGTCTTGGTATATGGACACTATGATGTAATGCCGGCAGAGCCAATCGAGCTGTGGAAAAGCGGAGCATTTGAACCTGAAATCCGTGACGGACACATCTGGGCTCGTGGAGCGGACGACGATAAAGGCCAAAGCATGGTGCAGGTCAAGGGATTTGAGACTGCCTTGAAATTGGGCTACATCAACTGTAACGTGAAAGTGATTATGGAGGGTGAAGAAGAGGTGGGATCTCCCTCTTTGGAAGACTTTTGTATAGAACACAAGAGAAAACTCAGTGCCGATATCATCCTTGTAAGCGATACCAGTATGATAAGTAAAGATGTCCCTTCCATCTGTACGGGTCTTAGAGGATTGGCATATTGGGAGATAGAAGTTACGGGACCAAGCCATGACCTGCATTCCGGACACTTTGGAGGAGCTGTTGCAAATCCTATAAACGAACTTTGTAAGCTCATAGCCGGTCTGACTGATGAAGACGGAAAGATCACCATACCTCACTTCTACGATGACGTCGAAGAGATGTCTCCGGAAGAAAGAGAGATGATAAAGGAGATCCCATTCTCGGAAGAGGAGTACAAAAAGTTTCTTAAGATAGATGCCGTACACGGAGAAAAAGGATATCACACCCTCGAACGCAATAGCTCTCGTCCAAGCTTGGACTGCTGCGGTATATGGGGTGGCTACACGGGAGAAGGAGCAAAAACGGTATTGCCATCTAAGGCATATGCAAAAGTCTCTACCCGTTTGGTTGCAAACCAAGACTACGAAAAGATTTCCGTAGACTTCGTGAAACATATAAAGAACATAGCTCCGGAATATATCAAAGTAAAGGTTACTCCTCTTCATGGAGGTAGCCCATACATATGCCCAACCAATCTTGAGGTATATAAGATTGCAGAAGAGGCATTTGAAGTAGCGTTTGGTAAGCGTCCGTTGGCTCGTAGAAGTGGTGGAAGTATTCCTATCATTGCTACATTTGAAAGAGTTCTTGGACTTAAAAGCGTGCTTATGGGAGTGGGTCTTGAAAGCAATGCCATCCACTCTCCGAACGAAAATATCAGCGTTGATATCTGGAAGAAGGGAATAGAAGCTGTGGCTGAGTTCTACAAGCGTTTCGGACACAAATAATAAGATTTATGTCTATACTCATACAGGATGTCCTGCACATAGACAGACAGGTAGATATCCTAATAGAAGGTAACAGAATAACAAAAGTGGAGAGTGCCGGATCTATCAGTCCGGTATCTCTCTCCGGAGATGTGGATATAATTTCCGGAAAAGACAGAGGCGTAATTCCCGGGCTGGTCAACTGTCATACTCATGCGGCAATGACCTACTTCAGAGGTTATGGTGATGATAGAGACCTGATGGATTGGCTCGAAAACATGATCTGGCCGGTAGAAGCACATCTTACACCGGACGATATCTATTGGGGCTCTCGTCTGGCTTGTATGGAGATGATACAGACCGGAACAACGGCATTTTTGGATATGTACACATTCCCGGAAGCCACCGCACAAGCTGTGGAGGATAGTGGAATGAGAGCTGTACTATCTTACACAATGTTTGACAGATGGGATGATGCTCGGGCAAAACTGGATCAAAAAAACTGCTACAAGTACTTTGAACTTTTTTCTCAATACTCAGATAGGGTACAGTTTGCCGTTGGACCTCATGCTATATATACCGTTTCCGCTCCTCAGTTGCAGTTTGCACACGAGTTCGCAAAGGAGCATGATTGTCTTGTGAACCTTCATTTGGCCGAGACTTATAAGGAGTGGAAAGATTGTACCAAGAACTTTGGCACAACTCCCGTAAGGTATCTGAAAGAGTTGGGGATCCTTTCTCCTCGTTTGGTGTTGGCGCACTCCCTTTGGATGGATAGCGAAGAACTGCAGATCCTTGCCGACTATGGCTGTAGCACGGTACACAATCCGGCTTCAAATATGAAGTTGGCTTCCGGATACAAGTTTCGTAGTGAAGAGATGCGCAAAAAGGGAATACGTGTGGGAATAGGTACGGACGGATGCTCTTCTTCTAATAATCTGGATATGGTGCAGGCAATGAAGCTTGCCTCTTTGCTCGGTAAAGCGTGGAGAGAAGATCCGAAAGCGACACCTGCCAAGGAGATGTTTGCATTTGCAACAAAAGCAGGAAGCGATATCCTGAGGATAGATGGGGGAGAGATATTACCCGGAAAGTTGGCAGACTTATCTCTTGTGAGACTCGATATTCCGGAGATGACTCCATGCCACGACTTTATTTCAAATCTTGTCTACTCGGCTTCGGGCAGTGCTGTCGATACTACTATCATAGATGGAAAAGTACTGATGAGAGAGCGGAAGATACCCGAATACGACACACTTCTAAAGAAAGGAATAGAGGTCTCTAACGATCTGCTTCGCAGAGCCGGAAGAGGATAATATAAACACATACTTATATTGCTACATTATGACACAGTTTGAATATAAACACTACGAAGAGGCAGCAGCTTATCTTCGTTCATACATTCCAAAAGAGACAAAGGTTGCCATAACATTGGGTAGTGGTCTTGGAGCCTTGGCAGATATGATAGAAGATGCCAAGGCTATCCCTTACGATACGATTCCAAACTTTGTAAAATCTACGGCAATAGGGCACAAAGGACAACTGATTATTGGAAAGCTTAGTGGGGTACCTGTTGTTGCAATGCAGGGACGCTTCCACTATTACGAAGGGTACACTATGCAGCAGGTTACATTCCATGTAAGAGTATTCAAGCTGCTTGGTATAGAGTATCTTTTTGTCTCTAATGCTGCGGGAGGAACCAATGAAACATTTAAGGTTGGAGACTTAATGATCATAAGAGATCATATTAATCTTCTACCTAATCCGCTAATTGGTCCAAATATGTCCGAGTTCGGTCCACGCTTTTCTGATATGACCAGAGCATACGATCGTGCTCTTATAGCAAAAGCAAAAGAGGTTGCAGCTGCTCAAAATACTTCCCTTAAAGAGGGTGTATATGTGGGTTGGACAGGACCATCCTATGAAACTCCTGCAGAATACAAGTTCTTGAATATAATAGGAGGTGATGCCATAGGTATGAGTACCGTGCCGGAGGTAATAGTGGCTCGCCATTGCGATATCCGTGTCTTTGGTATGTCTGTCATTACGAATGAGGGTTATCATTTCGATGATGACTTTGTGAATGATGGAGATGATGTAATACGGGCTGCAAATGCTGCATCTAAGAGAATGACTGCTCTCTTTACGGAGATTATTCGCTCTTTGTATTGATTGAACAGAAAAGAAGCTCCAATAAGGCCTCTTCCAAGAAGAAAATTTATTTGAAGGTTTAGAGTGAAGACAGGGGCTTCTTGAAAATTGTTTCCATAAACGAAAAACAAAGACCGACACCGCTTTAATAGGAGCGGGTCGGTCTTTTTGTATAAAAAGAGAGAGGATAAAGACCCTTGTACCGATAGTTGCCTTAGGTTTGTTTTTCTAATTTTTCTTTGAGGATTGTTCTGAAACCTCTTGTAATTTGGTTTGAAAATGGGTGTAAGCAGAAGGGGCAAAATTCGCAGTTTGGAATGCTCCGAAAACAGAGGAGCTGATCGAAATAGAGTGCAGAAAAAGTTGAGCGTGTTTTCGGACACGAGTGTATGTCAAAAAAGAGGAAGAAGAAAGGAGAAACTTATCGTCTAAAAAAGGTGTTTTATCGGGATTATAAGGTTACTTTATCGGTTTTGTATTGTATTAGGTAGCTGATTATCTTATTTTTGTGTCGGATACAAGATGTTTTTGTATTCGGTGGTGGAGAAGTGCTCCTACCATGTAAATAGTAATTGATAAACTAATATATTGTGATATGAACATTTCAAATCGGAAGTCGGGATTTGCTCTCTTTTTTTCTCTTCTATTTATAATAGCAAGCGGATTTCTTCTCTCTCTTGGAGTTGTCTCCGGTGGAGCAGATTTTGAATCTTTTGTAACAATCTTGGGAGCTACTATACTTTACATAATGGGAGTTGCATTTCTTGGTCGATTTTTAGCTCAAAATAGTCCTGGAAGCAGGTACACAATGGCTTCGATTGCTCTTTTAGTCATTGGTATTGCACTTCTTTTCTTGCTCTCCAATATGGGGATGCTTGACGTTCAGATTAGGTCGATGATATTTTCTTGGCAAATGCTTCTTATTGCTGTCGGACTCTTTCATTTATTTCGCTCGTTTGATGTTGGTGGTTTCTTGATTTCCGGATTCGGTTTTGCCTTTCTCTTTGTGAAGATTAGCAAAAAATATCCGGAAGCATCTATCTGTCTTGAATCTTTTTCGATCTATTGGCCCATTGGTGTAATGATTTTAGGAGCATTGCTTTTTCTTTATGCACTTCCATTTATTCAGAACAATAGAAAGAAAAACCTCAATAACTTCCATACAAGAGACTATATTAAGGAGTTTAATGGGAATGGGATAACGGATGAAGGCAAGATAGACTGCCGATACTTTTTTTCCGGTGGCGAATATGTGGTACTGGATCCTGTGTTCCGAGGAGGCCGTATAGATGTTCTATTTGGTGGAGTCGATTTGGATTTGAGACAGACCTCTCTTCCTGTTGGCGATACTGAGTTGGTGGTTACAGCCTCTTTTGGTGGAGTTGAGATACTGCTACCTTCCGATTGGAATATTGAAATAAAATCGGTGTCTGCATTTGGAGGAGTCTCCAATAAACGTCCAAAAATTTTTAATCAGCAGACAGATAGAAAGCTGATTATCAATGTTAAGTCTGCAGTATTTGGCGGAGTTGAGATCAAATAGTAGATGGAGCAGTTGCGCAACATAGAGAAAGCTCGTATTTTCATTTGCTTGGCAATGGCTTTGGTGTACGCCTTTGCCGTTGGAGGGTTGTCCAACTTTCTTCTTTTATTGGACTCTTTCTACTATGCAGTAGTGCTGTTTTTAGGAAGTTTTGGGTTTGTTTATCTGTCAAGGTTTAGTAAGAACAGACTGAAGATTGCTCTCTCGCTATTGTCTATAAGTCTGTTTGTGGTAGGATTAGAGTTTCTATTCCTAAACCTTTTTGAAGATATCCCTTGGGATAGTTGGTTGAAAACGGCTCCGGTTAGGGTACTAATCTCCTTCTTGTATGGAATAATATTTGTCTCCAATCACTTTTATAAAGAGAAAGAGACTCAGGAAGAAGAGGAGCATATACCTATGAGAGATAGCACAATACCATCTTCGGCTTTGGTGGATAAATTAACAGTAAGGAGCGGAACCAAGATACGAATCCTTTCTTTAGAGGAGATTCTCTACATAGCAGCGGATGGGGATTATATCTCTATCCATACATCTGATGGGCATTGGCTTAAAGAGCAGACCATGAAGGCAACGGAGGATATGTTGCCACCCGATCTTTTTGTTCGTGTGCATCGCTCATATATCGTAAATATAGCGCAGATAGCAAGAATAGAGCGGTATGGCGAGCAGAGACAACTGGTTTTACACAGTGGAGATATTATACGAATCAGTCTTTCCAGATACCGTCTGCTCAGACAAAAATTGGGTCTATGAGAAAGTAAAAGGAGAGAAAGGTAAACAGAGAAAAGTGCTCTGAATAGTGCGAAAAAATCACTACATTTGCTAATCTAAATAATCTCTCCTTACTCTGAAGATGAAGACCAATAAAAGCAAGCCTAAAAACATAAAACTTCCGGAATGGGTGAAGAATACCGGTATACACGTTACAAAAGATACGTATATGCTGTTGCTGGGTGCGCTTCTTACATTTACGGGAGTCTTTTTGCTTATAGCATTTTTCTCTTATTTCTTTACCGGAAAAGCAGATCAGAGCGTTGTTCTTAACGTTCCGCAGGCTGAAGTCTCCACGGGAGATGCTATCTCCAATCCATCGGGAGTGAAAGGCGCTTACTCTATGCATAA
>JAUMWS010000019.1:0-3564 GCA_030529525.1 Porphyromonas sp. | reverse complement strand
CCATTATCTTTATCTGTCTTACCGGCTTGCGTATTTTGCGAAGCAGTAAAGGAGGGTATATAAGGCTCTTTTTCTTGTGTGGCTCCGCTATGTTCTGGAGTATGCTTCTATTGGGACTTCTTGGAAGCGTAGCATTCCCGGATCAGTTTTTTCTTCTTGGGGGACTTTTTGGTAAGAAGCTTGCTGAGTACAGTATCCTGCAGATAGGATACCCGGGAACTATTCTTGTGTTGGTATTCTTTCTTTTTGCAATACTGCTTATTTTCTTTCAAAGCTTTACTCCAAAGGTTAAAGGGTGGTTTGCAATATCAAATAAAGAGCCTGTTGATTCACTTCCTGTTGTTCCGGAAGAGGTGAAAGATCGTAAAGGATTTTTCTCTCTTTTCAAAAAGAAAAAGAGAAAAGAGGATGATTCTGACGCTTCGACTGATGAGAGTGAAGATATTGCGGTTGCAACAGATTTGTATCCGAATGCAGATGTCGGTGCCGTTGGGGAACAAGTCGAAACCTATACTTCGGAGGACAAAGACGAAGTAGATCTTGAAATTTTGCGCCCTCAAAGTGATAGTTTGGAAGATAATAATTTAGCTCAATCCTTGTTGAATGAACTGGGAGAGTATGATCCACACATCGAATTGAGCCATTTTAAGATGCCATCCATCGAGCTTCTTGACGATAGGAGAGAGGATGAAAAGACGGTAGATTTAGATGAAATAGAAGATAATAAAAGGCGAATCACTGCCACGTTGGAGAGTTTCCAAGTGAGTATTGTCTCGATAAGAGCGACTGTTGGACCCACTGTAACCCTTTATGAAGTAGTGCCTGCAGATGGTGTGCGTATCTCCAGAATAAAGAATTTGGAGGATGACATCGCTTTAAGTCTTTCTGCACTTGGAATACGTATCATTGCTCCTATTCCGGGTAAGGGTACTATCGGTATAGAAGTAGCCAATAGAAATCCCAAGACAGTTAGTTTTAGATCTGTTCTTAGCTCCCAAAAGTTTTTGGAGAAAAAGTATGAGCTTCCTGTCGCATTGGGTCGGACTATTACAAACGAGGTATTCAGTTTTGACCTTGCAAAGATTCCTCATCTTCTTGTTGCAGGTGCAACAGGTCAGGGAAAGTCTGTAGGGCTTAATGTTATCATTCTTTCTCTTCTCTATAGCAAGCATCCGAGTGAACTTAAGTTTGTTATGGTGGACCCGAAAATGGTTGAGTTTAGCATCTTTTCCATGATTCAGAACCACTACATGGCGAAGTTGGAAGATGAAAAACAGATAATTATCACGGACACCGGAAGGGTCGTGAGTACTCTAAACTCTCTTTGCAAAGAGATGGACGATAGATATGAGCTTCTGACTAAAGCCGGAGTAAAAAATATTGTAGAATACAACCACAAGTTCAAACGTAGGCTCTTGAGCCCGACAAATGGATACAGGTTTATGCCCTACATCGTTCTTGTGATAGATGAATATGGGGATCTTATCATGACGGCAGGGAAGGAGATTGAACTTCCTCTTGCTCGGATTGCTCAAAAAGCTCGTGCGGTAGGGATACATGCTATTATTGCAACACAACGTCCTACGGCAAGTATTATCACCGGAACCATTAAGGCAAATTTCCCGGGACGTATTTCTTTCAAGGTTTATTCATCTATCGATTCTCGTACAATCCTTGATACTTCCGGAGCGAACAGGCTTATCGGTCGGGGAGACTTGCTCTATTCTCAAGGCAATGAGGCAACACGTGTACAGTGCGCCTATGTAGATACAGAAGAAATCAACAGAGTTGTGGATTATATATCCTCTCAACAGGGTTACGCTCATCCTTACTTTCTTCCTGACGTAAGTGATAATGGTTCATCCGGAGGGCGAGGAGAGTATGGAGGAGATGCAGATTCCGGTAGTAGAGATGCTCTTTTTGAAGAGGCGGCTACTCTTATGCTTTTGGAACAGAGCGGTAGTACTTCTTTGCTTCAACGAAGATTTTCTATTGGCTTTGCTCGTGCCGGAAGACTTATGGATCAGCTTGAGCAGGCAGGGGTAGTAGGTCCTTCTGAAGGAAGTAAGCCAAGACAGGTCTTTGTTCAGTCTGAGGAAGATCTCAGGAGAATACTGGATAGATCTTGATAGAAAAACGATTTTAAGAAAAAATACCATGAAACACCAATCAATAAAAATCTTATTCGGAGTATTGTTGACTATTCTCTCCTTTGGCTTTACATCAGGACAAGTGAAGACAACAGATCCGATAAAAGCGTTGGCAGAGAAAGTCAATCCCTCGAACGGGATATTGATAGAATTTACTTTGAACTATCCTGATCAGAAACCTATTTCCGGATGTACTCTTCTGGCGCAGGGAGAAAAATTTCATCTAACTACCATGCCTCTTACAGCTTGGTACAATGGAGAGCTTCTTTGGGTGATGCAAAGTGGAACGAATGAGGTTAATCTGACTTCTCCTTCGGAGTCTGAACTTGAAGAGTTAGCTCTTCTTATCTCTCTCAATAGAATGCTTAAACAACACTTTACAACCTCTGTGCAACAACTTTCGAATAATATGTTTCGTTTTGTGGCAACGCCTCGTGTCGGCTACGAGGGTATGATAACTTCTTTGTCTATAGATACAGACTCTTCTTATTCGCCCACTATCGTTCGTTTTAAGGAAAAAGGAGATAGAAAACAGGATAAGGAAACAGTCATAGAGATTAAAAAGATTACAAAGCCTTATGAAACCAAGGGAAAAAACTTTGAGTTTGATAAGAAAAACTTTCCACGAGGAATAGAAGTAATAGATTTAAGATAAACCATAATAAATAAACAATTAAAATGACCAACATGAACACAACTCCTGTAGTACGTTGTCTTATCGTAGGATCTGGTCCGGCCGGATACACGGCAGCTATATACGCTTCAAGAGCAAATCTTTCTCCGGTTCTTTTTGAAGGAATACAACCTGGAGGACAGCTTACTACAACTACGGATGTAGAAAACTTTCCAGGTTATCCCAATGGTATTACCGGTACGGAACTGATGATGGATTTGCGTGCACAAGCAGAACGATTCGGTGCCGATATTAAGGAGGGGCTCGTAACCGATATAGACTTTTCGTCTAAACCTTACAAGGTAACCGTGGACGGAAAGGATAGCTATTTGGCTCACTCAATCATCATATCTACTGGAGCTACGGCTAAATACTTGGGTCTGGAAGATGAGAAGAAGTATAACGGAATGGGTGTAAGTGCTTGTGCTACTTGCGACGGATTCTTTTATCGAAACAAGGTAGTAGCTGTAGTAGGAGGTGGAGATACTGCTTGTGAAGAGGCTATTTACCTTTCCAGCCTGGCTTCGAAAGTATATCTGATCGTTCGCAAACCGTATTTGAGAGCTTCTAAGGTAATGCAAGACCGTGTGATGAAGAACGAAAAGATTGAGATACTATTTGAACACAACACTGTCGGACTCTTCGGTGAAAATGGTGTAGAGGGTGCTCATCTTGTTTATCGTAAAGGAGAAGCAGATGAGAAGATGGTGGATATCGCTATCGATGGTTTCTTCTTGGCTA
>JAUMWS010000018.1 GCA_030529525.1 Porphyromonas sp. | reverse complement strand
CATAAAGAGGGTGAAAAATGGGTAAAAATCACTATTACAAGGTATTGTAAAAAAGCTACCAGATTCCGAACTTCGCAGACGGCATTGCATCATACGCCCAAAATCTATGCAAAGGACCAAAGATCACACACGCAATTTGCTGCTTGAGACAGCCAGAAGAGCCTTTTTCCAAAAAGGGTTCAAGGCTGTATCCATGCGTGAGATATCCGGAAAGTCCGGAGTGGGTCTGAGTAACATCTACAATTACTACCCCAACAAAGACAGCCTTTTGGAGGATGTCCTGCAACCGTTGCTAAAGGAGATAGAGAGATTCCGACAAGATCACAACTCGCCCGAACAAGTTACCATTGAGGTATTCACTTCGGAGAAGATCCAGCGAGAATGGCTTAGAGAAAGTCTGAATATTGTCTCTCGTTTCCGAAACGAACTTAAACTACTGTTGTTCTCCTCACAAGGCTCAAAATTTGAAAACTATGTGGAGGAGTGGATATCAAAATCGACAGAAATGGGATTGGAGTACATCGGAAAGATGAAAGCTCAGTACCCGCAGCTTCACACAGATGTTTCGCCTTTTTTCATCCATTTTGCCTCATCATGGTGGATCAATATGACGAAAGAGGTGGTGCAGCACGAAAATCTCTCCGAAGAAGAGATGGAACGTTTTGTTGGAGAGTATATACGCTTCAGCACAGGCGGATGGGAAAAATTGATGCAGAAAGGGAGCGCAAAAGTGGACAGCCTTCCCAGATCTCGGATATATACGAAACGGATAGAAACACCACCGATATGCTGACCTTAGACAAAAACCAATCCTATAGTAAAACTCTATCAAGCGAGCCGCCTGAAAAGGTCGGCTCGCTTTTTTTGAGAACAAAACGCGCATTTGTTCTCTTTTGTACCACTTGATTTTGAAACATAATAATATAACAGTACAAAAACAGATGAAAATTGAAAGAATCAACAAATGGTTTGCCAGACGGGGTAAAGGAATCATCCAAAGACGCTGGGCGGTACTCATGGTCTTTCTTCTAATGTTTGCCATAGGCGTGAACGGGATAAGGTTTTTGAATATCAGCACCTCTTGGAACGACTACTTCCTCGAAGATGATCCTATGCTGGTACAGACGGAAAAATTCAAAGAGATTTTTGGTAACGATAACTATGCCGCTGTCCTTACAAGTTGCGAAAACACTTTTACCAAAGAGAACCTTGAACTGATACGCCGTCTATCCAACGATATGTTGGACAATATTTCGTATGCGGATAAGATCACTTCGCTTACAGATATAGAGTTCATGGTCGGCAATGAAGATGGTATAGAAATCGAACAAATTGTTCCGGATGAAATCCCAAACGACCCGGACGGATTAAACGAAATAAAACGTAAGGCATTCATGAAGCCTTACATCGCCAATCGACTTGTATCAAGCGACGGAAAACAGACGTGGATACTTCTGAAACTTCGTCCTTTCCCCGCAGAGTCGGAATGGAAACGAAACGGATCCATCTCCCCGGAAATGAGCACGGGAGGAGAGTTGGAAGATATTATATCCAAGCCGGAATACGCCGCTCTCAACCCTAAAGGATCCGGTATGCCCTATATTACCGATCAAAAGATGAAGTGGGTGGATAAAGAGATGCCTCGTGTAATGGGGCTTGCAATGCTGTTGGCAATAATAGTGCTCGCCATTGCCACTCGAAGTATAAGAGGAGTGGTGGTTCCGATTGTGACAGCAACAAGCTCTATCGTTATGGCTTACGGACTGGTCGGGTATCTTAATTTTACCATAGACAGTGGTATGATGATGCTCCCAATGCTATTGGCTTTTGCCATAGCTGTGGCTTACAACATACATATACACTCCTACTTCAAGCGACAGATGCTCATACATGGCAAACGCAAGCAGGCCGCCGTGGAGACAATAGGCGAAATGGGATGGCCGGTACTGTTCAGTGCCCTTACGACATTTGCGGCACTGTTATCTTTTTTGGTTATTCCTGTAGTACCGATGCACTTTATCGGCATCACGACATCTACCAGCGTCATGCTGACATTCCTGATTGCCATTACCATTATGCCTATAGTACTCAGTTTTGGGAAAGACAAAGAACCCTCTCCCGAAAGTAAGCATTATGGAGGTCTTAAGCTTGACCGCTGTTTGGAAAGCTTTGCTCTTTTGATTCTCAAATGGAGAAAAGCGGTGTGGATTATATTTTTTGTTATCACCGGATTTCTATTATCCCAAATTATCAAGATCGAAGCGGCTTTCGATGTAGAGCGTACAATGGGACGAAAAGTACCTTACGTGGACGAAATATTGAAGGTTGCAGAGAGTGAGCTCGGGGCTATCTACTCGTACGATGTACTGATAGACCTGCTCGAAAATGATGCGGCAAAACAACCGGAGAACCTGAAAGCTTTGGGCAAGTTGTCTTCTATCGTCGAATCGTATCCTCTTACAAAGCGCACGACAAGCATTCTAAATATCCTCAAAGACCTTAACAGGACACTGCACTCTAATGATGAAAACTACTATACTGTCCCTGAAAGTGCAGATGAAATAGCGCAGCAGCTGTTGCTCTACGAGGGGTCAGGAGGAAGCGAATCTGAGTATTGGATAGACTATGATTATCGCCGATTGCGTCTGAAAATCGACCTGAGCAGATACAACTCTGCAGAAGCGGAAAAAGAGATGAGCGAGATAACAAAACTGGCACAAGAGCTTTTCCCGAATGCAAAAATCTCTCCTGTAGGATCATTACCCCAATTCACAACCATGATGCAATATCTTGTCAGAGGACAGATTACTTCTTTCTTCATTGCACTGCTTGTGATCGGCATTCTGATGATGCTGGTTTTCGGAAGTGTCAAAACCGGGCTCATCGGACTTATTCCGAATGTAATGCCCGCCATAGTAGTGGGTGGACTCATGGGATGGGTCAACTATCCTCTCGATATGATGACTGCAACTATCATGCCTATGATACTCGGTTTGGCTGTGGACGATACTATCCATTTTATCAATCATGGACACTTGGAGTTTGACAGACAAAAAAGCTACAAGGGAGCCATCTTGAAAACATTCCGGATCGTGGGCACGCCTATAGTGCTTACAAGTATCATCATCACGGCAAACTTTGCCGCATACACGATCTCCTCGTCCACATCTTTTATCCACATGGGTATTCTCTCGGTTGCAGGTATGCTTGCCGCTCTATTGGCAGATCTCTGTATCACGCCCTTACTATTCCGAAAGTTCAAGATTTTTGGTAAAGAGGAGAATACACAAGCAGTTGCGACCCAAGAACAAAACGGTAAAAATTCATAACAAACACACTACAACTTCATAACCTATGTCTGAAGAAAAAAAACAGAAGAAAAAGTCTATCCTTAAACGGCTGCTTCCCTATGCCGGAAATAAAGGTTATATGCTTCATTTGGCTATGATTTTCTCTGCTCTTTCGGGAATTATGGTACTCATGCCTATGGTGTACATTCATAAGATAGTGAGCGGAATTATCCTAAACAATACCATTGACGCAGGAAGCATTCGTGAAGATGCAATCTATGCAGCAAGTTTTGCCGGAGCGGGGTTGCTCCTCTATTTTCTGGCTCTTCTTGCCTCACACGTCTTTGCATTTGAGGTGGAGCAGAATATTATAAAAGTAAACGTCAAGAAAATGATGGCCAAGCCTCTTGGCTTCTTTGTGAACAGAGAAAGTGGAAAGTTGCGTAGAACGATTGTTGATGGAGCGGCAGAGACTCACACTATACTTGCCCACCAACTCCCGGACTTTGCAATGACAATGGTTACACCTATTGTTCTGCTTGTATTCTTTTTCCTGTTCGATTGGAGACTTGGCTTAATAAGTACAATACCGCTTCTAATCGCAGTGTTTCTCATGAGTTTTATGGCGACTTCCTCCAACAAAGCTTTACGAGATGAGTACTATAAAGGGTTGTCAAATCTGTCTGCTGAAGCTGTGGAGTATGTACGAGGGATACCGGTAGTAAAAACGTTTGCTCAAAGTATCGAAAGCTTTGACCGTTTGTACTCCTTGATCATGGAGATGAGAGACTTAGTAGTAAAGTGGAGTATGTCCTTCCGGAATAAGATGTCCCTCTACGAAGCAGTGGTAAGCTCTACAGCATTCTTCATCGTGCCTTTGGCAATACTGTTTATCATGAAAGGAGGAGATGCTCGAGAAGTATTGGGAAATAGCGTTATCTACCTTCTGATAGGTCCTGCATTCGGTGTTTTTGTCATGCGAAGCGCTACAATTCAGAACTTTATCTTCTTTGCCGGATTGGCCATGGATAAAATTGATGACATTCTAAAATATGAAGATGTCTCATACGGAAGTAAGTCGGAAGTAGGAAAAGGGATAGAGTTCAGGAATGTCTCTTTTTCTTACGGGAGAGAGAAGGTCTTGGATGGTGTCTCTTTCAGAATAGATAAAGGAGAGACCGTTGCGTTGGTTGGCTCTTCCGGTGGAGGGAAAACCACTATAGCCCGTCTCGCTGCACGTTTTTATGATCCGGATGAAGGAGAGGTTCTGATAGGAGGAACCAATATCAAGGAATATGAAAAGTCTGCATTGATGAAGAAGATTGCTCTTGCATTCCAAAATCCAAGACTCTTCAAGATGAGCTTGAAAGAGAATCTCCTTATTGGAAATCCCGATGCAAGTGATGAAGATATCGAGAATGCTCTTATCCGATCCGGTTCAAAGGAGATTATAAATAATCTTGAGAGGGGACTTGATACTTTTTATGGGAAAAAGGGCACTTATTTTTCTGGAGGAGAGGCTCAGCGACTTGCTATTGCAAGAACTTTTCTGAAGAATGCAGAATTTGTTATTCTGGATGAAGCAACAGCCTTTGCCGATCCTGAAAATGAACATATCATTCAATCTTCGTTTAAAGAACTATCTAAAGATAAAACCACACTGATAATTGCGCATAGACTATCAACAGTGGTAAATGCAGATAGAATACTTGTTGTAGAAGATGGCAATATTGCCGAAAGTGGTACACACCAAGAACTACTAACTAAAAGTGGAATCTATAAAAGACTTTGGAATGAGTACCAAAGAGCCACTAACTGGAAGATAGGAGGTAAAAATGAATAAGTATTTTAAGGATAGGTTTGCAATGTCGGAGAGGGGAGCAAAAAACTTGCAAAAGTCGATTTTTTCGCACACCATTCTCAATTTAACAAAGATGTTTCCTCCTATTATAGGATTCATGTTTTTGTTCCAATATTTAGGTAAGCTTGAGGGGGTCTCTTCGCCGGTAGAGCTTACTCTTACCGAGTACCTTGTGATTATCGCAGTAATGTTTCTCGTGATGTTTTTTGTCGCCAAGTGGGATTATGTCAGACTTTATGATAATGTCTACAGCGAAAGCGCTAATTTGAGAATTGAAATTGCAAACAGGCTGAAAAGCCTGCCTCTCTCCTACTTTGGGAAAAGAGATTTGGCGGATCTTTCCACAACCATGATGAGTGATCTGACTCTTTACGAGCAGATTTTCTCACATGCCGTACCTCACATCTATTCAACGGCAATATCTACAATCATTATTTCGACAATGATTATCTCTTACAATTGGAAACTTGGTATTGCAGCACTTTGGGTTATTCCTGTCGCCATAGTTACTTCGAGACTTTTCAAGAAACAGCAACAGAAAGATGTTGAAAAGTGGATTAAAACGAATAGGGATACTCTCGACGATCTACAAGATAAAATAGACCAAATACAAGAGATAAAGTCTTATAATATCGAAGAAAAGTGCCTTGATGAGTTTTTTGAAAAAGTTGATGCCACCACCAAGACAAAAATAAAAGCAGAACTCTCTTCCGGTATCGCAACCTCCTTTTCGGGAATACTGATGAAGCTCGGGATAGTAACAGTAGCCATCATCGGAGCGGACATGCTTATAGCCGGAGAGATAGATATTCTTGTATACATCGCATACCTGATGCTAACGACAAGCATCTATCTTCCTATCGAAGGTATTCTCTCTTTCATGGCAATGATTGTAATGCTTGATGGCGTCGTTGCCCGAATAAAAGAGATAAAAACCATGCCCATTCAGGAAGGTAAACACGAGATGGATCTCAAAAACTTCGATATCGAATTTAAAAATGTAGAGTTTGGTTACGAAGATTATTCGGTTATCAATGGAGTAAGTTTTACCGCCAAACAAGGAGAGGTAACAGCTCTAATTGGGCCTTCCGGTAGTGGCAAAACGACACTTACCAAGCTGGCAGCACGATTCTGGGATATACAAAAAGGACAAATTCTGCTTGGAGGAGAAGATATTAGCAAAATAGACCCTGAAACTCTTCTGAAAAACTTCGCTATCGTTTTTCAGGATGTAGTCCTTTTTAACGCAAGTATAAAGGACAATATACGTATAGGGAAAAAGGGAGCTACGGACGAAGAAGTTCTTCGTGCAGCACAAATAGCTCGATGCGATGAATTTATAAGAAAAATGCCCGAAGGCATAGACTCTATTATCGGAGAAAACGGAGAGCGACTTTCAGGAGGAGAGCGCCAGCGTATCTCTATTGCAAGAGCGATTCTAAAAAATGCTCCGATTATTCTATTGGACGAAGCAACTGCCTCTCTCGATGTTGAAAATGAAAGTCTCATACAAGAAGCTCTTTCGGAACTTATCAAAAACAAAACCGTCATTGTAATAGCCCACAGAATGAGAACGATCAGAAGTGCTGACAAGATTTTACTCTTGAATGAAGGAAAAATAGAAGCTATGGGAACAGATGCGGAGTTGCGAGAGAAGTCTCCTACTTATATGAAGATGCTAAAAAGTCAGACAGAATTGTAACCCGAAAAAATGGCGTCAAATCCTTAAAACTGAAAATAATATATTAAATAAAAAATCAACCATATGAAAAGTAAAGAACAAAGAGAAAATGTGCTCTCCTCTACACAATATCCCTCGGAGTGTACAACTATTATCGTTGGAAAAGAGATGACAAATGACGGCTCAATGGTCGTTGCGCGCTCGGAAGATTGGAATGCAATGTTTGCAAAGAATCTCGAAATTCATGAAGACATTGAAAGCCCGGAGCGAAAATTTACTGCCATAGATAGTCCTTTCCGATGTACATTGCCGAATAAGGCTTTTGGATATACTGCTCTTGCTCCTTTTCACCTACCCGGACATTGGGGTAGTGCCGGCTTCAATACCGCAGGAGTAGGAATGAGTGCAACTGAAAGTATTTTCAGCAACGACAAGGCTCTTGAAGCAGATCCTCTTGTAGAAAATGGAGTTGCAGAAAATAGTGTTTTCAACATTGTACTTCCGTACATACAGACTGCACGAGAAGGGGTCGAGAGGTTAGGTATGCTCATTGAAAAGCATGGGATTGCCGAGGGCTTTGGTGTCGGATTCGTAGACAACAAAGAGATATGGTACCTTGAAACTGCTTGTGGACACCGCTGGCTGGCATGCCGTATTCCTGAGACAGTCTATTTCGTTACCGGCAATCAAAGTCGCTTCAGAGAGTACGATCCAAACGACAAAGAGAACTTCCTGGCATCAAACGATCTCATTGAATTTGCTCAAAACAATGGTCTTTACAATCCCGCATCAGGAGCTTTTGATTTCCATGAGGCATATGCTCGAGATATAGAGTTAGATACAACCTATAATTATCCTCGTGTATGGGGACTACAGAAGATGTTTAGCCCGTCTATTCACAATGATGTAGCTGTTAATAGCTTTCCCGTATATGCACAAGCTGAACGACGGATTTCTCTGGAAGATCTTAAGCAGGCTTTTCGTTTTCATTATCAAGGGACCGAACACGATCCCTATCTCAACAAAAATCCCAATGAGCGTTATCGCCCTGTAAGCATCTTCCGTACAACACAAACACACATTTTACATGTGCGCCCACACTTACCGAAAGAGATTGGAGAAGTCAACTATGTTGCCATGGGTATGGCGGCTCTTGGTGTCTTTGTTCCATTCTATCAGGGAATGACTCGCTACATAGATGCCTACACCAAGGGAGGCAATCAGTCAAGCAATGACTCTGCATATTGGAAATTCAGGAAAGTTCAAGCATTGGGAATGGTCAACTTCAATCGCTACGCTCCTTTCATTCAGAATGCATATCTTACATGGGAAGCCGAAACGGCAAAACGACAAGCAGAAATGGAAGAAGAATACATGAGAATTGTAAAGCAAGCCCCATCCAAAGCTCGTGATATGCTTCAAGAGTTCTCAGAAAAGACAATGCAGTCTGCCATCGACTTGGCAGACCGTTTGACAGAAAATCTTTTCACATTCCTTACAGAAGATATCCAAGCCGAATATCGCTTCGCCGGCGCATAAAAATAGGTCAAGAAACCAAAATCAATAAAAGTGAAGATAAAATGAGACGGACAATTTTGACAACTTTCGTGGCAATGATATTTGCTATGGGGGCATCTGCACAAACAGGTAGAGAGATTGCCCAAAAAGTTAAAGATAGACCGGATGGAAATACTCGCCAGTCTGAATTAGTTATGAAGCTTATTAACAAGCGGGGTAGTATTCGTGAACGCAAGATTACTTCATATTCTATAGATGTGGGTGCAGATAAAAAAGATCGTAAGAGCATTATGTTCTTTCAATATCCCGGAGATGTAAAAGGAACCGGATTTCTCACATGGGATTATGACAATCCGGATAAGGAAGATGATAAATGGCTCTACCTACCGGCCATGAAGAAAGTTCGTCGAATAAGTGGCTCGTCCGCAAAGAAAGACTACTTCATGGGAAGTGATTTCACCTACGATGATATGGGACAACGAAATGTAGACGAAGATGTTCACAAACTGCTGGGAGAAGAAACTATCGGTGGACATAAATGTTGGAAACTTGAATCTACTCCAATAGACAAGCGTGATATATATACTAAAAAAATATCATGGATACGGACGGATTGTTTAATTCCCATAAAGGTGGAGTACTATGATAAAATGGAGAAACTACACCGCCTTCTTGAAATGTCTGACATCACTCGAGTACAAGGTTACTGGGTTGCGCAAAGGCTAAGTATGACGAATGTGCAGACAGGGCACCAAACAATACTTGAGATAACCAATCCACAATATGATCTCCCAATGGATGAGTCTAAATTCAATGTAACAACTCTGGAAAAAGGAAGACTATAAAATGAATAGAATAAGTAACCATCTCAAGATTCTATGCCTTCTAACTCCTCTCCTCTTTGGATTTTCCCAAAGAGGATGGGGGCAAGAGGAGGAGCAATCATGGAAGATTAAAGGTTTTGTAGATACCTATCATGCGTTACGAGTGAACACACCCAATAATTTTCTCTCCTCTCGAACTCGAGTACGTGGAGAAATAGAAAAAACCTTTCACTCTTCTTCTCTCTTTGTATCTCTTAACGCATCCTACAATGCTCTTCTAAAGGATCGTACCGGATCCGAACTACGAGAAGCCTATCTTGATCATAGGGAAGAGAATTGGGGATTTCGTATTGGGAGACAACTTGTGATTTGGGGTTCCGCAGATGGAGTTCGCATAACAGATTTGGTTTCTCCTATGGATATGACGGAGTTTTTAGCTCAAGATTACGATAACATCCGTATGCCCGTAAATGCTCTTCGCTTCTTTCTTTTCAATAGTAAGATGAAGTTTGAAGTGGTTCTTGTTCCTACATTTCAAGGTTACATATTACCAACAAGTCCCGATAACCCATGGAATATCTTTTCAAAAGGAGCCGGAAATCCTATTATCTGGGATGACAGCAAAAGTAAACCTGCTTTTAAATTCTCAAATATAGAGTATGGAGGAAGAGTCTGTTTTACTTTACCGGGGATTGACTTCTCTTTAGCCGGATTGCACACTTGGAACAAGATACCGGTTTTAAGCTACAAACCTTCGCCACAAGGTATCGTAATCTCTCCCGAATTTTATCGAATGGGATTCATAGGAGGGGACTTTTCAAAACCTTTGGGACAATTTGTTTTACGGGGGGAGACAGCATTTAATTTTGACAAACATTTTAGCTATCACCCCAAAGCCGAAGCTGTTCCACAGAAAGGGTTTAACACCGTTAACTGGTTGTTGGGATTGGACTGGTACGCACCCAATGAGTGGACCATAATGGCACAACTCTCAAGTGAAAGCATCTTCAAATATGAAAAACAGATTTCTCAGTCTCGCCATAGCTCTCTTCTAACCTTTAATGTGTCAAAAAGACTTTTCGGAAGCACTCTCCAACTCTCCAACTTCACCTATTTTGATCTCAACCACAAAGGATGGTTCAGTAGATTTATTGCAGACTATGCTCTGAACGACAATATCCGACTTTCCGCCGGATTCGATTGGTTGGGAGGAGACGAAGGAATGTTCGGATTGTATGAAAACAACTCGGAAGTATGGATTAAAGCAAAATACAGTTTTTAGGACATAAAAACAGCGTCCACAACCTTCTGGATGTGGACGCTGAAGTCATGAAAACATGTATTGATAAATGCCTGATTACATCGCAACAAAAGGATAGGACTGAACAAAGTTGTAAGCATCCTCTATCTGCTTATACATTACAACATCATCTTCCACCTTTGGTACTACTGCACGGAACTCCTTAAGAAGTGTTTCCAAGACAGGAGATGTAGTAGCCGGACGACGAAACTCAAAGGCTTGTGCCGCATTCATAAGCTCAATACCAAAGATACGATAAAGATTGTCTATAAGCGGCAGAAGCTTTGTTGCAGCATTTGCACCCATAGAGACATGATCTTCTTGGTTATTTGAGCTAACGATAGAATCCGATGCTGCATTGAAGCAGTACATCTTATTCTGGCTGACCATAGAAGCTGCCGCATATTGTGGAATCATAAAACCGGAATTGAGTCCCGGCTTTGCCACGAGGAATTCAGGCAGATCACGCAAACCGAAAATAAGTTGAGCCACACGACGTTCGGATATATTACCCAGTTCGGCAAGAGCAAGAGCAAGGAAGTCATACACAATCGCCAACGGCTGTCCGTGGAAGTTCCCTCCGGAGAGGATCATATCCTGATCCGGGAATATGGTTGGGTTATCGGTTACTCCATTAATCTCCTCTTCCACCACACGACGAACGTGAGCAATAGCATCGTATGAAGCTCCATGTACCTGTGGAATACAGCGGAAGGAGTAAGGATCTTGTACGTATGGTTTAGGCTCACGAACGTGTGCACTGCCTTCAAGAATTTTTCTCATATGGCGTGCAATCTCCACCTGCCCTTTGTGGTTACGAATAGTATGCAGTTCTTCCGTAAAAGGAGCATCCAATCCGTTAAAACCTTCAAGAGATAGGGCTGCTATACTTGTGGCCATGGTAAGAATCTTCTTCGCCTGTATAAGAGCATATACACCGTGAGAAGACATAAACTGCGTACCATTGAGCAGGGCCAATCCCTCCTTACTTTTAAGAGTAACAAAGGCAACACCTGCCTCTTCCAATGCCTCTCTTGCAGGCACTCTTGCTCCTTTGTAGAACACCTCTCCGTATCCGATCATCGGTAAGAAAAGGTTCGCAAGAGGAGCGAGGTCTCCTGATGCTCCAAGAGAACCTCTGTCGAATACTACCGGAGTAATATCCTTATTCAGCATCTCTACAATCCACTGCACAGTACAGAGTTGTACACCACTGTGTCCGAAGGATAAAGCATGAGCTTTGAGAAGCATCATCAAGCGTATAATCTCCTTTTTCACCTCTTTTCCGGTACTGCAAGCGTGGCTCTTGATAAGGTTCTCCTGCAAAGTGGTAAGGTCTTCCGAAGAGATACTTCTATTGCAAAGCGAACCAAATCCTGTGGTAATACCATACAAAGGGCGGTCCGATGTTTCAACCTTACGGTCGAGATACTCCCTGCAATGCTCTATCTTTCTGATCGCATCCGGTGCCAACTCCACGACATGAGGATGGAGAATAAACGCCTCCAACTGTTCAATGGTAAGATCTGCACCGCCTACAATAATCTTTCTTTCCATAACAAATAGGATAAGTCCGTATCTATACTATTGTAGGGACTCTTTTGTTTTCTCAAAAATAACTTTCTCTCTTGCAATGGCATCGGCTTCCAGGCGATCTGCCTCTTCAGCCAAAGCACGTACAAACTCCTGATCTGTGATAGAAGTAAGATTGATACGAACGTTAAGCAATGCACCTAACACCGCAGTCCGAGCACACATCATCGCAACACAACCATCGGTAATAGCATTATTATTACCCTTTGCCACCACTGTCTCTGCAAGAGTCAGTAGTTCGTGCGCACGCCTTGCCACTGCCATAGGAATATTGGCAGCAAGTTTGGTGCGTTCTTGTATCTGTTCAGAGCGATAAGCCTTCTCTTCTTCTGTCTCTTTAGGAAGCTTAAACGCTTCAAATACCAAGCGATAAGCATCGCTATCTCTATCAATATCCGCAATAAGTTCCTGACGGAGAGCTTCAGCCTTTACGGCCAACTCTTTCATCTCTTCTTCCACATCTACATAACGCTTCTTACCGATGGTAAGATTAGCCACCATTTGAGAAAGTGCACCTGCTATAGCTCCATTAAGAGCAGAGATACTACCGCCACCCGGAACAGGTTCGGACCCTGCAGTTTCGAGTATAAATTCTTGTATGTTTAAGTCTTTAAGCATTGTCTTAGGGAATAAATAATTTAAGTTTTGTACAATAGAAATTAGATCACAGGATAACGGACACCGCTCTTAATGGTATCTCTAACCAAGTTCATACCGAAATGATAAGAAAGGAACTTATATGAAGGGAAGCGGATAATAGCCATATCGGCTTGCTTGCCGACCTGAATGCTGCCCACCCGATCTGCTCTACCGATAGCAGCAGCCCCATTGATAGTAAGAGCCGTGATAGTTTCCTCTACCGTCATATTCATATATATGGTAGCAAGAGCTATCATAAGAGGAACAGAGGAAGAGAAGCAACTACCCGGATTAAGGTCTGAAGCCATAGCCACAGCACAGCCGGCATCTATCATTTTACGAGCAGGAGCATACTCTGCCTTCAAAGAGAAAGCGGTGCAAGGAAGCACAGTGGCAACAGTATTGCTGTTTGCCATGGCAGCGATACCCTTATCCGAAATCTGCAACAAGTGGTCTGCTGACAAACATCCAAGCTCCGCAGCAACTTCCGCTCCACCAAACGGGATAATCTCATCGGCATGCATTTTTACAGCAAAGCCCATCTCTTTGGCTCCATTAAGGAGAACACGAGTCTGCTCATGATCGAAGACCCCTTTTTCCGTAAAGATATCGCAACACTCCGCAAGGTTACGCTCCTTGACAACAGGCATAACCTCCTTCAGTAGGAAATGAATGAACTCCATCTCCCTCCCCTTATATTCCGGAGGAGTATCGTGTGCTCCCATAAAGGTAGAATAGATTGAGATAGGATGTGTGCGCTCCAGTTCGGCAGCGGCTTCGAGCTGGCGAATCTCTGTTTCCAGGTCCATACCATAACCGCTCTTTGCTTCCACAGTGGTAACACCTTGTCTCAGCATGGCATCCAGATGCTCTCTACCGGAGTTTGTAAGCTCTTCAGCCGTTGCATTACGAGTGGCTCTCATGGTACTTGCAATACCTCCGCCGCGCTCCATAATGCTCATATAGCTATCACCTGCAAGTCTCCACTGGAATTCGTCTTCCCTATACCCTCCGAAAACAAGGTGCGTATGGCTATCGACAAATCCGGGGAGGACACAGCAGCCCGAAGCGTCTACTTCATGACAGCCACGAGCGTCCTCTTCAGAGACACCCGTCATGCTGCCAACATAAGTTACGATACCGTTACGGGCGATTATGGCTGCGGGACCTTCGATAACGCCTATGGCGTTCATCTCTGCAGCTCCTCGCTTAGCCTTGTCTCCCTCACAGGTTACAATCTGAGCAATGTTCTTGATAAAAATATTGCCGACAGGTTTCATCGTTTTATTCCATTATTTTATTTTCCAACACCTGATCTATAGAGAATTGTTCCAAGCCAAGATAGTACTCTGCCACGTCTATAAGAGCAGCCATAGGAACAAGCCCTACGATCTCAGCACCTACAATCTCCACACCATATCTGCGAGCCTCCATGCGAACCATTTCGTGGGCACGGTAGACTGCAGTCTTTGTATAGTCTGTAAGATTCATGGAGACTTGAGTGATACCTCTGTCTGTAAGCTCTACACCCATAGCCTTGCAGAAGCGAAGACCTCCACCGATAAAGCGAACCTTCTTAGCGATGGCAGAAGCTATCTCAAGATCCGATGTATTAAGATTTACGTTATAAGCCACAAGAGGCATACGTGCACCTACTGCCACTGTTCCGCTGGTCGGGTGACGCTCTGCAGGACCGAAGTCAGGCTTCCACTCCTCTTGTTTGATCTTCTCTGCCATACCTTCAAACTCGCCTTTGCGGATCGCTGCAAGGTTTTCTCTGTGCGGAGCAGAAGCAGACTTTTCATAAAGGAATACAGGGATATTGTAGCGACTTGCTATCTCAGCTCCCACCTCTTTGGATAGAGCGATAGCATCATCCACAGTAACATTTTTGATAGGAATGAATGGCACAACGTCCACAGCACCCATACGTGGGTGTTGTCCTTCATGCTTCGTAAGGTCTATATGTTGTTGAGCTATGCCTATGGCTTCCAATACGGCAGCTTTTAGAGGTTCCAACTCACCAACAACGGTAACCACCGTACGGTTGTGGTCTTCATCGCTGCTATAGTCGAGCAGTCTTACACCATCTGTTGCACGGAATGGTTGAACAATCTTTTCTATAATCTCTTTGTTGCGACCTTCACTGAAGTTAGGCACGCACTCCATAAGTCTTTTTACAGTTGCCATCTTAAATCGTGGTTGAATATGAAAGTTATTTGTATTTAGTTTTATAGGTTTTACTTCAAAAGATTATCGAGTAGAGCATCGTCTACAAGATAAGGGATGGTGATATGATATCCTTCACCGGCGTGTGTACGGTTGAACTCTTCGGAAGTGCTCATCGCATTTTCGTTCCGAGCCCATGAGCGTCTTGCCACACCGCCCATCACGTCCCAAAGCATGGCTGTACGAAGAATGGTATCTACACGTTCGGAGCCATCCAAGACCATACCGAAACCACCGTTGATACTCTTACCGATACCTACTCCTCCTCCATTGTGTAGAGCGATAAGACTCATACCACGGGCAGCATTCCCCGCAAAGCATTGTACAGCCATATCTGCCATTACATTCGAACCGTCTTTGATGTTCGATGTCTCACGGAAAGGAGAGTCTGTACCCGCAGTATCATGATGATCTCGACCCAACATGATAGGTCCCACCTTACCTTCACGCACCATTTGGTTGAAGCGTAAAGCTATTTGTTGTCGGCCTACTGCATCTTGGTAGAGGATACGAGCCTTTGTTCCGACCACAAGAGCATTCTTCTCTGCATCCCTGATCCAGATATAATTGTCTCTATCCTGCTCTCTGCGATTCGGGTCTATACACTCCATTGCAGCATGGTCTGTGGCGAGAAGATCCTCCTCTTTACCGGAAAGACAGACCCAACGGAACGGGCCATAACCATAGTCGAACAGTTCCGGCCCCATGATATCTTCCACATAGCTTGGCCATATAAAGCCGTCCTTGTCATCTATACCATTCTTGGAGATCTCATGTACACCACTGTCGTAGATTGCTTTCATGAAAGCATTACCATAGTCGAAGAAGTAAGTACCCTTTGCCACCAATCCTTTAATCACATTGTAGTGGCGTTTCAAACTTCTATCCACGGCAGCGGCAAAGGCTTCACGATCTTCTTTCAACAGATTGGTACGCTCTTCAAAAGAGAGTTCGACCGGACAGTATCCACCCTCATATACAGCATGACAGCTGGTCTGATCCGATAGCAAGTCTATATGTATATTCTCCTTCAAAGCATACTCCAGCAAGTCCACTACGTTACCATGGAAGGCAATAGATATAGGCTCTTTGCTCTCGATACCCTTACGAGCCATTTCGAATGCTTCCGGAATGGAGTGGGCGATATGCTTTACCCAACCTTGTGAGTGGCGAGTGATGATACGGGAATAGTCCACCTCGGCAGTGATAGATACCGCTCCTGCGATATCTGCAGCCTTAGGCTGAGCTCCACTCATACCTCCAAGACCGGAAGATATGAAGAGTTTGCCGACAAGATTACCACCGGTAGGAATATTGAGACGCTGACGACCTGCATTCAACAACGTATTGAACGTACCGTGTACAATACCTTGAGGTCCTATGTACATCCATCCTCCGGCTGTCATCTGACCATAATTTGCCACACCCATTTGGGCTGCGATCTCCCAATCTTTGATATTATCGAACAGACCTATCATCATAGAGTTTGTAATGATGACACGTGGAGCGTCCGGTTTAGAGGCAAACAGCCCCAGAGGATGTCCGCTCTCGATGACCAGTGTCTGGTCTTGTGTCAGCTCCTCAAGGTATTTCATGATGAGGCGATACTGCATCCAGTTCTGACACACTTGCCCTGTCTCTCCATAAGTAACCAGTTCGTACGGATAGAGAGCAACATCGAAGCAGAGATTATTATCTATCATTACCTGAAAGGCTTTACCTTCCAAGCATTTTCCTTTATACTCATAAACGGACTTGGCTTTCAGATCTCCCTGAGGGCGGAAGCGGTATCCGTAAATTTTCCCTCTCGTTTTCAACTCTTCCAGAAACTCCGGAGCAAGTTTTTCATGAAGCTCTTTGGGGATATACCTTAAAGCATTCTGAAGTGCCACTCTCGTCTGTGCAGGCGTAAGGCGAAAGCCTCTATCCGGTGCTCGACGAATGCCCTCTTCAAATGTCGGATATTGAGGCAGAGAAGCCTCTAACGTGAAAATTTTGGCATCCATATTATGTATTAGGTTTAGTATTGATTTTAATTTGTGCTTTTCGGGACAGGGTCTGCTTTTAAGGTGAAGAGATAAAGCCCCGAAAGTGCCCTGCAAGATACGAAAAATATAGCATCTTAACAAAAAGAAAAAGCTACAAAAAAATCAAGAGGACGACCCCTCTTTCTCCCCTTTTGAGACTATCCCCGAATGGCTTTGAAAGAGAGAAAGGGGATAAATTACCCATAGTTTGGTATTTGCATACTCTTTACTATTGGTGATATTTGCAGCGTAAAAAATATAAGTATTACTAAAACAAAAAGAACAGACAACGCAATGAACAAACATTTCAACAAAATTCTGCTTCCTATTCTGCTATTTCTAATAGCTCCGGTAGCAAGTGCACACACCATGTGGTTGGAGTCCAAAACGACCGGTACAGTAGGAAAAGCGCATCGGGTAGAACTCTTCTTCGGAGAGTTTTCCATGAGTGATAAAACTCCCACAAAGGGTTGGCTCGAAGGATTGTGGAGTGGCGACTTCAAGGTTACAACCCCTTCCGGTACCGTGATAGACCTTAAAGCAGAAGCAGAAGAAATCTGCTACGCTGCGACCTTTACCCCTACGGAAGAGGGCTGGTACAGGGTTCATTACGACTGCTTTTCACCAACCAACTGGCAAGGTTCCGAGCTACACTATCTCTCCGTATTCTGGATCAAAGTAGGCAATCCTAAGCTCGGTCCGGTAGAAAAAAGCCCATTTGCAGGCGGTCTTTCTCTGCTGCCTCCGACATACGGAGAGGCAGACGGCAAACAGGTAATCAAGTTCCCCGTTTTGGTAAACAACGAAGCACCGAAGAGAATAGCCCTGAACATCCTTGCAGATAACGGATGGAGAAAGAACTATTACAGACTCAACGAGGGAAACCTTGAAATGCTTCCTCTATGGAAAGGACGCTACTTGCTCAATGAAGTTATACGCAAAACTTACACGGCAGAGGAGTCTGCAGCAAGAGGTGGAGCTAAAGGGCTCTACTCTAACATCACTTACTTTTTCGAGGTATAACAGCCAAATTTCTTGAGATAAATAAAAAGGTGTCTTGGAGGACTCAAAAAAGTCCGAAAAGGCACCTTTTTTGTGTCTGCTCTGTCGGGATGGAATATATAAAAATGACGCTCCAAGTCGTCTCAGAAATCGGGAAAATTTTGCCTCATCATCTCGCCCAAAATTTCGGGCAAAACCACAATCACAAGATAATCAACAGAATACAAATATCTCGATTTTGAGACTTTTTCTTCTTCCGGTCGGTTTCAATGCCTGTTTTCGAGTTAATAAGATTTAAAAATAAGCGCCATAAAACAAAAGAAAGTTAAAGCTATTTTCTTCTCCAAATACCTCCTCTCTAAAGGCAAATAGATATAGTTCTCAAAACCAGTCCTTTAAGTAAATATTCTAAACAGGTTAAATATTTCAGTGAACCTGTTTAATGAAATCAATAAACGGGTTCATTAAAAAATTAAACCCGTTAAGCCGAAAAAGTAAATTCGTTTACCTTTTTCTCTTACCGAGAACGCAAATAAATGCAAACAAAAAGAGCGTTATTTAACAACTCTCCGACCCTCTAAAAACAACATGAATGAGCTAAAAAATCGGGCTGCTCTTTCATCCCCCTCAATCGGTATGAAATATATAAAAATAAGGTGCCGAAAGAGAGGCATTCCGAACAGTTTTTAGGAACAAGATTTACCACTTATTCTGTTATCGTCCGCTTCATTTTTAAGAGATGCAGAAAGCAGGAAAAAGAGAAACGAAAGAGGCGGCATCCCAACGCAGGGATACCGCCTCTTTTCTGTTCTTTTATCTATGGATATTAGAGCCCTTTCGCTCTTAGAAGCGCTTTGGAGTCCGGAGCTTCGAGCCCGGTAAGCTCTGTAAACTGCTTTTCCAAATCTTTCGTATTACCTACGGAAAGGATCAGGTCTCTATACTTTTGTCCCAATTCTCTATTAAGACCCCCGTTTGCTCCGAAAAGATCTCCGGTATTAACCGCCAACACTTCCGACCAAAGGTAAGAGTAGTATCCGGCTGCATATCCACCTCCGAATACATGGCGGAAATATGAAGAGTGATAGCGTGGTGGCACCTGCTTGTTGTAGAGCTTAAGGTTTGCCAGCATCAGATCTTCCTGCTCCTTAACACTGGTAATCTTTTCTGCTCTTTCCGGTGTCATGATGTGCCAACCCATATCTACCAATACGGAGTTCATGCTCTCTCCAAGAGAGTAAGCAGAATGGAAGTTGTCCGCCTCTCTTACTTTCTTTTTCAGTTCGGCAGGCATCGGCTCACCTGTAGCGTAATGCTTTGCAAAGTTGTCAAATACGGCGTCCACAGAGATAAAGTATTCGTAGAACTGTGAAGGGTACTCTACGAAGTCTCTGCTTACGGCTGTTCCGGACAATGTGTTGTACTTGCAGTTTGAAAGCATTCCATGGATGGCGTGTCCAAACTCATGGAACATTGTCTCTACATCGTCAATGGAGATAAGAGCAGGCTGTCCTTCTGCCGGTTTTGCATAGTTGCATACATTATATATAATAGGAAGCTGACCGAAGTACGAACTCTGTTTTGCAAAAGCATCCATCCATGCACCGCCTCGCTTAGAGTCTCTGCGGAAGAAGTCCGTGTAGAAAATTGCAAGAAGAGAACCGTCTGCATCCTTCACGTTATAGACTTTCACATCCGGATGATACACCGGAAGGTCTGTACGTTCCTCGAATGTGATACCGAATACTTCTGTTGCAGCATAGAAGACACCGTTCTTAAGAACATTGTTAAGCTCAAAATACTGCATCACTTCAGCCTCATTGAAGTCGAACTTTTCCTTCTTCATCTTGGCAGAGAAGTAGAATCTGTCGTAAGGCTCAAGGTTGAACTCTGCTCCTTCGGACTGACGTGCGTAAGCTTCGATCTCAGCTGTTTCGGCATCTATCTTCGGAATGTAAGGGATGATAAGGTCTTGGAAGAATGTATAGACGTTTTGAGGATCTTTCGCCATAGCGTCTTGCAAGCTCCAATGAGCAAATGTTGGGAAGCCCAAAAGCTCTGCTTTCTTTGCACGAAGACGTACGATTTCGAGAACAAGAGGCTCTGTGTCGAACTCTCCACCCGGATTTGCTCTATTGACAGAGGCTTCAAAAAGTTTTTTGCGAACATCTCTGTTGTCCAAAGAAGCCAAAAGAGGTTGCTGTGTAGTGTTTGAAACCACAAGGAAATACTTCTCTTTACCTCCGGCTGCCTGTGCATCCGCTTCGGCTTGCTTGAGTTGAGCGTCCGAAAGACCCGATAGCTCTTCCGCTGTGGCAACCCATACACCTGCAGCGTTGGTTCCCTTTGTTACTTTGGATTCAAACTCTTGTTGGAGAGAAGCCAGGCGTGTGTTGATCTTTTCCAACTCCGCTTTCTTGGTTGCATCAAGAGCTGCACCATTGCGCACGAAGCCGTCGTAAATCTCCTTCAGAAGCTTCTTATCTTCTCCTTCAAGGCTTTCGTACTCGTTTTCGTACACGACACGGATGCGGTCGAACAGCTTATCGTTAAGGCTGATAAAGTTTTCATGTTCTGCAAGAAGAGGCGTTACCTCCTTCTCTATAGCCAATATACTGTCCGATGTATTGGCTCCGGCAAGAGCAAAGAATACGTTGGACGTACGACGCAAAACAGCTCCCGAACGCTCGTATGCGAGTATCGTGTTTTCAAAAGAGGGAGCTTCGCTGTTGCTGATGATGCTTTCGATCTCCTCTCTCTGCATCTCCATACCTGCCTTGAATGCGGGCATGTAGTGTTTGTTGTAGATCTTGTCAAACTCCGGAGCACCATGTTCCAATGTGCTACCCAAAACAAGAGGATTATCTTTCACTGATTCTGATTGTTTCTTTTCGCAGGCAGTGGCAAGAAGTACCAGTGCTGCAAGGCTGAGTAATAATTTTTTCATACCGAAAGTTTTATTTGCATTGTCCGTTCGAAGTTAGCTATTTTTTCGTGTGTAAAGAAATATAACTTTCTAAATAGATGATAAAAAGACGAGAGGATCGAAGCAAAATGCTTTGATCCTCCCGTCCAATTTACAAACGTCTTGGGTAAGAAACATGGAGCTTCCGTTTGCACAAGAAGCTCTTGTTATGTTTTATGATTAAGAAGAAGTTGTTCTGCCATTATCTCGGACGGAATCCTCCATGTCCGTAACCACCGGGACCGCCATACCTTCTACCGCTTCTGGAAGAGTCCGGAGCTGTCGGACTACCACCGCCAAAGAAGTTGAAGTTGTACTTAAAGGTTATCATGGCATAAGTGGTAACCGTCTCCACAAAGCTGTCGGTGATATTTCTTGCCGTTTGGGTGAACGAATAGGCCGTGCGCTGTCCGAGGATATCGAACCAAGAAAGCTCTATCGTGGCAGCATTATTCTTCAAGAAACTTTTGGAAAGTCTGGCATTGAGCAGATGATAATTTCCATTGAGTGCTTCGTTGAACCCTACACGGTTTGTGAAGTTATAGTCTGTCGTCAGCATCATATTCCAAGGAAGAGAAACGCTTATATCCCCATGAAGTTGCAAGATACGGGTGTCTCTATTGAGCTGTGTAGAGATATTGTTTCTGCTTATACCCCAATTTGCCCGACTTCCAAGCGAAACAGAGAGAGGCTCTTTATTCCATCGGAAAGTGAGAGAAGCACTCGGACGTTGCGAGGTGGTCTCTCCCAAAATGCCGTTTATATAGCCTTGATTGGAAGAAGCTCCGTATCCGGCTCCCATGTCTACCGTTAGAGGGATATTCCCTACACCTTGCGAATACCTCAGATTTGCATTCATGTTATAGTCGCCGTCGGCATTCACGTAGGTAGATTCTCGTGCTCCGGTCGCTGCATCAACGGTACTTTTGCTTATGATACTGCGTTGGTTGTAGTTGCCATACGTATGAAGGTTGATAAAAGACCTTGTTTTGTTGTTACTGAAAGAGAATCCTCCGTAAACATCATGCGAGAAGCCGGGTAACAGATCCGGATTTCCGATTATCTTATTCAGTGGATCTCTCAGGTCGGCAATAGGCATGAGTTGGTTCATGGACGGCTGATAAGTGTTTCCTCTATACTCCATGAAAAGGCGGATATTACGCTCTTTGCTGTACTCTACCCTAAGAGTCGGAGAGTAGTCCCAGACAAATCTTGTGCGGGAATCCGATGTGCCATCTCCCAGACCATACTTACTTTCTGTCGTAGTAGGCACCCATGCAAAGCCGAGCTGTGCATTAAGCCCCTTCCCGGTATTGTATCGGAAGTTGAATCCAAAGCTATTCGAGATCATATTATACTCCGTATTCTTGGAGTACAATGGGTCTTGTATCATATATGCACCCGCTGCATCTTTGTTGTAAGCACGTCTATCGCTTCCGGAGAATGATAGTGAGGGGTTGTACTCCAACTGTAAGTAGAACTTTTTCGCAATAGGTTCCACCCATGATGTACGGAAGAATGCACTGGTTCCATCATTGGCTTGAATGATGTTCTGATCGAGATTGATCTCATTTCCTGCCTGATTATGGAATATCGTTTTGGACTTGACATTGCTCTCTTCCGTGCCGTTTCTGTAAGTCAGGAAACCTCCCACGAGGATATTCCGTCCGGCACGATTGAGTCTGCGAGCAGCGTGAAAAGCCAAGTTTGCACGCAGATTGTCAGACTTTGAAACCTCAGTCCTCTCTCCCTCATTGATCTTCGTGCCATCCGGGAGATATGTAGTGTGCGTTTGGGAAAAGTCTTTCAAGTCAAGATTGTACCTTATGGCAGGACGAACAAATATGGTCGTAAGCGAATCCGGTCTCCACTCCATGCGGGTATTGGCACGGAAAGAGCGATCGCCGGACAGATTATCGAAGTACTGATCGTTCTGTTGCGACTTATTTCCACCCCCCAGAAGTTCCGTATTGAGGTTATAACCCTTCCTGCGGTTTCTATTGTCATCATAAGTTATATCTGTAACGAAGCTCAGCTTTTTGCTGATATTCTGATCCAGATTGAGACCGATGGAGTGATCCGTAGGCATTCCGTTCATGTTTCCACCCGTAGGCAGATTGTTCGAGTTCCCGAGCAGAGTGAGGCGTGTATTACCCATAAAGGCATTCACCATGGAGTTAAGATCATATCTGTTCTCCGTACCATATCCGGCAGAGACATTTCCCATGAGACCTTTTTTGCGTTCCTGTTTCACCACAAGGTTGATGATTTTCTTATTCCCCCCGTCACTCATACCGGTCAGACGGCTCTGGTCACTCTTCTTATCCACGACCTGTAACCTGTCTACCATATCTGAAAGCAGATTTCTGGTACCCATCGTGATATTATCGGTAAAGAAATCTCGACCATCGAGCTGCAATCCCTCTATGCTCTCACCGTTATACTTTATATCGCCGTTATCCGATACTTCCATACCCGGAAGCTTCTTGATGAGTTCCTCAACGCTGGCACCTTCGCGAACCTTAAAGGATGAAGCATTGAACTCTGTCGTATCTTTCTTAACCGTAACCGGAGCCAGATACTTGGTTACAACGACATCGCTAAGCGTCTGAGGCTCTTCCGCGATAAAGATTTTCCCAAAATCCAGCTTCATTTTATCTCCTGCAACCGATATCAGACTGTCTCTCGTCTGAAAACCCATATAGGTTACACGAAAAATGTATTTGCCCGAAGCCACATTCTCTATGGAGATATGTCCTTTGGCATTGGCGGCATTCCCCTTGTATAGAGAGCTGTCTTTGGCGTGTAGCAAACGGGCAGAAGCCCCTGCCGCAAACCGTCCCGTAGCTTTCTCTACGATGGTTACCTGAATGGAATACTGTTTTTTGTCTTGCGCTTGAAGCCGACCTGTGGTTATTGTAAACCCTAAAAGTGATGTGATAAATAC
>JAUMWS010000121.1 GCA_030529525.1 Porphyromonas sp. | reverse complement strand
TCTATACATATTCAGTCATTAAGACTATTTACATCAAATTGATAAGTCAGAAAGTTGAGATAAAAGGGTTCAGAAGAATGATTGAAAGGGGATAAAAGATGGGGTAAACGTGTAAATAGGTGGAGATGAGGGTTTGAATGAGAGAAAGCAAGGCTTGAATGGTATAGATCGCGGTTTGGTTTATAGAAATCAAGCCGCGATTTCTTTTTCTAAATCTGTTCAATCAAAGATGTGGAAGCGATTAGAGAAAGTTTTTAATCTGTCTATGATGCTTTGGAAAAGGGGAGAGTGGCAGGTGGGCGGCAGTCTGTTGGTAAAGACATGAGGGATTGGAGAGAGAGGAGTGCATTTTGCATTTTGCTTCCGGAAGTCGGTTTTTAGTCGTATTTTTGTAGTAGAATCAAAAAACAGAGAGAAAGATGCAAAAACCATCTATACCCAAAGGAACAAGAGACTTTCTTCCTCACGAAATGGAGCGGAGAAACTATATATTCGAGACCATAAAGAGCGTATTTCACAGCTTCGGCTTCCGTCAGATAGAGACACCTGCGATGGAAAACCTCTCCACTCTCACCGGAAAATATGGAGATGAGGGGGATAAGCTGTTGTTCCGTATCTTAAATTCGGGAGACTGTCTGGCAAAGTTCACGGACGAGGAGCTTTTGGCTAAGAACTCTGCTTCTTTTGCCGCCAAAGCGTGCGACAGAGGGTTGCGTTACGACCTTACGGTGCCGTTTGCCCGCTTTGTGGTACAGCACCGCAATGAGATAACGCTGCCTTTCAGGCGCTATCAGATTCAGCCTGTATGGCGTGCCGATCGTCCTCAAAAGGGGAGATATCGGGAGTTTTTCCAATGCGATGCGGATATGATCGGGTCCGACTCTCTGCTCAATGAAGTGGAGCTGACTCAGATTATAGACACGGTCTTTACGAAGCTCGGCTTCCCGGTGCGTATCTTGCTAAATAACCGAAAGATCCTTACCGGTATTGCGGAGTACATCGGGCATGCGGACAAGATTATAGATATTACCGTGGCGATGGACAAGACCGATAAGATTGGTCTGGACAAAGTGGTGGAGGAGTTGAAAGAGCGTGAAATCTCCGATGCCGGAATAGAAAAACTGATGCCGATATTGAGCCTTAACAGAGGTAACAGAGAGAAGATAGCGGTGCTTCGGGAGGTGCTTGCCGGCTCGTCTATGGCTATCCGGGGCTTGGACGAAGTGGAGTTTATCCTTGACAAACTTGCCCTTACGCCATTGAATAATGAGCTTGAGCTGAACCTTACACTGGCACGAGGGCTGGACTACTACACGGGTGCAATATTCGAGGTAAAGGCTGTGGGTGTGGAGATGGGCTCTATTACCGGAGGCGGAAGATACGATAACCTTACCGGCGTGTTTGGTCTGGACAATATCTCCGGCGTGGGTATCTCTTTCGGAGCCGATCGTATATATGATGTGCTGAATATGCTGGATCTCTATCCGAAAGAGAGTGCAAGAGGCACGCAGCTGCTATTCATCAACTTTGGCGAAAAGGAGGTGGATGCCGTACTGCCTGTATTGAATATGCTTCGCATGCAGGGTGTGCGCACGGAGTTATACCCGGATTCCGCCAAGATGAAGAAGCAGATGAGCTATGCCGATGACCTTAACATTCCGTTCGTGGCGTTTGTGGGGACAAAAGAGCTGGAGAACGGCGTGGTAAACATCAAGGATATGAAGAGCGGAGAGCAGAAAGATTATCCCATGGATGAGCTTGTAAAGCTTTTCTTATAGACTGCATCTATAAGCCTATATATATAGTCTGTTGAACAAGTTACCAAGTGTATCTAACTTTGTTTTGCAATAATATAAGCGTAAGTAAAATATAAACCATAACAACAAATCCAACTTATTATGACACCTATTTTGAACACAACATTTCCTGAGTTTAAGCTAAACGCATACCAAAACGGCGAATTTAAAGTAATCACTAACGAAGATCTCAAGGGCAAATGGTCTTTAGTGGTTTTCTATCCGGGCGACTTCACTTTTGTATGTCCTACAGAGCTTGAAGACCTTGCCAACAAGTATGAAGAGTTTAAGCAACTGGGTGTTGAGGTTTACTCTTGCAGCTGCGATACACACTTCGTACACAAGGCTTGGGCAGACGCTTCTGCTGCTATCAAGAAGGTGCAATACCCTATGTTGGCAGACCCTACGGGAGCTTTGACACGTGCGTTGGGTATCCTTATCGAAGAAGATCAGATGGCATACCGTGGCTCTTTCGTTGTGAATCCGGAAGGGGTCATCAAGATCGTAGAGCTTAACGACAACAGCGTGGGTCGTGATGCAGAAGAGATCCTACGTAAGATCAAGGCTGCGCAGTATGTGGCTTCTCACGATGGTCAAGTGTGTCCTGCAAAGTGGCGCGAAGGTCAGCAGACACTGAAGCCAAGCATCGACCTTGTAGGTAAGATCTGATTCCGGAGCTTTTATGCTGTAGCCCGGTGGGCTGAGAGATGAGTCAAATACGCCCTCGACTACTATTTATTAGTCCGTCGGGGGCTATTTTTTTAGTCTGAAACAAGAAAAACAAAGAATATTTATACCCATGTTTGATAAAGATACACTTGTGCAGGTGGGCAGCTACTTTGCGCCACTCAAGAGGGAATATACGCTTTTGCTGAAAGCACAATCCTCTCATCCTTCGTACAACGATGCCAAGGAGATGATCGAAGAGCTTGCTTCCACATCGGAGAAGCTGTCGGCTGCGTATGAGGAGAGCGAAAACTTCCGGATAGATCTTTTGGTGGACGGAACAGCTTCGGGCATCAGCTTCCGAGGCATACCGGGCGGACACGAGTTCACATCGCTTCTTCTCTCCATTCTTAACCACGACGGAATCGGAAAGAATCTGCCCGATGATGGCGTT